>JAZNOL010000048.1:0-114233 GCA_045580815.1 Clostridia bacterium | reverse complement strand
ACCTCCATAGCAACAGGTTTGCCCTGTTCCATAGAATAAACAGCTATCGGAACATGTGATTCCCATGCGCTTGTTATAACAACAAGGTCAACGTCCGGATGATTTACAACTTCTTTATAATCAAGTGTTGTGAAAGGTGTTGTGCCCTGTTTTTCTTCAACAATTTCTTTTGCTCTTTGTGTTCTGTCTTCATAAAGGTCACAAACTGCAACAACCTCGGCTTTTTCGTTATCAAGAATGATGCTGTGAAGAAGCCCTCTTCCGCGACCGCCAAAGCCAATTTGACCAACTCTTACTTTTTTCATAATTTTCCCTCCGTTAAGAATATATGGTTACTTTAATTATAACGCAAATTTCAGATGCTGTCAAGGTCTTTTCAACATCAAAAAACCATTATTCTTCATTTAAAATTATTATAAAATATTTAAAAGCATATTTCTATATATTTTTAGATACTTTTTGTATAAATTCAGATACCTTTTTATTCATTTTTATATTAAATGGGAAAATATCACAATACTCAACACTAATATTGAATCATTTTTCTACAGCATATTTAGTATAATCAATTGACTTTTTAGGTAATTTATGATATAATTTATGATGGTATTATTTGATTTTGCATATTTTAAAAATTCACCTCATATTTTTATATAATAAATGTTGATTAAAAAGGCAGCGATTAAACAATGGAAAACAAATATTACATAGGTATTGACGTGGGCTCTACCACGGCAAAAATTATTGTAACTGACAAAAATGGTCAGATATGTCACAGTGAATACCGACGTCATTTTTCTGACACAAAAACAACTGTTATGTGTCTGCTTAATGAATTTGCAGCTCTTAATCCGGGAAGCTATGGTGCTTTCTTTTTTACCGGTAGTGGCGGAATGGGTATTGCCAAAGCAATAAATGCAGGTTTTGTACAGGAGGTTATTTCTGTCACAACGGCTCTCAAACGTCTTGACCGTACAGTTGATGTAGCTATTGAACTTGGTGGTGAAGACGCCAAAATTATATACCTTACAAACGGTATGGAGCAACGTATGAACGGCATATGTGCAGGCGGAACAGGCTCATTTATTGACCAGATGGCTGCACTTTTGCAAACTGATGCCTCCGGACTTGATGATTTGGCAGAAAATGCCAAAATGGTTTATCCAATTGCGGCACGGTGCGGCGTTTTTGCAAAAACCGATATTCAGCCGCTTATAAATGACGGTGCCGCACGAGAAGACCTTGCAGCATCGGTTTTTCAGGCTGTTGTAAATCAGACAATCAGCGGACTTGCCTGCGGCAGACCTATACGCGGTAATGTGGCTTTTTTAGGTGGACCGCTTCACTATCTTAAAAATTTACGCAAGGCTTTTAAAGAAACACTTAAACTTTCGGACGAAACAGCAATTTCTCCCGAAAATTCACATCTTTTTGCGGCATTGGGTGCTTCTATATATGCTCAGCATAATGCAACTGAATTTTTCGATGTACAAAGCTTTGCCGAAAAGCTTGCTAATGACACTAAAATTACCGCAGAAATTTCACGTCTTGATCCTCTTTTTGAAACAAAAGAGGATTACGATGCATTCATCAGCCGTCAAAACAGCTACTGCGTGAAAAAAGCCGATTTGAAAACATACAGCGGCAACTGTTTTATGGGTGTTGATGCCGGTTCCACAACTACAAAGATTGCTGTAATTTCTGAAAACGGAGAATTATTATATTCTTTTTATGCCAACAACCAGGGCGACCCCATAAAAACCGCACAGAATGCATTTTCCGAAATAAAATCACTTATGCCCATAACAGCAAATCTTGTATATGCGTGCTCAACAGGGTATGGTGAAAATCTTATGCAAGACGCCTTTTGTTTAAATGAAGGCGAAGTGGAAACAATTGCCCATTTTTATGCCGCACGTTTCTTCGAACCTGAAGTTGATTGCATTTTGGACATTGGCGGGCAAGACATGAAATGCATAAAAATTAAAGACGGATACGTTGATACAATTTTGCTTAACGAAGCCTGTTCTTCAGGTTGCGGCTCATTTATAGAAAACTTTGCAAATTCCATGAATTATACCGCTCAGGAATTTGCCCAAAAGGCTTTATTTTCAAAAACCCCGCTGGATTTAGGTACACGATGCACCGTATTTATGAATTCCAACGTAAAACAGGCACAAAAGGAAGGCGCAGATGTTTCTGACATTGCAGCCGGACTTGCTTACTCGGTTATTAAAAATGCACTGTTTAAAGTTATAAAACTTACTAACAGCGAATCTCTCGGCAAAAAAATTGTTGCACAAGGCGGCACCTTTTACAACGATGCCGTATTGAGAAGCTTTGAAAAAGTTTCAGGCACATTTGCAATACGTCCGGATATAGCGGGTATAATGGGTGCTTTTGGTGCTGCTCTTATTGCAAAAGAACGTTATTGCGCCGATTTGGCAAAGCCTCTTAATCTTGAAGAAATGATTAGTGTACACTATGACACCTCAGTTACTCATTGCAAAGGCTGTGAAAACCGTTGCCGTCTTACAGTAAACCGTTTTTCCGGTGGTCGCACACATATTTCTGGCAACCGCTGTGAAAAAGGACTTGGTTCAAAATCATC
Organism: Clostridia bacterium; assembly: GCA_045580815.1. Classification (GTDB taxonomy): domain Bacteria; phylum Bacillota; class Clostridia; order RUG12999; family RUG12999; genus JAZNOL01. The sequence continues at coordinate 111,622 of JAZNOL010000048.1, read as the reverse complement.
GTCAAATGATGCACCCAACTTATTTGAATACAAGAAAAAACGCACATTTGATTATGCACCTCTTGATAAAAACGACGCACCACGTGGAGTTATAGGTATTCCGCGTGTGCTCAACCTTTATGAAGACTATCCGTTTTGGGCAATATTTTTTAAAAAATTAGGATTTTCCGTAAAGATTTCGCCGTTTTCTGACAGAAACATATTTTCACTCGGTATGGAGTCTATTCCGAGCGAATCGGAGTGTTATCCTGCAAAAATTGCACATGGACATATTCAATGGCTTATAGATAGTGGTGTTAAAACCATTTTTTACCCTTGCGTATTTTATGAACGCCAGGAGGACAAGACAGCACAAAATCATTTTAACTGTCCAATGGTTATGTCTTATCCGGAAAACATAAAAAATAACATGGAATCTCTTAACGAAAACAATGTACGTTTTTTACATCCGTTTATTGCTTTTACAAACGAAAAAATTCTTACCGATGCACTGTGTAAATTCTTTGCCGAAGAATTCAACATATCTAAAGGCGAAATCAAATCTGCTTGTCATGCCGGTTGGGAAGAACTTTTGAAATTCAGAGCAGACGTTGAAAAAGCCGGAGACGAAGCTATTTTATGGATGAAAAACAACAATCGCCGCGGTATTGTGCTTGCAGGCAGACCGTACCATCTTGACCCGGAAATCAATCACGGAATACCAGAAATGCTGCACAGCTACGGTGTTGCCGTTTTAACCGAAGACTGCGTTTCGCATCTTGCCGAAACAAAAATACTCAGAGTAACTAACCAGTGGATGTATCACTCACGGCTTTATCGCTGTGCCGAGTACGTTTGTCAAAATCCGCTTCTTGATATGATTCAGCTTAATTCATTCGGATGCGGTCTTGATGCTGTAACTGCTGACCAGGTTGCTGAAATTCTGTATAAAAGCGGTAAAATGTACACGCTTTTGAAAATTGACGAAGTTAATAACTTAGGTGCCGCAAGAATTCGTGTACGGTCAATGCTGGCAGCTTTACGTATGCGCGAAAGTCTTACTTTCCCGTCTTACGAAAACAAAGATTTTACATACATCGAATTTACTGAACAAATGAAAAATGACGGATACACTATTTTGTGTCCGCCTATGTCCCCTATTCATTTTGATTTTCTTGAAGCGGCATTTAGAGAAAGCGGCTACAGAATTGAAATGATGCGTACAGAAGGGCAAAAAGTCATTGACCTTGGACTGCAGTATGTAAACAATGATGCTTGTTACCCTGCACTTATTGTTATCGGTCAGATGATGGAAGCAGTTTTATCCGGCAGATATGATGTCCACAAGCTTGCGTTTATTATGTCGCAAACCGGCGGTGGATGCCGTGCATCAAACTATGTAAGCCTTATTCGCCGTGCGCTTAATATGGCAGGATACGGTTTTATACCTGTATTATCCCTTAATTTCACAGGACTTGAAAAGCATTCCGGACTAAAAGTAACACCAAAGCTTGTTGTTAAAACAGCACACGCTGTAGCATATGGCGACACGCTTATGAAAGTGCTTTATCGTATGCGTCCGTATGAAAAAGAAGCCGGCAGTGCAAACAGTCTTTACGAAAAGTGGAAACAAATTTGTATAGCTGACATATCATCTTCTGCATACGGATTTAAAAAATTCAAGCAAAATATTTTTGGTATGATTGAAGATTTTGACAATTTGCCGATTTACGATAATGTGTCGAAACCTAAAGTTGGTATTGTAGGCGAAATTTTGGTAAAATATATGCCGTTTGCAAACAACCATCTCGTTGATTTACTTGAAAGTGAAGGTGCTCAGGCTGTTGTGCCATCACTTGTTGGATTTTTGGAATACTGCTGTGAAAATGCCATATACCGCGCAAAAAATCTAGGAAAATCAAAAGTAACCAGTTTCTTTAACAATGTTGCTGAAAAAGTAATAACACTGTTTTTAACCTCTGTTAATGAAGCACTCGGCAAAAGTGTACATTTTGAACCTGATCATAGCATAAAAGAAATTCAAAAAAATGCTTCTGAGGTTGTCAGCATCGGCAACCAATGCGGCGAAGGCTGGTATCTTGCCGGAGAAATTGTAACGATGATTAAGCATGGTATCAACAACATTGTATGTACTCAACCGTTTGGATGTTTGCCTAATCACATTGTTGGCAAAGGTATTATCAAAAAAATAAAAGAGATATGCCAAAACGCAAACATTGTTGCCGTTGACTACGACCCAAGTGCCAGCAAAGTTAATCAGCTTAACAGAATCAAACTCATGCTCGAAAATGCATCGGGAGGTATTTTTGCTGATATAGTACCACAAAAAACCGAAGACTTATCCAAAACAACTGCACTTGTTTAATTGCAATTAACATTAATACAAAAACGGCTATGACAAAATATTTTGTCACAGCCGTTTCATTTTTTATTCTGTAGTTTCTTCAGTTGTTTTCGGCACAGAAGTTTTCTTTTTATATTTTTCATCAATATAGCTAACTGCAATTGCGTAAATAAGAGCGAATACAGGCACACCGATAAACATACCTACTATACCGAAAAATCCCCCACCCAGTACAATTGCAAACATAACCCAAAAAGCCGATATTCCTGTGCTGTCGCTAAGAATTTTAGGTGTAAGAATATTTGCATCAAACTGCTGAAGCACAAGCACAAAAACAAGAAAAATAAGTGCCTGAATTGGACTTACTATCAAAATAAACAACGCACCGAGCACTGCACCTGCCCATGCACCAAAATATGGAATAATATTTGTTATTCCTACAATCAATCCTATAAGTGCCGCAAACGGAAGTCTTAAAACAAGCATTCCAAGCGTACACAAAATACCAACTATAACCGAATCTATAATTTTACCCTGAATATAATCAGAAAAAATTTTATTTGCACGGGAAGAGGTATTTATTATTATTGATGCATGGTTTTTGCTCAAAAATGTGAAAATCACCTTTTTTATGTTATATATAAACCGTTCTTTCCCGTAGAGCATATAAACCGCAACTACAAATCCTATAATCAGATTATATAAAACTGTAGTAACGCTTCGTACACTTCCCCACACCGATGTGAGCGAAACCTTTGAGGCATTTATAACAAGGGTGCTGAGTGTTGATGTGTATTTATTAAGCTGCTCTTCAAGAATAACAGCAAACTCATTGTTTGTAACAAAGCTTTCAATCTTTTCGATAACCTGCGGCGTCCATTCTTGAATACGAAAATAAAGCGTAAGCAAGCTATCTCTAATCTGTGGGCCTGCTATTACCACAAATAATGCAAACACTGCAATCAATGTTAAAAACGCAAGAAGAATACTGACTCCTCTGTACGCTTTTTTCATTCTCTCTTTTTTGTCTATTCGTCTGAAAAAATTTTCAATAACTACCATAATCGGGTTAATTATATAAGCTATGCAAAATCCGTAAAAAAACGGAGCAAGTATATCTATAATACGCGTTACATAACTTATAACTGTGGCAAAACCTTTCATAAACATATAAAACAGTATTGAACACACAATAACCGCAAATGTATATACAGCGATTGTTAAATATTTTTTATTAAACTCAAACTTCATCTAAAACAACCTCCGTATTAAATTAATCAGCAACAAGGAATAAGGTCTCCACCCATACATACACAACAACAGTCCGCAATAAGCAGATTACTGCAACAGTTACAGCAATCCTGCTGTTGCATATTTCCGCCATAATTGCGATATCCGCCCGCCTGCTGTTCCATACGCATATATGCCGCACGGTATTCATCGTTCTGCGGCTCTTTATTTGATGCCGTACGGAAAAAATTATAAGCATCATTGTACATACCGTTACGCAAAGCAAGGCAACCGGACAGATAATACCACTCAGCATCACGTTTTGTAACAGCTTGCAAAAGTCGCTGTGCTTCAATTGTATTACCGCTATCGATGCAACGTCGTATATAGTCATATTCAGGCGAAGTGGGTCTTTTTGTATATCCGCCTGCTGTACCGCCTGCATTTTGCCCGGCCACACCGCCGTGCCCATTATATGCATTATATGCGTTTTGTTGAGATGCGTTACGCTGTTTTTCTTCATTTCGCATTTTGATAATGCTGTCATAGGCTTCTTCAAGCTCTTTGCGTTTTTTCTCTGCAAGAGATTCCATCGGACCGCCTGCATAATTATCTGTGCTGTATTTTTCCATAAGAGTTTTAAATGCTCTGTCAATTTCTTCCTGGGATGCTGTACGCGATACCCCAAGTGTTACATAAGGATCCATAAGTTAAAATTCTCCGTTCTGATTTGTTATTTCCGCATTTTTTAAAACACGGTGAGTTGCAGCTTTAAGACCGTAATATATAATATTGTCCGTCAGCCCTTTGTTTCGTTTTATATCAAGAAGCTCATATGCCTTTGCTGTTTCTGAAAGATTATACCACAAAGATGGCAAAGATTCTTCAATAGCTTTCTTATTTAAAAACGGGTTATAACTGCCTTTTTTCTCATCTTTTGCAAAATCATCAATTGCATCTATTATATAAATCCACCTGCCAAGTGTATAACCCATATACTTCAAAACCTCATTGTTTTCATTACCGTAATCAAAAAGACATTCCATAAGATGCCCAAATTTTGATGAAACCTCGTCAATACTGCGGCAGTTTTCAGATTCAAGTTTTGAAATTTCTTTAAGATAATTTTCAATGTTTTCTGTCTGTTTTGCATACCGTTTTCTGATTTTTTTCATGGGCGGTGCAAAAACCGGAAGCATCGGCGTATATTTTGAAAAACTTTTGTCTGCTATATCATCTTTGATTTTAAAATACGTCAGTGCCACACTCATATAAGCACAATAATCAAGCACATGTGAATCATAAACGATATTTCTTTTAGCTGTTGGATGAAGCATACACCGTGCTTTTTTAAGTTTCGGATTGTCACTTGCAATGCTGTCCAAAAAAACCGCAAGTACAGTAAAATCATAGCTCAGTGCCAGACGTGACATCTGCCCTGTCAGCTTTCCGTGACGTTTGCATAGTCCGCAGTAATAAGCACGAAACATATTATATTCTTTAATTTTAAGCTCGTCTTTTAAAATATTGACATACCCGAACATAACATATTCGCCTTTCTTATTATATCACATTACCACACAAACAACCAATCATATTATAACACATAAATTTTGTAAAATCAACCAATTTAAGAAAAAATTTTCAAACTGTTCACATATCTATTGACAAAACGGCTTAAAAGTTGTAAAATATATGGTGTACTTTGGTTTGCCCTCTTAGTTAAATGGATATAATAAGCCCCTCCTAAGGGCTGGTTACGTGTTCGATTCACGTAGAGGGTGCCATAAAAATTTGCTGTGGTGACTCTTAGTTACCACAGCAAATTTTTAAAATATGTTTCAAGGTGATTTTCAATGGACGTTTTTTCATCAACTCTTAATCAGACTATGTTTCTGTTTTCGCTGATTGCAATAGGCTACATTCTTGCAAAGTGCAAAATAATCCCCGAAGCCGCTTCCGAAGTGCTTGCAAAACTGGAAAACATGGTGTTTGTACCGGGACTTATTCTTTCAACTTTTATTGAGAATTTTACAGTAGAACGAATTTCATCCGCCTGGAAACTTCTTCTTGTAAGCGGAATAATTCTTGCTGTTATGATTCCGGCGGCAACCCTGATTTCAAAATGCTTTGCAAAAGACAAATATGCACAAAACATATATACATACGGGCTTATATTTTCAAATTACGGTTTTATGGGTAATGCTGTTGTAAGTGCGCTGTTTCCTGATATATTTTTTGAATATATTATATTTACCTTACCTCTGCTGACTATCACTTATCTTTGGGCAGTGCCCTGTCTGCTTATTGCTGATTCCGGCAAACAAAGCATACGCCAGCGGCTTAAAGCATTTGTAAATCCTATGTTTATTGCAATGCTTGCAGGCATGATTATCGGTCTTTCCGGATTAAAGCTACCATCGTTTATAAACTCGGTTGTTTCTGTTTCGGGAAGTTGTATGTCCCCTATTGCAATGCTTCTTACAGGTATCACCGTTTCACAGATAGATGTGCGAAAGACTTTTTCTGATTTAAAAATATATGCGGTTTCAATAATCAGGCTGATTATTATTCCCCTTGCATTTATCGGCATATCAAAATTTGTGCCTTTTGAAAACACAGTTTTCATCTGTGCACTTTGCTCACTTGCAATGCCTCTGGGGCTAAACACAATTGTTATACCCAGCGCATATGGCAAAGACACGTCAACAGCGGCAGGCATGGCTGTTATTTCGCATTTGCTGTCATGCATAACTTTACCTTTTATTTTTTCTTTAATTTAGACATAAAACAGCCATAACCAATAAGGTTGTGGCTGTTTCTATTTTAGTCTGTAACTTTTGAATATGTATTTATTGCGTTAATTGCACACTGTTTGAACATTGCAATTTCATCTGCTGATGCACCGGTCCACGGTACATACTTGCTTTCCGCAATATTACCGTCAAGAAGTGTACCGTACCACACAAGACCAGTCAAATAACATCCGTTATCACTCATATGCGTTCCGTCACTCCAGATTACATAATCAGGATCGGTTTCAATCACACCTCTTACAGCCATACCGCTGGGGATAATTCTTCTTTCACTACCGGAAATTGCTGTAATAATTGCCGAGGCACTTCTTGCGTTTGCAAGAGAGCTTGCACACATTTCTTCACCTTTATAATTGGGGTCATTAAAGGTAGTTTTTCCGTGTTCGCCGCTATATTCCCATGTCTGATGGAAAATAATTTCCGCATTAGGCTCAGTTTCATTCAGATAATTTACAATATTTGTCACATAGGGTTCAAAAGTTGAATAATTAACCGAAAGCCAGCTTGCCTGCTGAATGGTGACTATATCCCATTCTTCAGATTTTAACATTTCTGAAATTTTTGCCTGCGTCCCGTAAGAATGAACTCTCTGACCGTTGGTGAAAACTTCGTATGCGCCCATATCACTCGATATATTATTCCAGTGAGTCTGTAACGAGCAACCGCCGATATACATATTGGTTACATCCATATCAACACCGTCTGCCGCCGCAATCTGGTGCAACTGACTTGTTGCATTTTGTGAATAGCTGTTGCCGATTGCAAGAATTTTCGGTGTTTTTATTTCGGTTTTAACCGTTGGTATAAGGGGCTGATTATTTAAATCCCACAAAAAGGCTTTAACCGTATCTGTTTTTGTACAACCCGTAAGCTCAACCCCTGACCAGCTGCCGGCTGTAACCGGTGCTACTGCCACACTTTTTAATTTTCCGTCAGAGCCATAGTCCGCAAAATAGCCTGTTCCCAGCTGAGTTGCATAAAACTCTGCCGCCATTTTACCGTCCTGAGCATATTTTGTTTCATATTTCACTCCGTCTGCAAAAGCAAACATTTTAATTTCCGCCGAGTTGGGAATACCTGCTTCCACCTCATCTGCGGCAGAATATACGCCTTCATATGTAGGAGATACGGCACGAACACCGTATGTATATGTAAATCCAGGCATGGCACTTGTGTCAGTATACGTGAAAGTATTGGCATCAGTAATTGTTGCTACCACCACTCCGTCTTTTAAAACCTGATAATCAGTTACGTCAACTGTGGGCGACGGCTCCCAATTTAATGTAATGCCATCTTTTGACACTTCCACCTGTACATCAGCCGGTTCTTCAACATTTACAAGCATAAGTCTGTTTGCCGTATAAGCAAAGGGTTTTGCAGTATCTTTAAGGGCATCTGCAATGCCGCCCGAAATATCTATATCATATACCGCCTGACCACGGCTGTCTTCACGGAGAATACCCATTCCGTGGAAAGCACTCATATTCAGGTTTGAACGGTCGAGATTATGTCTGCTTGCGGTATCTAAAATTACGCAGAAAACATCTTCATCATCAGGATTAAAATCTGTCAACGGCACTGCTATCTGCTGATAACCTGATTTTGTTTCGTCGTAATAATCTGCCAGCGGAACACCTATAAAGCAATAAAACGCCTGTTCTCTGGGACCCATATAGGGTTGCAGACCTGCATTTACATAACTGATTGTCAGGTATGCATCGTCTACCGGCGAGCCTTCTTCAAGTTTAATATCAAAAATTGCATAGCCGGAAGTCTGCAAGAGAGCAAAATCCTTTGTTGTTGTAGGAACAGTTTCTACATTTCTGTATACAACACCGTTAAAACCCCAGATTTGCTCTGTTTCGCCTGCAAAATAATTTTCGCCGTTTTCGTCCTGTGTTCGATATGTGATTGACGCATTCTGTGTACCTTTATAATACATATCGTTAATATAATACGTTCTCGGTCTGCCTGTTGCGTTCAGCACACCGTTAACACCGTGAGCCGCCCAGTCGTTTGAATAGTATATTATACTGCTTCCGTAGGGACCTACGCCTTTCGGTGCGGGCCAGCTTTCCCATTCGGGCTTCTGGTCATTTTTTGTTGTTTCCCAGATATCCTCCAATGCAAAATCTTCATATATTTCTTTGACGCCTGTGCTTGCAAGTGTCACAAAGTTGCTTTGTTTTGATTTTACACCGTGTGTGTTATCTACAGCCACAACAGAATATGTATACCCTCTGCCTGTAACGCCTGTTGTGTCGGTATAGGATGTTTCTGTGCCTACATCAAAATAATCTGATTTATCTTTATATGTTCTTACAACCTGATATGAAACATCTGTGTCGGTTGTAGCCATCCAGTTTATAACAACAGCTCCGCTGTCATTTCTTTCCGCCGTAAGATTTGACGGCACTGCCGGGCACACAATTGTCATATTCAGTATTTCTGCTCTGAACTCTTTTCCCTCACCTGATTCCTGACGAGCAATACCCGCACCGCTGAAGAAATTGGGTTTAAAAGTTACGCCAACGCCGCCTGTATAATAAGATTCAGCAGACCAGTTTTTAAAATATATTTCACTGAACACGCTGTTTTCATCACCGCAACCGCCGCTGTTCTGCTTTGTAAATTCAGAAAGCGGAATTGCAACCTTTTGTGCACCGCCTTTTTCTATATCATAGTAATCTTCAAGCTTTACGCCGAAAACACCAACTGCATAAGGCAGACTGGAAAGAATATTATCATTGTCTGTTTTATTAAGTGTTGAATTTTCGCCCGGAACACTGCCGCCACGAAAAGGAATACACCAGTTTGACCGCACCGAAGCTAAGGCAAAATATGCGTTTTTTGTATCGCCGGTAATATTGTCAACATCAAACACAATGTAACCGTTATCCATATAATCGGTTATATCAAATACGTTGCCCCATTTATTATCCGGCACCTTGTCCCATGTTTCGGCAAGAGTCTCTTCATCTGCCGCTGTATATGTACCATCGGAATTTTTAGTGTATTTTGCCGTCCAAGTTGGTGAATATCTTACACCCATATAACCCCAGTTTTTGCCGCCGTAGTTACGCTGGCTTATTGCCTGAGCAGGACTCACTGTTATATCCCATGCATTGGGATTTATACCTCCCCAGTTATCTTCAAATGCATTCCAGTCATTGATAACAACATTTGTTCTGCTGTTTGCGTATCGGTTATAGTTATGCTCTGTATTTGGCATAACACTATAATCGTTCCATGTATTAAGTTCACCAACGTTATAGGTTGCATATCCAACCAGTCCGGTAGCATCATACTTACCCTGCAATACGTCTTTTACTGCTGTGGTAGATGATGTTGCCGATGCATCTTCTGCATATACAGAAAATGTCATACAAGACAAAACAAACACAGCCGCCAACAGCAGCGTCAAAAATTTTTTTGTCTTCATATATTTCGCTCCTTTTAAAGAATATTTGGTAGCAAATGATTATATTGTACACTTGTAGAGAAAGCTTGTCAAGAGGACAATTTTTGTCCGCATCAGCTCATTCGTATTTTTAGTTTGCATAGTAGAATAATATCCTTTTTCGGCAGAATAATTTCTTGTAATAATATGTTTATATGTTTTATAATGATAAAAAGGAGTGGTAACATGAAAAAAATCAAAATTGCTCAGATTGGTACAAGCGGTAACAGCCACGGTCAGTCAATTTTTGCAAGCATGGCAAAACAAAGCGATATTTTTGAAATTGTCGGCTATGCACTTCCTGAAAACGAAAGAGAAAAATTTCCTAATCGTATGGAGGTTTTTAACGGATACAAAGAAATGACCGTTGACGAAATTTTAAACGACCCCGAAATTGAAGCGGTTGCTGTTGAAACAGAAGAAATATACCTGACAAAATACGCAACACTTGTTGCCAAGAGTGGCAAGCATATGCACATGGAAAAACCCGGTGGCACAAATCTTGCTGATTTTGAAAACATGATAAATATAATGAAAAAAAGCGGCAAGGTGTTCCATACGGGATATATGTACCGTTACAATCCTGCTGTTATGAAAGTAAAAGAGCTTGTTAAAAGCGGAAAGCTGGGCGAAATTTACAGCGTTGAAACACACATGGACTGTATTCATCCCACAGATGTCCGTCAGTGGCTTGAAAACTTCCCCGGCGGAATGCTGTTTTTCTTAGGCTGTCACCTGATTGACCTTATTTTCAGCATTCAGGGAACGCCCGAAGAAATTATACCCATGAGCATGGCTACCGGCATCGACGGTGTTACTGCAAAGGATTACGGTATGGCGGTATTCAAATACAAAAACGGTATTTCGTTTGCTAAAACAAGTGCATCGGAGCCGGGTGGATTTTTACGCCGTCAGCTTGTGGTTTGCGGAAGCAAAGGCACAATTGAGCTTAAACCTCTTGAAGCATATGACGAAAATGGACTTGTAATGACATCCATGTTTGAATATTACAGCGAAAAAGATACAGACTGGGGGCGCAAATGGGACGAAAGTGAGCCGCCCCATGCTGACCGTTATGACAACATGATGAGAGGCTTTGCTTCATATGTGCGGGGGGAAAAAGAAAATCCCTGGAATTATGACTACGAGCTTGAGCTTTACAAAATTATTTTAAAGGCTTGCGGAGATGCGGTATAACGGTATGGGTAATATATTACTGATAGCCGGTGGCGGCACCTTGGGAACATACACAGCAAAAGAGCTTTTAAATCTCGGGCACAGCGTTGATATAGTCTGCCTCGAGGAAAAAACCTCTGAAAACGCAAATCTTGTGTTTTATAAAGCAAATGCCACAAAAGAATTTTTAGAAGAACTGTTTGCTAAAAAACACTATGACGGCATCGTAAATTTTATCCATTATCCAAATGTTGAAGACTATAAAAAAATACACGGATTTTTGTCTGCAAACACCGACCATTTGATATTTTTGTCTTCATACCGTGTATATGCAGACGTTGAGCATCCCATAAAAGAAACATCACCGTTATTGATGGATGTATCAACAGACAAAGAATTTCTCGAACAGGAAACCTATGCTTTGTCAAAGGCAAAAGCAGAAAAATTTATTATTGAGGATTCCGGCACCGACAACTGGACTATTGTACGTCCTGTTATATCTTTTTCGCAATATCGGCTTGACATTGTTACTATAAGCGGTCAGACGGTAATTGAACGGCAAAAAGAAGGAAAACCAATATTTTTGCCGATGCAAGCAAAAAATCTTACTGCCGGGCTTGATTGGGCAGGCAATTCCGGCAAGCTTATTGCAAATCTTTTATTAAAAAAAGAAGCACTTAAACAAATCTATACCATTTCATCTGCTCAAAATCTCACCTGGGGCGAGGTTGCTGATATCTATACAGATGTTCTTGGAACTGAATTTGAATGGATTGATACCAATGAATGGTTAAGTCACGCAGAATATATACAAAACAGTTATTGGGCAGCTGTTTATGACCGATTATTCGACCGAACAATAGACAACAGTAAAGTTTTAAAAGCAACAAAACTCACAAAAACTGATTTTAAATCTATCAGAGAAGGTATCCAAACAGAATTGAACCTAATAAACACCACAAATTAAAAATCAATTACTTTAAGGAGAAAATAAAAATATGAAAGCTATACTTGTAAACGACGATAAATCATTATCATGGAGTGACGTGCCAAATCCTGTTATAAAAAGTGACGAGGTGCTTGTTGAAATTCATGCGGCGGCACTTAACCGTGCTGACCTTATGCAACGTGATGGTGATTATCCGCCCCCTCCCGGTTGTCCTGAATGGATGGGACTTGAAATTGCAGGTGTTATTACTGAGATTGGCGACGAGGCAAAAGAAAAATCGAACTGGAAAATCGGCGACAAGGTTTGTGCACTTCTTGGCGGTGGTGGTTATGCCGAATATGTTTCGGTTAAATACGATATGCTTATGCCTGTGCCCGAAAACTGCTCTATGGTTGAGGCGGCGGCTATTCCGGAAGCCTTTGCCACAGCATATTTAAATCTGTTTATTGAAGGCGGTGCAAAACCCGGAAACACACTTCTTATGCACGCAGGTGCAAGCGGACTTGCAAGTGTTGTAATTCCTATGGCAAAAGCATTCCAAATGCGTGTTATAACAAGTGTCTTATCGGATGAAATTGCAAAGTCCATACAGCATCTTAACGCCGATGTTATTATTAACACTTCAAAAGAAAAAACCGCCGATATTTTAAAACAGCAGCTTGCAGACGGCACAAGTGTTGACGTTGCAATTGACTGTCTTGGCGGCGAGCATATGGGCGAGTGTCTCCCCTATCTTACACACGGTGCACGTTGGATAATGATTGCGGCACTTGCAGGTGTTAAAACCGAAATTGACCTTAAAAATATTTATGTTCGCAATGTGCGTATTATCGGCAGCACACTCCGTTCAAGAACACCTGAAATGAAAGCATACATTCTTTCCGAGCTTGTTAAAAATGTGTTCCCGAAAATTGAAAGCGGTGAGATTAAACCCACAATTTACAAAACTCTGCCTATTACCGAAGCAGAAGAAGCTCATGCTATTTTGCAACGCGGTGAAAACGTGGGTAAGGTTGTGCTTATTGTTAAATAATGATTTATCAGGAAGCTGTAGCAAAAATGTTTGCTACAGCTTCTTTTTTATCTTGACAAATCTGCTTTTTTATTGTATAATAAAAATACCCCCATGGGGTATATTAATCACAGAGGTGTTTAAACATGCCGGATACTTGTTACTGTCACAAAACAAAAAAGCGTGACGAAAAAGAATACAAAAGTCTTATCAACCGTCTTACCCGTATTGAGGGGCAAATCCGCGGCATACGGGGCATGGTTGAAAAAGACGCTTACTGTCCCGATATTTTAACGCAGGTTTCTGCGGTAAACGCCGCACTCAACTCTTTTAACAAAAAACTGCTTGCAAGCCATATTAAAAGCTGTGTTTTAAACGACATCAAAAACGGCAATGAAGAGATTATTGACGAGCTTGTGGCAACCTGCGAAAAACTTATGAAATAGAGGTGATTTTATGAAACAGTTCAATGTTTCGGGCATGAGCTGTGCCGCTTGCAGCACACGTGTTGAAAAAGCCGTTTCACAGCTTGAGGGTGTCACATCCTGCTCGGTTTCTCTTTTGACAAATTCAATGGCTGTTGAAGGCACAGCAAACGACAGCGAAATTATAAAAGCTGTTGCCGATGCCGGTTACGGTGCTGAAGTTAAAGGTTCAAAAAAAGTTGGCTCTCCCATTTCTGCCGAAGATGATTTTCTTAAAGATACAGAAACACCGATTCTCAAACGTCGTCTGTTTTCTTCGCTCCTTTTTCTCGCTTTATTAATGTATGTGTCTATGGGACATACAATGTGGGGATGGAAGCTTCCGTCATTTTTTGACGGTAATCACATCGCTGTCGCACTTGTTCAGCTTCTTCTGACAATTGCAGTTATGGTAATAAACAAAAAATTCTTTATAAGCGGTTTTAAAAGCCTTTTAAACAAAGCACCCAACATGGACACACTTGTTGCACTGGGCTCGGGGGCATCCTTTGTTTACAGTCTTTATGCCCTTTTTGCCATGACCGACGCACAGCTCAAAGGCAATGCCGATGCTGTTATGGGTTATATGCACGAGCTTTATTTTGAATCTGCCGCAATGATTCTGGCACTGATTACCTTGGGTAAAATGCTTGAAGCACGGTCAAAAGGAAAAACCACAAATGCGCTTAAAAGCCTGATTAAGCTTGCACCCAAAACCGCTGTTATTATTGATAAAAACGGAAAAGAAAAAGAAATTCCCGCATCGGAAATACAAAAAGATGATATTTTTATTGTAAAACCCGGTGAAAGTATTCCTGCTGACGGTGTTATTATTGACGGACATTGTGCCGTTAACGAATCGGCACTTACCGGAGAAAGCATTCCCGTTGACAAATCCGCCGGAGACAGCGTTTCTGCGGCAACCATAAACCAATCAGGGTTTATTCGTTGCAAAGCCACAAAAGTTGGTGAAGACACGGCACTTTCACAGATTATAAAAATGGTGAGTGATGCCGCTGCGACAAAAGCACCTATTGCAAAAGCCGCTGATAAAGTTTCGGGTATTTTTGTTCCTGTTGTAATCTCCGCCGCCATAATCACAATTGCCGTGTGGCTTTTGTGCGGTCAGAGCATAGGATTTGCACTTGCAAGAGGAATTTCCGTGCTGGTTATAAGCTGCCCCTGTGCACTCGGGCTTGCAACGCCTGTTGCAATCATGGTGGGAAACGGTGTCGGTGCAAAAAACGGAATTTTGTTCAAAACTGCCGCATCTCTGGAACAGGCAGGAAAAATCGGCGTAATTGCCCTTGACAAAACAGGCACGATTACAAACGGAACACCGGAGGTTACCGACATTGTCCCCTATGGCGGCATTACAGAATCCGAGCTTCTCAAACTTGCTTATTCTCTTGAAATAAAAAGCGAGCATCCCCTTGCCCGTGCAATTGTCAAAAAAGCAGAAGAAACAGGTATAACAGCCGACGAAAGCACTGATTTTGAAGCCGTTCCCGGCAACGGTCTTTCTGCTGTCTTTGATGGCAAAACCGCCTTTGGCGGAAACCTTAATTTTATTTCAGAAAAAGCAGAAATTCCGTTTGATGTTACAGAAATGTACGAAAATCTTTCAAATCATGGTAAAACGCCTTTGTTTTTCTGCGCTGACGGCAAATTTCTGGGGATAATCGCTGTTGCCGATACGGTAAAGCCCGACAGCGCACAGGCAATTTCCGAGCTGAAAAACATGGGTATTCATGTGGTTATGCTTACTGGAGATAACGAAAAAACTGCCAAAGCCATTCAAAAACAGGTAGGTGCGGACGAGGTTGTTGCCGGTGTTTTGCCGTCCGGCAAAGAAAGTGTTATCCAAAATCTTAAAAGCCGCGGCAAGGTTGCAATGGTCGGCGACGGAATAAACGACGCCCCCGCGCTGACAAGTGCCGATATAGGTATTGCCATCGGTGCAGGCACAGATGTTGCCATAGATGCCGCCGATGTTGTGCTGATGAAAAGCCGTCTTTCTGATGTTCCTGCTGCTATTCGTCTCAGTCGGGCAAGTCTTAAAAATATTCACGAAAACCTGTTTTGGGCGTTTATTTACAATGTTATCGGGATACCTCTTGCGGCAGGCGTGTGGATTCCCGTTTTTGGCTGGCAGCTTAACCCAATGTTTGGTGCGGCGGCAATGAGTCTGTCCAGTTTTTGTGTAGTTACCAATGCTTTGCGACTGAATTTTTTCAATATCAGAAGCACGGCAAAAGATAAAAAAATCAAAACCAAAAAGGAGAAAAAACTAATGGAAAAAACAATGAAAATTGAAGGCATGATGTGTCCTCATTGCGAAGCAAGAGTAAAAAAATGCCTTGAAGAACTTGAAAATGTAGCAGAAGCGATTGTAAGCCACGAAACCGGCACAGCAACAGTTAAACTTTCAAAAGACATTGCCGACGACGTGCTTAAAAAGACCGTTGAAGACCAGGGATATAAAGTTATAGGTTAAAAAACTAATAGTTCAAACTTAAAGAGGCTGTCCCAACAAACATAAGTTTATGCAAAAATAATTTTGGTAGGGGTAGATGTAATCATCAACCCCTACATTTTTAATATTAATGTATAATAACTTGTTTAAATAGACAGTCTCTTTTTGTATGCCCATTTTTACGTCGACAAAATTAGAATATACTATTGCAAAATATGACAGTTTGTGTTATAATAATTTACAGTACATATATCTCTAAAAATAAACAACAGAAAGAGCGGTTAAAATGAACGACGAAACAAACTTCTCTCCTACCGAAACAGAATTGGACGACAGTGAATTAATTGATTTGTTGCTTGAAGATTCAACTGATGACAGTGACAGTTCTAATCCTGAAAACATTGAAGCAGAAAGCTCGGAAACAGCAGAAACGGATACTTCCGAAACAGATACCGCCGAAGCTGTTACTCCTGTAAAAAAAGCAAATCACAAAAAAGCTGTTATTATTTCTTTGTGTGCAGTTTTTGCGGTAATTGTAGCTGTTGTTGCTGTATTTTTATTAAAACCTTCTGCCCCAAAAGCAACGCCTGATGAAGAAATTTTATACACCCTTTTCAGTAATGACCTTGCGCCTGTTGCCGTTGACTCCAAATGGGGTTATATTGACAAATCCGGTAATTTTGTAATTGAGCCGCAATTTGACTATGCTTACAATTTTAACGATGACGGTTTGGCAAAGGTTAAAATTGACGACAAATACGGATTTATTGATGAATCAGGCTCTGTTGTTATTAACCCTCAATTTGACGATGCTTACGATTTTGACGATAACGGTTTAGCAAGTGTTTCAATCGGCGAGAAATGGGGGCTTATTGATAAATCGGGTTCTATTGCTATTAATCCGCAATTTGACTGGATCAGCAATTTTGATTCTAACAGTTGGGCGTTGGTTAGTATTGACGCCTCATACGGATTTATTGATAAAACAGGCAAATATGTAATTAATCCGCAATTTGATGATGCATTTAGTTTTTCTGACAACGGTTTGGCAGCAGCCTGCATTAATAACGATTGGGGATTTATTAATAAATCTGGGAAATTTGTAATTAACCCACAATTTGATTACGCTTACAGTTTTGATGACAATGGTTTGGCACAAGTTAGAATAAATAATAAATGGGGGTATGTCAACAAAACAGGCAAACTGGTAATTTCACCACAGTTTGATTATGCTTCCGATTTTACCGATAATGGTTTAGCTGTTGTTAGAATTAATGAAAAATCCGGTTTTATTGACAAATCGGGCAAGTATGTAATTAATCCGCAATTTGACGGCGTCTCCGCTTTTACCGATAACGGCTTGGCTATGGTTTACAATGATAATAAATATGGTTTTATTGACAAGCAAGGTAACATTATTATCGACTTGCAATTTGACTATGCCTCAGATTTTGCTGATTGCGGTTTATCACTTGTCTGCATCAACGACAAATGGGGATTTATCAACGAATCGGGAGAGTTTGAAATATCGCTTCAATATGATGCCTGTTGGAGTTTTAACGATAACGGCATAGCTATTGTTGAAGAAAATAACCTGTGGAAATTTATTGACACAAACGGCAATGACGTTATTCCGAATTCCTTTGCAGATATATACTCTTTATACGACGACGGCTATGCTCTTGTTGCAACCACCGACAAAATCTGGGTTATTATCGACTTAAACCAAAACGGTAAAATTGTAATTTCGAATATTGATTGTGTTGTTGACAGCGGTGTTCTCCCCTCTTTTTGTGCAATAACCGATTGTTACAACCAAATATCGGACACCGACACCTACTGCTATGACCATAAGCCGCTGTTTCCTGCGGAACTTAACGATAAACACGGTTATGTTGATGAAACCGGAAGTTTTATAATTCAGCCGCAGTTTGAATCCGCTGGGACCTTTAACGACAATGGTTTGGCATTGGTAAAAAGCAATAACAAGTACGGTTTTATTGACAGAACAGGTTCATTTGTAATTCAGCCGCAGTTTAATGATGTTCCTTATTTTGGCGATAACGGGTTGGCAAGAGTTGAAATTAATGATAAATACGGCTATATTAACGAATCCGGCAACATTGTAATTCAGCCGCAGTTTGATTATGCTAGTTACTACTTTGCCACTAACGGTTTGGCTGTGGTTGAAATTAATAATAAATATGGTTATATTAACGAATCCGGCGCATATGTGATTAATCCGCAATTTGAAGGAGCGGGAGATTTTGCCAATAATGGTTTGGCTGCAGCAAAAATTAATGGCAAATGGGGTTATATTAACGAAGCCGGCAATATTGTAATTCAGCCGCAATTTGATTGGTCAGATGTTTTCAATGATAACGGTTTGGCTACGGTTGATATTAATAATAAACAGGGGTATATTAACGAATCCGGCAACATTATAATTGAGCCGCAATTTGATATGGCTTGGGATTTTGACGATAACGGTTTGGCTCAGGTTTTAATTAATGGTAAATATGGTTATATTAACAAATCCGGCAATATTGTAATTCAGCCGCAATTTGATAATGCTTTTGATTTTGGCGATAACGGTTTGGCAAGGGTTGAGATTAATGGTAAATATGGTTATATTAACGAATCCGGCAAATTTGTAATTCAGCCGCAGTTTAATAATATTCCTTATTTTGCCACTAACGGTTTGGCTGCAGTTTTAATTAATGGTAAATTTGGTTATATTAACGAATCCGGCAAATTTGTAATTCAGCCGCAATTTGATTATGCTAGTTACTACTTTGCCACTAATGGTTTGGCTGTGGTTCATATTAATGGTAAATATGGTTATATTAACGAATCCGGCAAATTTGTAATTCAGCCGCAATTTGATAGAGCCTATAGCTTTGATGATAACGGTTTTGCTCTTACCCGGACCGGGGATGAATATCGGTTTATTGATGAAACCGGTAATTATACAAATTATATAATTCCACAAAATTAATAACCATATTGGCGGGTGTTTTCACACCCGCCTGTTTTTTTATGAAAAAATCAGAAGATGTCAAAAAAAGACTATACTTTTGCCAAAAGTGGACAAAAAAAGAGTAGACAGCAAAATTTTGGCATGCTATAATAGTAATGAAAATTAAACGGCGTATGCCGAAAGGAGACATCATTATGGCTAAAAAAAGATATGTACAGGTTGGTCTTGGCAGCCGTGCACAGTTTTTCTACCAGGCAATAGCAAAAACCTTTTCAGAAACATCTGAAATCACAGCGTTCTGTGATATTAACAGATCACGTCTTGAATACGCAAGAGACAGCCTCATGAAAGATTTTAATTATCCTGAAGTTGCTCTTTATATGAGTGACGAGTTTGACAAAATGATTGAAGAACAGAAACCCGATTATGTTATTGTTACTTCTATTGACAGAACTCACCACAAATATATCATCCGTGCAATGGAACTGGGCTGTGATGTTATCAGCGAAAAGCCCATGACAATTGACAACGACAAATGTCAGGAAATTATTGACACAATCAAGCGCACAGGCAAAAACCTGCGTGTTACTTTTAACTACCGCTATGCTCCCCACAACTCCAAGGTGCGTGAGCTTATTATGAATGACACTATCGGTGATGTTAAAGCTGTTCATTTTGAATGGATGCTCAACACATCTCACGGTGCTGACTATTTCAGAAGATGGCACCGCAACAAACGCAACAGCGGAGGACTTTTGGTGCACAAATCAACTCACCATTTTGACCTTGTGAATTTCTGGTTGGGCACACGTCCTAAACAGGTGTTTGCGTACGGTGATTTGCTGTTCTACGGCAGAGACAACGCCGAAAACAGAGGCGTAACAAAATTCTATCCCCGTGTTCACGGCTATGAAAACGCAAAAGGTGACCCCTTTGCACTTGTTATGGAGGGTAACGAAAACCTCGAAAACCTGTATCTTAAGCCAGAACAGGACGACGGATATATCCGTGACAGAAGCGTTTTTGCCGATGATATCAGCATTGAAGATACAATGGGTGTGCTTGTTCGCTATGAATCGGGCGCAATTATGTCGTACTCACTTACTGCATTTTCACCTCGTGAGGGTTTCAGAGTAGTGTTTACCGGCACAAAAGGTCGTCTTGAACTTGAAGTAGGCGAAACTGTCTATGTTAACGGTGCAGGCAACAAAAGCCTTGAGGGTGCCGCAAAATCAAAAAGCATCATAGTTTATCCTATGTTTGACGAACCGTACGAAGTTGAAATTCCTCAACTTGAGGGTGGTCACGGCGGCGGAGACCCTGTGCTTCTCAACGACATTTTCGGCGTTCCAGAATACGACCCGCTCAACAGAGCTGCATCACACATTGACGGTGCAATGAGTATTTTAACAGGTGTTGCTGCAAACAAATCAATCCCTTCGGGCTTGCCTGTAAATATTAAAGGATTGGTTGGATTTTAATAAATATAAAAGAGCCTGTCTTATTAAACATAAATTGATGCAAAAATAATTTTTTATGTAGGGGCGATGTAATCATCGCCCCTACATTTTTAATATTAATGCATATAACTTGTTTAAAGAGACAGGCTCTTTTTGTATGCACTTTTTTACGTCAACAAATTTCAAATTTTCTATTGCAAAATACAATAGTCTGTGTTATAATAGACTTGCGACATAAAATTCAATATTCTTTTCCTTTTCAGTAGTGTGTATTTTTTTACCTTTCGGTAAAAATACAGGCTCTTTTTCCGCATACTATTTGAATAGGAAATGTAGAATTTTGTGTCGCAGCAAATCGGAGCTATGTATTTTTCGTGCGTAGCTTCGGCTGCGCACTTTTTTGTTGTATTGAAAGGAGACATCAAAGCAATTAATTATTTGGCAATGAGACAAAAAACGAAAGGATGACATTAATGAACGAAGAAACAAATGTAAAAATCGAAGAAATAACCACAGAACCTGCAGAAGAAGTAACAACTGTTACTGAAATATCTACCGAACAACCAATTGAGAATACCGCTGTAATTGCAGAACAACCCAATAAAAATATTGCCGAAAAGAAAAAACATGGTTTGTTTTTGATTATTCCTTTTATTGCAATATTAGCAATCGTAATCTTATTTGCATTATCGCATTTCAAACCATCTGACAAATCAGAAAACAACAATTTCTTTAGCCAGGGATTAGTTCCTGTAAAAATCAATGATAAATGGGGATATGCAGACAAAACCGGCAAGTATGTAATTGAACCACAGTTTAATGTTGCCTTGCCTTTCGCAAACAATGGTCTGGCAGCAGTCGTTAGCTCCGGAAACCAAATGTGGGGTTATATAGATAAAAAAGGTAATTGGGTAATTGAACCGCATTTTCTTTATGCTTTGTCTTTCACAAACAATGGTTTAGCAGCAGTCGTTAGCTCCGGAAATCAAAGGTGGGGTTATGTAGATAAAAAAGGTACTTGGGTAATTGAACCGCAGTTTGTTGCAGCTTATGATTTTTCAAACGGGTTAGCAAGGATTCGTTCCGCCGCTCGCAAATACGGTTATATTGATAAAAAAGGTAATGTTGTAATAAACCCTCAGTTCGAAGATGCGGAAGATTTTACAAGTAATGGTTTGGCACTCGTTGAATTAGGAGGTAATTACGGTTATATTAATAAAAACGGCCAATTTGTTATAAATCCAAAATTTTACCTTGCCGATAGTTTTTCGGACGATGGATTGGCATGTGTTAGCTTAGATGATAAATGGGGATATATAGATAAAAAAGGTAACTATGCAATAGCACCTCAATTTGATTCTGCCGATGATTTTAGTAACGGATTAGCACGTGTTATGATAGATGATAAATATGGTTTTATAGATAAAAAAGGTAATTTTGTAATAGAACCTCAAGATTGGTTTGTGGGAAATTTTGCCAGCAACGGTCTTGCATATGTTAAAGTAGGAAATAAATACGGATATATTAATAGAAGTGGTAAAATTGTAATTAACCCTCAATTTGACACGGCTTACGGTTTTACTGATAGTGGATTGGCACGTGTTGAGGTAAATGATGAATGGGGCTATATAGATAAAAAAGGTAATTTTGTAAATTCGTGTATGTACGGTTATGCTTCGACAATGAGTGATGACGGTTACGCAAAAGTTGTTAATGAATACGGAGAAGGATCAGTTATAAACAAAAATGGAAAAGAAATTATTTCTGGTGTTGATGAGGTTTACTATTATCCCACGTTTGAAGACTAAAAATTAATTTATTTACACATAACATTTTTTAAAACATCCTACTAATTACACTATAAAAGTGCTAATACAGCGTATAACTAGAATTACTTTTTTCTGCACAGTAATTAATCACCTTACTCCGGCGGGTATTTTACCCGCCGGTTTTTATATATACCAAAGGAAGAATTTTCGCACATAAAAGACAGCGATAAAATATGATTTTATCGCTGTCTTTTGTATTATTTAATTGCTTTTGTTTTCCATTTACCTATTTTGTAAAAAATTGCTGTAAGCACTGCGCCCAAAATCCACGAAAGCAGAAGCGAAATCTGAATACATTCGTTTATACCGTAAGGACGCTCGGGTGTTCTTGTTAAATACGAAATTCCGTATGCTATGGGAACACGCACCGCAACAGTTGTTATAAGGCTTATCCACATTGGTGTCATTGTATCGCCGGCACCTCGCATAATTCCCGAAAGGCTTTGTGTAACCGCAACGGCTATGTAACCTGCCGCCAGAATTTTCATAAGATAATAGCTCATATCAACAAGTTCGGCTGTGTCGGTGAAAATGCCCATAAGCCCTTTACCAAACAGCAGTATAATTCCTGTAATTGCTGTTGAACAGCCAACAGCCAGAAGTGTGCCCTGTTTTGCACCCAGCGTAACTCTGTCATAAAGTTTTGCTCCAACGTTTTGCCCTGCATAGGTTGTAAGTGCCATACCAAACGAGAAGTTTGGCATCATGGCAAATCCGTCAACACGCATAATTACAACGTTTGCCGCGATAAACAGTTCTCCAAACTGGTTTGTAGGCGACTGCACAATTATCATTGCCGAAGAGAAAATTGCTTGTGTAAGTCCCGATGGAATACCAAGACGTATGATGGTTTTTACATATGATGCTTTCGGTTTGAGATATTTTAAACCGAAATCGAAATGTTCTGCCATTCTTGACAGCTTTATAAGGCAAAGGATTGACGATACAATCTGTGCAATAACCGTTGCAAGTGCTACACCGGGAACGCCCATTTTAAGCACCGCAACAAAGTAAAGGTCAAGAACAATGTTTATAACCGTTGCAACAAGCAGATAAACAAGTGCAGAAAACGAATCGCCAAGACCGCGTATGATACCGCTTAAAATGTTATAGTATCCCAATCCTGCCATGCCCACAAGGGAAATCATCAGATAATCTGCACACCAGTCAATAATTGTGTCCGGTGTATTTAACATAGCAAGCACAGGGTGTATAAGCGGCGTGGCTATTACAATAAGTCCGATACATGCAACTGCCGTAACTGTGATACAGTTGCCGATTGTATAAGACAGGCTTTCGCGGTTTTTTGCCCCAAAATACTGAGCTGTCATTATGCTTGCTCCGGCAGAAATACCGATAAACAGCACAAGCAACATATTAAGAAGCGGTCCGGCACTGCCAACTGCAGCAAGAGCATTGTCGCCCTCGCATTTGCCTACAACAATACTGTCAACGGTATTGTAAAGCTGTTGTGCAATGTTGCCTATAAGCATCGGCAATGTAAACATGAGTATACTTTTCCACGGTTTGCCCATAGTCATATCCGTAGGTGAAGAAAGTCTTTTTAACACAGTTTTTACCTCAAATCTATATTTTTAATTTTTATCCAAATTTTTCTGACAAAGCAACTATATAATTATATCATAATACGACATTAATTTCAATAGTTTTTACAAAAAAATACTGCCAATCATTTTTAATTGGCAGTATTTTTTTACTGTTTTACATATTCCACAAGGTCTTTTATTAAAGATTTGTCTGTAAAATCGCCATCGGCATCACACAAATCAATCAACAGTTTTTCCATTTCTGTTGGATTTTCTTTTGATGACATGATTTTTTTAAGTGTTTTTATTGCTGTTTTATGAACGAGCGACAGTTCATCAACAATCATTTTGCCCGGATAATTATACATTTTTATTCGGTTAACCATATGCGGCTTGAAATTTTTTTCTATAACAAGTTTGTCGTAATAATCACGGCAATCGGCAGGAGTGAGCCCTGTTGTAAAAACAACAAGTTTTTTGTTGCAAAGCTTTTCAAAATTTTTGGTAATAAGATTGACTCCGCCTATTACTTCTGCATATAAACCGCCGCCATAAATAATTGTGTCATAAGAATTTAAATTTTCGGCTTTAACCGATTTTGATTCTACCGCCTCACAGCCAAGCTCTTCGGCTATCCACTGTGCATATGCTTTTGTTGAGCCGTATTTTGACTTATATATTACAATTGTTTTCATTTTGTTCACCTACCCAATTATGTATACTGCCTTGTTGTTGAATTTATGCTTCAAAACTATTATTTAAAAAATATATTATTCCTGTTTTTAGCATCAAACATTCCATTGTACACTAAAGAATCATACTTGCCAAGCCATTCTTTTTCATATCCGGAGGTTTCGTGATATGCAACAAACTCCCCTTTTTCGCAAGAATAGTATCCTGTTGCACTTACTGCCGGAACAACCTCTTCTACATCGGCTAAAAACTGCTGGTACGGCGAAAGCGGTAATCCGGCTGTTTGGAGCAAATGTCCCGACAAGTAGTTTATGCTTGTACATTCCACGGTTTTTTCGGGTATATCATAATTAGCCCATATAATAAACGGAACTTTATATGTAAGCATCTGGTCGGACAAAGTGTCAAACGAGCCATGGACTTCTTCATAAAATTCGGGCTCTAAACCCGGGAAATGGTCGCCGAAAAATAACAGCACAGTATCTTCCTGATAATTTTCAAGCTCT
Organism: Clostridia bacterium; assembly: GCA_045580815.1. Taxonomy (GTDB): domain Bacteria; phylum Bacillota; class Clostridia; order RUG12999; family RUG12999; genus JAZNOL01. The sequence continues at coordinate 86,680 of JAZNOL010000048.1, read as the reverse complement.
TTAATTAAATATTCTACCGCCATATCCGTTTCGCGAATCAAGCTGAGATACTGTTCTGCTTTGGGATATTCTCCGCTTAAACCCTCCAGCTCAACAGTATTTTCAAAATGTTCGCCAACATAATCATATCCACCATGGTTTTGCATTGTTATTCCAAACAAGAACAACGGCTCTCCGGGCGTTTTGTTGTTGAGTTTTTCTATAACATACTCAAACATCTGTCTGTCGCTTACAAAATCACGCATAGGATTGTCAAGAGAATACTCTTCAATAAAAGCACTTTCCTCAAAGCCAAAATTAGGATAAACAGTGTTTCGTGACCATCCGTTTTCATAGTACGGATGTGTTGCTACACTTTTATATCCGTAAGAGCTCATTTGCCATGCCATGCTATAAGTTTTTTTGTTGATATACTGTTGATACGGCACACAGTTTGACGGAAGAAACATCATCGAATGTCCTGTTAAGAACTCAAACTCCGAGTTTGCAGTATTACCGCCGTATACCGATGACAGAGCATATCCACGCACGGTATTTTCTGACAAAGAATCAATAAAAGGAGTGACTGGCATATTCGTTTGTACATCACCTAAAATACGCAAATTTGCAAAAGACTCGTCCATGATAACAATTATGTTAGGTTTTTTCTCAATTTGACCGGCTGCGTCCGTGTTTGCATATTTCTGCGACATCTGATGAATGGTGTCTACATTGTAATTTTTGGGTTTTTCTACTGCATAGTCCCGTATTCCCAAATAGAAATTGAGATAATATCCGTTAAAACGCGACCCTTCGTTATCCCATGTTTTTATCGGAATATTGCCCGATCCGAACCATAATACAAGAATGATAACAATTTCTGCACCAAGAGCAATCTGTCGTTCACGTATTTTTTTAGTTCTTTTAAGTTTTGGTAAAGAAAAACCTAAAAAGGATAAAAACATCCAACACATCCAGCTATATGCCATTTGTGGTGAAATAATGTAGGTATAGTTTCCCGCCACGTTCATTGCTGTAGGCATCGAAAGAATGTCAAGACAACCAAGTTCTTTTCCTCTGAACAGGTAAATAAATCCGTTTGCTGTGGACAGAACAAACAGCAAAAACGATGCAATAATTGCCGAAACTATTGGTTTTGCACTAATTGCAAACACAAGCATCCACACCATAAATATACACAAAAAATTCAATATTAGCGGTCTGATTGATATATTAATGCCATTTAATGCATTGACCATAGATGCAGGTGCATACCAGGTTACAATTGCAACTATCATTACCCAAATGCCGTACATCAACCACTGTACCCAGCTTTTTTTAACATCAAATTTTACAAATCCGATTGCTGTAAACAGTATTCCGTACGCAATGCTTCTTGCCCATGCGCCAAATATGGCACACACTACCATTGCAACTGCCGCCAGTATTATGCCGACAATTCCTTTGCGCTTATCAATTTGCAAAATATCTTTTATATTCCCTATCTTTTGTGTAAATATCATTTTTTTGCCCCCTGTATAACCCCTATACATAATCAGCTTTTAATTTTTTGTCGTTTTTTTGAAATTTTTAATATTCTTGGTCTGTTGTATCTTTGTATCACAATAAACTGTGCATCAAAAAGCATTGCCGCAATCGCTGTTATTAAAAATATGGGAAGTTGTCCCCAAATAGCGGCAAAACCTAGTGTTGTAAGAGAAATAATCTCGTTTATCCAGTGGTCGGTTTCTGCTTTTGACATGGTGTTTGCAATATCTTCAAAGGAATAGTTTTTCAGTGAAAAAAGCTCCGGATTGTATGTAAGCGCCTTGTCTTTCCACCGTTTTACTTTAAGTAATTCATAAAGTTTTTTCTCAAAAGATTTTTCTTTAAACCACCGCTGGTTGTAATTTATTTTAAACAGCTTTGTAACGTTGCCCATGATAATGCGTATCCACAGATGATACATAATTGTAAATGCGGTTATTCCTGTCCATAAAACTGCTTTGCTTTCGTCAAATTCAGCATAATACAGGCAAAAACATATCGTAGCTGTTATTGCCGTAATCGCAATAACACAGTACATGAATATGGCAGAGCCACTTTTTTTGTGTTTAGTCATTTTGTCCCTCGCTACAAAAATTGCTTGTTGAGTAGTACCTTGAAACAATCAATTAAACTGTATCGCTTTTCCCTAAATTGCATTTTGAACAAAGAGTTTGTAAATTTTCAATCACGGTTTCTCCACCCTTTGACCAAGGAACAATATGGTCTATGTGTAATTCTACAGATGGGTCCTTTGCTGGAGATGCACCGCAGGCACAGCATTTGAAATTATCTCTTTGCATAACCAAAAAACGAAGTTTTAGGTTAACATCTCTTTTTGTTGCATGCTGTACAGATATGTTTACATTCCTCTTTGTTTTAAGCTTTGCTTTTCACTTTCATCATTTTTAAGAACTATATTGTCGTTATTAATATAATCGACAAACATCTGTAACGCACCACGCCAACTGCCGAATCTACGTGCAAAGCTATTCAAAGAAAATTTTGAAATACCACTTTTAATATCACTTGTGGTAGGTTGGCGACCAAGTAATATCCAAATCCGTTCAATTTCTTCAAATAATTCCTCATTTGTAAAATTACGATTCAGATTCAAACTCATTTCAGCAAGTTTTAAAATTTCATTCCAAATTCCCCCTTCTCGTTAATGGCATAACACTTTATGATTTCGCGTAGTGTTTGTTATAACGTTGTTTTAATTTTACAATCATTATTTGTTGTATACCTTAAGTAATTAGGTTGTTTATAATAATTCGATAGATTAATATAATTCTCTCTTTCAATTATTCTGTATTACCTTTTGCTGTATTTATTGACTTTACAAGCATACGTCTTATAACACCGCATTCCTGCAGAAGTTCTTTTGAAACCTCCTCTGTAATGCACTTTGAACCCACAAGCATTTCCATCCAATATTCAGTTTCAATACATTCTTTAAGTGCGATGTGAAATTTATTGATAAAATCAGCTTTACTTGAAGCATAATTTGCTTCGTGTATATTTGCACCAACTGATGTAGCACTTCTAATTATTTAATTTACAAGAACACTTCTACCTTTACGAGTATCAATTTCATCACATACAGATATAATTTTAAGAGCAAGGGCTTTTGCACGTGTTCTGAGTTCTGAATCTTTCATAAGAATATCCTTTCTGTGAAGTTTTTGCTATCGCAAAAGTGAAGTTGCCTACGCAGTGAAGTTTTGTACTCTGTACAAAGTAAAGTTAAGTTTGCCAAAATACTTCGCCGTAGGCGAAACTTCACTTACGCGGTAAACTTCACTATCGAAGATAACTTCACTTGCCGTCAGGCAAACTTAGTTGTTGAAAGTGTAAGCAAAGCGACACTTTCAACGTGTGCCGTCTGCGGAAACAAATCGACAGGCTGGACTTTTTGAAGTTTAAAGCCTTTTTCTTTAAGAAGTGCAATATCACGTGCGAGAGTTGCCGGGTTACAGGAAACATAGACAATCCGTTTTGCATCCGACTGTGCAAGCAATTCAATCGTTTTATTATCACAGCCTTTACGTGGTGGGTCAACAATTATCACGTCGGGTTTTACACCCCGGTTATAAAGGATTTCTACGGTTTTACCTGCATCGCCGCAATAAAACTCTGCATTTTTCACATTATTTCTTTCTGCGTTTTTCTTTGCGTTTTCTACGGCTTTTTCAACAATTTCTATACCTACGACCTTACCTGCATATTTTGATGCACAAAGTGAAATTGTGCCTGCACCGCAGTAAAGGTCAAAAACTGTATCTTCTTTTGAAATTTCTGCCATTTTCATTGCTGTTTCATAAAGAATTTCAGTCTGGTCACGGTTTATCTGATAAAAACTTTCGGGCGAAATTTCAAATTCGTTTCCGCACAGAACATCGGTTATTGTGCCTGTGCCGCAAATTTTTACTGTTTTTTTGCCTAATACGACATTTGTTTTTTCTGTATTTATATTATATAAAAGCGTTGTCACGCCGATTTTTTTCAAATTAGTTTCAAGAATTTTGCTATCCGGAAGATTTTTTGTGTTTACTACGAGGCAAACCATAATATCCCCCGTTTTTTCACCAAAGCGCATATAAACATGTCGCAAAACTCCTGTATGCGTTTGTTCATCGTAAGGAGTTATATTTTCATTTTCCATCCATCCGGAAATTTCTTTTAAAATTTCTTTCGAAATATCGTTTTGAATAATGCAGTTTCCGGCGTTTACAACATCATGGCTATGAGGTCTGTAAAATCCGAAAACTGTTTTGCCGTCTTTATCACGGCAAACGGGAATTTGCAGTTTATTTCTGTATTTTTCTGTTTTTTTACTACCGATTACAGGCAGAATTTCTGCATCGTCCTTTGCAATGCGGCGAATACAGTCTTCAACCTTTTTATGTTTAAAATTTAGCTGTGCATCATAGCAAAGATGCATTATATTACATCCGCCACATTTGCCGTAAACATCACACACAGGCATCTGTCTGCCATTTGACGGAGTTAATAAATTTTCTATTTTACCGAAAGCATGATTTTTAAGCACTTTCAATATTTTTATGTCAGCGATATCGCCTACTGCCGCAAAGGGCACAAAAACCGCCATGCCGTCTATGCGGCAAACGCCTTCGCCATCTGCGCCGTATGAAGTTATTTCTGCACGGTAAATTTTATTTTTTTCAAGCATAGCGGAACCTTTCTGCTATAGTTTCACTTTCATAACAAAACCCGTACAGGTAGTGTACGGGCTTTGCTGAAACTTTGTTAAAAATTTAATTATTTAATAAGTGTAACGTGAAGCACATCGTCAAGCGCTGAGATTTTTGCAACAACGTCATCAGAAATATCTGCACAAACATCAAGAAGTGTGTAAGCAACATCTTTCTTTGATTTGTTCATCATATTTTCGATGTTAATGCCACACTCTGAAAGAAGCGATGTAACTGTGCTGATAATGCCCTGAACGTTTTTGTGAGCGATTGCAAGGCGGTGACTGCCTGACATGGGCATACTGCATTCCGGGAAGTTAACGGAATTTTTGATGTTACCGTTTTCAAGGAAATCAACCAGCTGAGCCGCTGCCATTGTTGCACAGTTGTCTTCTGATTCGGGAGTTGAAGCACCGAGGTGAGGAATTGCAATAACGTTTTCTACGCCGATAACTTCGTCACTGGGGAAGTCCGTAACGTAGCTTGCAACTTTGCCGCTTTCAAGAGCCGCAAGAAGGCTGGGAGTATCAACAAGCTCGCCACGTGCGAAGTTGAGGATACGCAGACCGTCTTTTGCGTTTGCAAGAAGGTCGCTGTTAATCATGCCTCTTGTGCCGTCGTTAAGCGGTACATGAAGTGAAATATAATCACATTTTGAAATCATATCAGCAATGTCTGTTGCTTTTTCAACGTGACGTGAAATTTCCCAAGCGGCATTTACTGACAGATAGGGGTCGTAACCGATAACATCCATGCCAAGGTGATAAGCCGCATTTGCAACCATAACACCGATAGCACCAAGACCGATTACACCGAGAGTTTTGCCTTTGATTTCGGGGCCGGCAAACTGTCCTTTGCCTTTTTCAACCATTTTGCCTACTTCGCTGCCGTTGCCTTTGAGAGTCTGTGCCCATTCAATTGCGGGAGCAACTTTTCTTGATGCCATGAAAAGACCCATGATAACAAGTTCTTTAACAGCGTTTGCGTTTGCACCGGGTGTGTTGAACACAACAATACCTTTTTCTGTGCATTTGTCAATCGGAATATTGTTAACGCCTGCGCCTGCACGTGCAACTGCTTTGAGGGATTCGGGAAGTTCCATCTCGTGCATATTGAAGCTACGGAGGATTATGGCGTCGGGATTTGCTTCATTTTCGTCGATTGTGTAACCGTCTGTGAAAATGTCAAGACCGCATTTTGCGATTTTGTTAAGCGGTTTAATTTTAAACATTTATATCAATCCTTTTTATTTATTGTTTTTTTCAAATTCCTTCATGAATTCAACAAGAGCTTTAACGCCTTCTTCGGGCATTGCATTGTAGATGCTTGCTCTCATGCCGCCAACACTGCGGTGACCTTTGAGGTTTTTGAAACCGGCAGCATCTGCTTCTTTACAGAATTTTTTGTCAAGGTCTTCGTTGCCTGTAACAAAAGTAACATTCATCATTGAACGGAATTCTTTATCTGCACAGGGTTTGAAGAGTTCTGAAGAATCAAGGTAATCATAAAGAACAGCAGCTTTGCGTTCGTTGATTTTTTTCATTTCTTCAAGACCGCCGAGGCCGAGAATCCATTTATACACACGACCTGCAATGTAAATTGCATAGCACGGAGGTGTGTTATACATAGAATCATTGTCAGCCATTGTTTTGTAATCGAGCATTGTAGGAGTTCCTTCACGTGAATTGCCGAGAAGGTCTTCTCTTACGATAACTACTGTGAGGCCTGCGGGAGCCATGTTTTTCTGTGCTCCGGCATAAATAACACCGAATTTTGTAACATCAACAGGTTCTGAAATGATACATGAAGACATATCTGCAACAAGAACTTTGTCGCCTACATTGGGAACCTGCGGGTATTTTGTTCCAAAAATTGTGTTGTTGTAGCAAACATGAACATAGTCAGCATCTTCACGAACCATATCGGGAGTGATTGTCGGAATATATGCAAATGTTCTGTCTTTTGAGCTTGCTATACATTTAGCATCGCCATATTTCTGTGCTTCTTCATAAGCCTTTTTTGAGAACTGACCTGAAACAACATAATCAGCTTTGCCTGAAGTCATAAGGTTAAGCGGAACTGCCGCAAACTGTGTTGAAGCACCACCCTGAAGGAAAAGAACTTTGTAGTTATCCGGAATATTCATGAGCTCACGGAGGTCTTTTTCTGCCTCTTTGATTATTGCATCATAAACCGGAGAACGGTGGCTCATTTCCATAACGGACATGCCGCTGTCACCATAGCAGAGCATTTCTTCCTGTGCCTGTTTAAGAACTGCTTCGGGAAGCATTGACGGGCCTGCTGAAAAATTATAAACACGATTCATTTTAAAAACATCCCACTTTCTTATAAAATATAGTTATATTATATTACAATATTTTAAATTCGTCAAGAATTTATCAATATTTTTCGACAAATTTCCAAATTTTTATTAATTCAAACAAATTTGACTTTGTTTATTCTTGTTTTTTTAGAAAATTTATCTAATTGCTTTTTGGTTTGAACACAACATTCTTTTGACCGAGAATTTCAGAAAGCTCACTGCTGAGGTTTTCTCCGTAGCTTACTCCCCCGGTTTTAACAAACCTTGCACCTGTTTCCTCGTTGAATATATAAACACCGTCATTCCCGGGGTATTTTGCCAAAATTTCGTTTATCCGTTCAAAAAGGAAATATTTTCCCAGTTCAAACCGCAGATACAGCATATTTCTTTTTTCTGCCGGTTTTGCGTTTTGTGCTACAGAAGCAGGCGGTGCATCGTACGATGCCGGTTTTGAATTAAAGCCTAACGGCTGTTTTTGTCTGTTTCTGCCCTTTTCAAGTTCTCCTATATCTACACTGTCAAGCATATAAAGATTATCAGCAACTATACTGCACCTGGTTTCGTTAATATCAATTTTACCCTGAACAACTATCGCTGTATCAACAGTCAGAAACGGTTTGCAGTTTTCCAAAAGTCCTGAAAAAACAATGACTTCAACGCCTGAAAAACCATCTTCGACTGTAACAAAAGACATCATTGAGCCTTTTTTTGTCATCTTATCGCTTCGTGCACCGATAATTCCAACAACGGTTACATAATCACCGTCACAAACCGATGCTTCGTCGGGATTTTCCTGTGCAAGAGAAATTTCTGCCGTTGTTGTGTGAGGAATTTTATCAAGAAGCTGTTTATAGCCGTCAAGTGGATGCCCGGAAACGTAAATACCCAGCATTTCTTTTTCCATTGCAAGCAGTTCTTTCTGGCTGTATTCGGTTATTTTGGGAATTTCAAAGTTCAGTTTTTCTTCCTCCATACCTCCGAACAGCGAAAGCTGACCTTCGGCGTTGCCTTTCCGCTCGTTTGCAAGACCGTCTAAAATCTTTTCGTACGCACCCATAAGCTCACTGCGTGTATTGCCCATTCCGTCAAACACGCCTGCACGGATAAAGCTCTCTACGGTGCGTTTGTTGACCTCGCCACCCTGCATACGGGTTGCAAAATCCTCAAAGGATTTAAACTCACCGTTTTTGCGTTCTTCAATTATAGCCATAACAACGTTGTGCCCCACGTTTTTGATTGCACCGAGCCCGAAACGGATGTTATCACCGTCAACGGTAAAGCCGTCAAAACTTCGGTTAAGACTGGGCGGCAGAAGTTTTATGCCCATTCTCTGAGCATCATTTATGTACTGATAAATTTTATCTGCGTTTGACAGAACACTGGAAAGCAGCGATGCCATAAACTGTTTCGGATACTTATATTTAAGATATGCTGTCTGATACGCCACATATGCATAGCACGCCGCATGGGATTTGTTGAAAGCATATTCCGCAAAGCTTATCATTTCGTCAAAAATGCTGTTTGCCGTTGCTTCGTCAACGCCTCTGCGCACAGCACCTTCAACCTCAATCTCGCCGTTTTCGCTTACTATGCCGTGAACAAAATACTGCCGTTCTTTTTCCATAACATCAGCTTTCTTTTTGCTCATTGCACGGCGTACAAGGTCAGAACGTCCGAAAGAATATCCTGCAAGTTTTCGCACAATTTCCATAACCTGTTCCTGATAAACCATACAACCGTAAGTTACTTCAAGAATGGGTTTTAAAAGCTCGTGCTTATAAACAACTTTATCGGGATTGTTTTTGTTGCGTATGTATGCCGGAATCTGATCCATGGGACCGGGACGGAACAGGGAAATTCCGGCGATTATGTCTTCAAGGCTTTTAGGTTTAAGCTCCGTCATGAAGTTTCGCATACCCTTTGATTCAAGCTGGAAAACGCCGTCCACATTGCCTGATGAAATCAGCTCAAAAACCTCTTTGACATCATAATCAATTTTTAAAAGGTCTATATCATCGCCTGTATCACGTTTTATCATGGCGAGGGCATCCCGGATGATTGTGAGATTTCGCAGTCCCAGAAAATCCATTTTAAGAAGACCCATTTTTTCAACGGTTTCTTTTTCGTACTGGGTTATTATGATGTCGCCGCTGCGTGACAGCGGAATATAATCGTCAACACGTCTGCCGCAGATAACAACACCTGCCGCATGAATCGAAACGTTGCGCACCATGCCTTCAAGGGAAGCCGCTAAATCAATCGTCTTTTTTGCATCCTCGTCTGTATCATAAAGCTGTTTGAATTCGGGGTTTGTTTCAAGTGCACCGCTGATTGTGGCTTTGGGGTCAAAGCCTATCATTTTTGCCATTTTATCCGCAAAAGCATAAGGAATATCAAGTGCCCGGGCACAGTCACGTATAGAGTTTTTGGCTTTCATTGTGCCGTATGCAATAATCTGTGCCACGTTATCATCACCGTATTTCCGATGAACATATTCTATAACCTCGCCACGGCGTTCGATACAGAAATCTATATCAATATCAGGCATACTTATACGTTCCGGATTAAGAAAACGCTCAAAAATGAGGCTGTATTTTATTGGGTCAATGTCTGTTATTTTAAGGCAATATGAAACTATGCTTCCTGCCGCCGAGCCACGACCGGGACCAACCATAATTCCGTTATCTTTCGCATATTTTATAAAATCCCATACAATAAGAAAATAGTCAACATATCCCATTTTATTTATTGTGTCAAGCTCATAGTCAAGGCGTTCTTTATGTAAATTTGCATCATCACCGTAACGTGCTCTAAGACCGTCATAGCACAGTTTTTTAAGATACTCGAAACTGTCCTGACCGCCGGGAACGTCATATTTCGGCAGGTGAAACGTGCCCATGTCAAGTTCAACGTTGCATCTGTCGGCAATTTTAACCGTATTTTCGCAAACTTCTTTCAGATTGGGAAACAGCATCGCCATTTCTTCAGGAGATTTTACATAAAATTCTTCTGTTGAAAAACGCATACGATCCTCATCCGAAACCTTTTTGCCGGTCTGCACACAAAGCAGAATATCCTGCATTTCGCTGTCGGATTTTTCAACATAGTGAATATCGTTTGTTACAACCATTTGCAGACCAAATTCTTTTGCAAGAGAAATCAGATGCGGATTTACAAGCCGCTGTTCTTCAATGCCGTGGTCCTGCAATTCTATAAAGAAATTTTCTTTACCGAAAATATCAACGTATTCCTGCACGAATTTACGGGCTTTTTCTATATTTCCCTCGTTTATACTTCGTGGAATATCTCCTGCAAGACACGCAGAAAGGCAGATAATCCCCTCGCTGTGCTGTTTTAAAATTTCGGTATCTATTCTGGGCTTATAATAAAATCCGTCAACAAAGCCTGCCGACACAATTTTAAGAAGGTTGTGCCAGCCGGTGTTATTTTCTGCCAGAAGCACAAGATGGCCCGGTTCTGCATCGGCTCTGCCGCTTTTGTTGAGCCTGCCGCCCGGTGCGGTGTACACTTCACAGCCAAGTACCGGTTTTATGCCCCGTTTTCTCGCTTTTTCGTAAAACTCAACTGTTCCGTACATATTGCCGTGGTCGGTTATTGCAACAGCGTCCATGCCCAGCTCTTTAACCTTGTCAAGAAGTGCGTCTATATGACAGGCTCCATCAAGAAGACTGTATTTTGTATGTGTATGAAGATGTACAAAATTGCTCATTTTTCATCTTTCTCCGTAATTCTAAATTGATTCTTTGAGTTCCTCGGCAAACTGCACAAGCTTTCGCATACGGTGATTGATTCCCGATTTTGAAAGCGGTGGTTCAAACATCTGCCCAAGCTCTGTTATGGAAATATCAGGATATTCAAGTCGCATACGTGCCGCCTGTGCAAGCTGTGGCGAAAGGTTGTCAATGCCGAATTTTTCGTCTATGTATTCTATTGCTTTCCGCTGTTTTATTGATGCATCGACAACTCTGCCGATGTTTGCTTCTTCGCAATTGGCAATACGGTTTTCGCGGTTTGCAATGCTTTTTAAAATATTTGTGTTGTTAAGCTCCCACAAAGCATCGTGTGCGTTAATCATGGCAAGCACGTCGCCAATTATTTCATTATCTTTAAAATAAACAACATATTTTGATTTGCGCACAACGTATTTTGCAGGAATATCAAACCGCTTAAACAGGCTGATAATGCCGCTGTTAATGTGAAAATGCGGCGTTACAAATTCAAGATGATACCTTTTTTCCGGCGAGGTTATACTGCCGCCGGCAACAAACGCGCCGCCTATAAATGCACGCACACAGCAATCCTGTAAATTTGCCGGTGTTGTCATAAGTGCACCTTTTTCGCTGATTATCTCAAGCTCTTTTAAAATCATTGTTGCATCGGGAATTTTATAGCTGATAAGCGTGCCTTTTGAATTTTTTTCAGGTTCTGTCATAAAAAGTGTTTTGCATAAGTTTTCAAACGCATCGCCAATATCAGGATTTTCTGTTGAAAATATATATGAAATACCGTTTTTTTCTATTTTGCAAACGCCGCCAACAGATGCCATTCCGGCAAAAAAACTGTGCATACAGCAGCCGCTGGTTGGTATGCGGTTTAAAACTTCACTTTTAACTGTTGCCGTAAATGACATAAATCGCCCTCCTTTTATGTTCATGCTAAATCAGAAAACATCATATTTATAAAAGAACCGTATATATTGTTTCCCCTTGATTTACAAAAACTTCCAATACATACTCATCCCGTATAACTTTCAAACTGTCTACCTTACCTTTATGCACAACTTTTTCTCTGTTCGTCCGCACTATATAAAAGCCGTCATCCGTAACTGTGATTGCAGAATCTTTATCTTTCAGAAGATGTTGAACTTCTTCTATCGGATATCCGTATATTTTTCCGTTTTTCACAAAAATCCGGCGCGGAACAGACATACATCCGATATCCTTTTTTGCATATCCGGCATATTGCCATCCGGGAATCCAGGTTATGTGAATACATCTTCCGCGACAATCTTTAAAAACCTGTCCGGCATACTGGTCGGGACCTTTATCGATGTTTCCGGTCAGCTCACATTTGAAAATACCGTCTTCAAAACTGCCGTACATAACATTGAAATAATGGTCGCTGTCCAAAGGACAAACAGATGCAGTCAAAATGTATTTATTATCATCTGTCTGCATAAACGACGGACATTCTGCATACCGCGAATTTTCCCATTCTGTCATAATACCGCCATAGCTCCACTCAAACAAGTTTTCGCTTTCATAAACAAGAAGACGAGCAGTTTTTGTATCTGTGTGTCCTGTTGCCATAACACAATAGTATTTTCCACTTATATATGTAACAGCCGGGTCACGAAAGTCGGGACCTCCATCGTCCGGATAACCATCGATAACAGGATTGTTTTCGTATTTTTCAAAATTAATGCCATCCGAAGAATATGCGATACTTACTGTTTGTTTTTTCTCGTCCCCACTGACTGATGCATAAAATAAATACAACACATCATCTTTAACAATAGCAGTTCCTGACCAGCAACCGTTACTGTCATACTCTTTGTCGGGATATAATGCAACAGGAAGCTCTTCCCATTCCAAAAAATCCTTGGTGCGTGAATGACCCCAATGCATAGGCTGTTCTCCCGGAACTTCATATTCCGGGGCATGCTGGTAAAATACATGATAATATCCTTTATAGTAAACCAAACCGTTGGGGTCGTTAATCCATCCTTTTTGAGGTCTGTAATGACACTTTAATTCTGCGAGATAATTCATACAGAACCCCCTCTCATTCAACAATTTAAAGTTCTTTTTATATGCTTATGTGATATAAGGGACTAAATTTTTAAAGTCTTTCCCTTGAGGGGAAGACTCTTGCTGATTACAGATTGAATCAAATTTCTTTGACAAACTTCCAATTTATATATTATCATAAATTTGAGTTTCTGTCAATTTTTTTAAACCGAAATTTTAAAATTTCAAAATTTTCCTTTACAAATCTGTGAATATGTGGTATAATATAATAGTAATGTTGTAATTATTATTTGAGGGGGTTTGGTTTTGGAGTATTTTAAAATAAACGGTGGAAAAAAACTCAGCGGTCATGTTTCCATCAGCGGAGCAAAAAACGCCGCAGTTGCCATTATTCCGGCGTCACTTCTTACAAAAAAAGTTTGCAGAATTGAAAATATTCCCGATATTATTGATGTTATAAATATTCTTGATATATTAAAAGAGCTTGGTTCAAAAGTAACAATGTTTGACCGTCACACAGTTGAAATTGACAACTCAGGTGTAAACACTTTTGTTGCCGATTCTGACGGAGTTACACGTATGCGTGCCTCCTACTATCTTGTTGGTGCACTTCTTGGCAGATTTAAGAATGCTGTTGTTACAATGCCGGGCGGTTGCAATTTCGGTGAACGTCCCATTGACCTGCACGCAAAAGGCTTTGAACGTCTTGGTGCAAGTGTAAATCTTCAGGGCGGAAAATTTGACGTTCATGCCGAAAATCTTGTGGGCACAAACATTTATTTTGATACCGTAAGTGTAGGTGCAACAATCAATATCATGATTGCCGCTGTGCTTGCAGACGGTCTGACTGTTATTGAAAATGCCGCAAAAGAACCGCACATTGTTGACGTGGCAAACTTTCTTAATTCTATGGGTGCTGATGTCAAGGGTGCGGGAACTGACACCATTAAAATCCGCGGCGTAAAAGAGCTTGACAGCTGCACATATTCACTTATACCCGACCAGATTGAGGCGGGCACATTTATGGTTGCCGCTGCCGCAACAGGCGGTGATGTTACCGTTGACAACGTTATTCCTAAGCATATGGAAGCACTTACAGCAAAGCTTGTGGAAATGGGCGTTGACGTTACCGAAAATGACGAGAGCATCCGTGTGCGCAGTACAGGTGTACTCAAAGGCACAAACGTACGCACTCTTCCCTATCCCGGATTTCCCACAGACCTGCAACCCCTTATGGTTGCTCTGCTTGCCTGTGCTGACGGGACAAGCACCATGACCGAAAATGTGTGGGAAAACAGATACCAGTATGTGGGCGAGCTTCGCAGAATGGGAGCAAACATCATGATAAACGGACGTCTTGCCGTTATTCAGGGTGTGCGAAATCTTGTGGGCTGTCCCGTTAAAGCAACCGACCTGCGTGCAGGTGCCGCAATGGTTGTTGCCGGACTTGCCGCACGAAGCGAAACCTCTGTACATTCAATACAGTACATTGACAGAGGTTATGAATATTTTGCCGAAAAACTCAAAGGTCTCGGTGCAGATATCGAGCGTGTGAAAGAAGACTGATTCTGCATTTAAAGAAAGGCAGATTTTTATCTATGGACAAAAACGAACTTTTTGATAAATATATTGACGATTTGTTTGAGCTTATTGTGGAAACAAACGATTACGAGGCGTGCGAGCGTGTTATTACGGCAATAATGTCACAGCCGGAAACAGAAACCATTGCACAGCGTCTTGCGGCGGCAAAAATGCTTCTTGAGGGTGAGCCGTATTCGGAAATTTCCAAACGGACAGACATCAGCCCATACATCCTTGCAAATGTACACTCGATGCTTAAGGAAAACGGTGTGACATACAGCGATGTTACGGTTGATTACAGTGACGAGGACAGTAAATACACCTCTTTTGCAGAGGTTTATGACAAGCTGACCGGCGATGTGAATTACAAAAAACGTGTTTCGTATATTGAAAAGCTGTTTAAAAAATTCGGTACAAAACCACAGCTTGTGCTTGACCTTGCCTGCGGAACAGGCAGTATCACAAAAATCATGTCTGATAAAGGCTATGATATGATAGGCATTGATGGGTCTCCCGATATGCTTAACATCGCCAAAAGCAAATCGGATGACGATAGCATTTTATACCTTTGTCAGCAGATGCCTGAATTTGAGCTTTTTGGCACTGTTGATGCGGTTTTATGTCTGCTTGACAGCATAAATTATGTTACGGAAAAAGAAGACGTATTACAGACATTCAAGCTTGTTCACAACTATCTTAATCCGGGTGGACTGTTTATTTTTGACGTAAACACACCTTACAAGCTGAAAAACGTGCTTGCCGGAAACACTTTCTGTGGCGAGGGTGACGGTGTTTTTTACACCTGGGAAAATGTTTATGACCCTGAAGAAAAGCTCTCGGAATTTAAATTGGAATTTTTTATACAAAACGGCGAAATGTACGAACGCAAAACCGAGTTTCACTATGAACGTGCATACAGCGACAGAGAAATAAAAGGTATGCTTAAAAAGGCAGGCTTGACACTTCTTGCTGTGTATGATGACCTGACTTTTGATGGGCCGTCACCTCACAGCGAAAAGATTTTTTATATTGCCAAAAAGGAGAACTGACACCTATGGATTTGCTAAAAGAAATAAAAAGCAGATACAGCTCTTTCAGCAAGGGGCAGAAAAAAATTGCCGACTATATTCTTACTAACTATGACAAAGCGGCATATCTTACAGCACAAAAGCTGGGTGCGGCTGTTGGTATCAGTGAGTCCACCGTTGTTCGGTTTGCCTCTGAACTTGGTTTTGAAGGCTACAGCGAGTTTATTGACCATTTGCAGATTTCGGTGCGCAACAAGCTCACAGCACTCCAACGCATGGAGGTTGCTTTTGACCGTCTTGGCGAAAACGATATTCTGACAAATGTGCTTAAAGCCGATGCCGAAAATATCCGCCGAAGCATTGAAGAAATAAACAAAAAATCCTTTGATGCCTGCGTAAACGAGATTTTAAGTGCACGAAAAATTTATATAATCGGACTGCGTAGCTCTTCGGTGCTGGCTAACTTTCTGGGGCTTTATCTTAACATGATGTTTGACAACGTTATTACAATTTCAACAAACAGCATCAGTGAGATTTTTGAAAGCATGATTAACGTTAATTCCGAAGATGTTGTTATTGCAATAAGCTATCCAAGATATTCAAAGCGTACGGTGACAACTGTACAATATGCAGCAAAACGCGGTTGCCGTGTTATCGCTATAACCGACTGTGACCACTCACCCATTATTGAATATGCAACTCACAGCCTTTTTGCACGAAGCGACATGGCTTATTTTGTAGATTCGCTTACTGCTCCGTTCAGCCTTATAAATGCGCTGATTGTGGCATTGGGACTTAGCAAAAAGGATGCTCTTTACCAGAACTTTGAACGTCTTGAGTCCCTGTGGGAGGAATATCAGGTTTACGAAAAATACGAAGAAAAATAAAGATTTGACTAAAAAACGTCTGCAACAATTATTGTTGCAGACGTTTTATTGATGGATTATTTCTTTACTTTTTCCATGTCTTTGTTTCTGATTTCAACACGTCTTACTTTACCGCTGATTGTTTTGGGCAGGTCATCCACAAATTCCACAATTCTCGGATATTTGTAAGGTGCGGTATGGGTTTTTACATATTCCTGAATTTCTTTTTTCAGCTCATCTGTGCCCTCTGTGCCTTTTGTAAGCACGATTGTAGCTTTTACAATCTGTCCGCGAACTTCATCGGGAACAGCTGTGATAGCACATTCAAGAACATAGGGAAGTTCCATGATAACACTTTCAATTTCAAAAGGTCCGATGCGGTATCCGGATGATTTGATAACATCGTCAATACGTCCCACATACCACAGATAGCCGTCCTCGTCCATTGTTGCCTGGTCGCCTGTGTGATAGAAGCCGTCATGCCATACGTCTTTGGTTTTTTCTTCATCAAGATAATATCCGATAAAGAGGCCGCAGGGTGCACCGTCTTTTGTACGGATACAGATTTCACCGGTGTCACCGGTTTTGCACTCGTTGCCGTCCGGGTCAAGAACCACAACATCATAAAGAGGACTGGGTCTGCCCATAGAACCGATTTTCGGTGTTGAGCCTACAAAGTTTGCAATTGAAAGGGTTGTTTCGGTCTGACCGAAGCCTTCCATAATTTTAAGTCCAGTCGCTTTTAAGAACTGGTTATAAACCTCGGGGTTAAGTGCTTCGCCCGCTGTTGTTGCATATTCAATTGAAGAAAGGTCATATTTTGACAAATCTTCTTTGATGAAGAATCGGTACATTGTGGGCGGTGCACAGAAGGTTGTGATGTTGTATTTTGCAAACATCGGCAGAATATCTTCTGAATGGAATCTGTCAAAGTCATAAGTGAACACGCCTGCTTCACAGAGCCACTGTCCATAGAGCTTGCCCCAGAGAGCTTTACCCCAGCCTGTATCGGAAATTGTGAAATGCAGACCGTCAGGATTTACATTGTGCCAGTGTTTTGCTGTGGGATAATGTCCCAATGCATATTTATAAGAATGAGTTGCAATACGGGGATAGCCGGTTGTTCCCGATGTAAACAGCATGAGCATGGGATCGTCGCCGCAGGGTGAGTCTTCTTTGCGGTCAAAATGGGTGCTGAAACGTTCCATTTCAACGTTGAAATCGTTCCATCCATCTTTTTTGCCGCCAACTAAAATTTTGAGCATTCCCGGGAAATTTGCCGCCGCTTTTTCTGCCTCAACAGATACATCACCGTCAGCAGTACATACAATTGCTTTTACGCCTGCCGCTTTATATCTGTATTCAAAATCGTGTTCAACAAGCTGATTTGTTGCCGGAATTGCGATTGCACCGATTTTATGAAGTGCAAGCATACAGAACCAGAACTGGTAATGACGTTTGAGCACAAGCATAACCGTGTCGCCTTTTTTGATGCCGAGAGATTCAAAATAGTTGGCAGTTTTTGCGGAATATTTCTTCATATCACTGAATGTGAAGCAACGTTCGGATTTATCGTTGCCAACCCACATCATAGCACGTTTATCGGGAGATTTTTTTGCAATTGCGTCAACACAGTCAAAAGCAAAGTTGAATTT
The DNA here is from genome assembly GCA_045580815.1 of Clostridia bacterium. Taxonomy (GTDB): domain Bacteria; phylum Bacillota; class Clostridia; order RUG12999; family RUG12999; genus JAZNOL01. Next base: position 68,717 of record JAZNOL010000048.1, on the reverse strand, counting down.
ATCTTCGTTTTTGAAAGTAATTCCGTTAAATACACCGTTTTCGTCATATGAAGACTCAACAAAGTTGTCTGCAACGGTTTTTTTAGCTTTTTTGGATGCTGTTGCTGCTTTTGCCGCAATAAACGGTGCTTCGGGATATTCCTCGCTGAAATGTCCGTCCTGGGGATTAAGCACAACTGCGTGGAATTCACATCCGCCCTCACTTACGGCAATCATGCCGTGAGGAATGATACTGTTATAGAAAATAGAATCGCCCTCATTAAGGATATCAATGTGGTTGCCCACCTGAACTTTAAGCGAGCCTTTAACAATAACATCAAATTCCTGACCGTTGTGAGAATTGAGCTTTATTGGAGCATTCTGTTCTTCTTCAAGATACGGGAATTTAACAAGAAACGGTTCTGCAAGTTTTTCTTTGAATTTGGGAGCAAGGTTGTTATAAACAACACCCTGTTTTTTGATGATTTTAAGACCTTCGCCTTTTCTGGTAATAGCAAAAGATGTAAGTGTGGAGCTTGTTCCCTCAAGAATATCAACAACCTCAACACCGCAGGCTTTTGCACATTTATAAATAAAAGTAAAGCTGAAATCTGTTTCGCCCTCTTCTAAGAGCATATAGTCCTCGACCGATACGCCTGTTAGCTTTGCAAGTTCTTCGGGAGTATAACCCTTTGCTTCGCGCAGGTCTTTTATTCTGCCAGCGACTTCTTTTAAACTGTAATCCATTTTATTTTAACTCCTCATTAATTTTTAATAAATTTTTTATATAGGTTTGTATTTTTAAATTGTATCAATATCGGCAATGCCGATAATAATTATGCAATTACATCTCTCTTTGCTCGGTATTCGTCTGTTTGATTCGGTATATTTTTTCATTGCCGACCTTCCTTTCTTTTTTCGATATATCCATTGTAGCAGATTTTTTTTCATTTGTAAAGTGTTTTTTTATTTAAAGCATAAACTTTACTGGAAATTTTTGACATAACAGTTTTTGTTAAATTTCAGAGCAAAATATATGTATTTTTTGTCGGCAAAAACAGAAAATATGCAATTCTGACATAAAAATAAGAAAAATTGTCTTAATAAACTATTGAATTCTTTTTTCTTATCTGCTAAAATAAAGTTATAAATCTTTTGGCACAAGGAGGAAAATCAAAAATGGAACTTAAATTAGGCAAACCCGTGATTGTTGCACAGGGCATGACCCATGAAGAAGGCGGATGGGGTCCTTATCAGTTTCCGCGCATATACAATGCAAACGGCGTGCTTTACACCGCATTCCATCAGGGAAAAGATGAGTGGGGTGAGATAGGCGGCTCAATGGAAAAATGGTTCATCAGCACCGACAGAGGTCAAAGCTGGCAGCCGACCGATGCCGAAAAAGCCGAAATGAACACCGCTGTCACCGCACCTAACGGCGACAGAATTGTTTTTATCAGAGAACCGGGCAGAGACCTTTATCATATGAAGCATATGCCGATGCAGAACTTCAATTTACTTTTGCCGGGCGAAAAACGCGAAAAAGCAAGACCCGGATATCTTCCATTGCCCTCCGGTGTGCGCATTGATTCCATCAGCGGTTCAAAAATCTATACATACGATATGGATTATCTTTCGGAAGAATTTGAAGATGACCGCATAATCAAAGCTATACGCTATAAAAAAGGCGAAACAGCAGGCACAGAAGAAATACAGACTGTCAACTGGACACACCGTCCGCTGCACATGTGGTGGAACGATACAAACAAAAACTCATGCACCTGCCCAACAAACCCTGCCGGGCTTGGCGGCAGAATAAAGCCTGCACCCGACGGAACTCTCTGGATGACAACACCCGGAAATCTTGACCCAAAAACCGGGGCGTATTCATACTATAACTCATGTGTGATTCTGACATCTGACAACAACGGGAAAACATGGAACTATAAAAACCGCATCGAATATATTCCCGACACAAACGAAAATCCCTTTGCATATATGGAAGACGGTTTTAACGAATCTGACTTTGCATTTATGCCTGACGGCTCGGTGATTATGCTGATGCGTGTAAACAGCGCCGGATGGGCAGGTATTAACTGGTCTCCCCTGTATTTCAGCCGTTCAACCGATATGGGCAACACCTGGTCAAAACCCGAAATTTTTGCCGACGGTGGTATTTTGCCACGCATCTGTCAGCTTGGTTGCGGCGCAACTGTTGCCATTTACGGCAGACCCGGTATTTTTGTGCGTGCAACCGATGACCCAAGCGGCATAAAATGGGATGAGCCTATTGAGGTTATGACACCTAAAGACAGAAGTCATCTTCGCAACGAAGTGCCCGAAAGACCTACTTTCCATCAGTATGCAGGTTCCTGCTGTAATTGCTATATTGCTCCTGTTGATGAAAATACGGCAATTATTACTTATTCTGATTTCTATTACCCCGATGAAACAGGGCTCAAACGCAAGACGATTTTAACTCAGACTGTTACTGTTGAGAAATAATTTTATTATTTTATATAACACACTCAAATCATAATTTTTTGAAATAAAAAGCAGCTATACCTCAAGGGTACAGCTGCTTTTTATTTATCAGAATTCTATCTCATCTTCATCTTCCGCAATAAGAAGCTCGAATTTATAGTTATCAGCTATTTTTTCAAATTCTTCGATTTTATCAACCGGATAGATGTGCGAAACTGCAAAAATATCGGTGTTTACCTTATCCATCCACCCTGCAAGTTTTTCAACCGGAAAATGAGCACATTCCGAAATAATCACGTCAATGTGACGGTCAAATGCAATTTCGGGGAAATCGTCATACTCCGTTCCACAGCCCATATCGCCTGTATAAAGCAAATTTTTACCCTCCGCCTCAATATAAAAAGCATAGGATTTCTTTTCTTTATCTTCCAGATGCATAGTAGGCATTGCCGTAACCTTTACAACTCCGTCGTCAAATATAACTCCAGACTCAAACGCTTTAACCCGCATTTTTTCGTCGTCCAATGGCATACCATCAGCGGCACAAATCACATCGGCAAGCACATTTTTTGATTTTTCATCCGGCATCATAATGTCAATGCTTGTATCATTTCTGTGATACCAGTTGAGCAGAGAAAGCATCTGCAACGCACCAAAAACATGGTCGCCGTGAAAATGAGTGTTGAAAAAGCCTCTTACGTCTGTCAGTTTTTTCCCTTTGCGGATAAGCAAATCCGCAACAGGAGCACCGCCGTCAAAAATATAAATCTTCTCCCCTACTTCAAGCATATAACAGCTTGTGTAGCGGATTTCTGACGGCACACCGTGGCTTGTACCCAAAAACGTCAGTTTCATTTTGCATCACCTTACATATTGTTCATAAGCATATGTGCTATATCATCGCTGTCCGGCAAACCTTCGTGACCGAAATCGGGATAAATAACAACATTCTTTTTGCAGGTCATTTTATTGTAAGCCGCAAACTGTGTTGAAGGCGGACATATGTTGTCCATAAGACCTGTAAACATTGTCACTTCCGCTTTTATTCTTGGTGCGAGGAACTGCAAATCTATGTAACCCAGTTTTGTGAAAATTTCGTCTTCACGTTCATGACGTGGGTCAAAATTTCTGAAATACTGTTTCAATTCCACATATGCACGTTCTGCCATATCCATTTCCCAGACACGTTTGTAATCGCACAAGAACGGGAAACTGGGTGCAGCAACTTTGATTTCGGGAACAAGTGCGGCACAGGCAATTGTCAGCGCACCGCCCTGGCTTCCGCCACGGCAACCAACACGGGTTTCGTCAACATAATCAAGGCTCATGACAATTCTTGCAAGCATTGCTGTATCAAGGAATATATCACGGAACAGCAAATCATGGGGGTTGTCACTTTCAAGACCACGGATAATATGTCCGTTTAATGTATTGCCCGGAACATGGTTTGAGTCTTCGGATTTTCCTGCCTGACCACGGCAGTCAAGAGCCGCTGTAACAAAGCCTTCGCCGGCATATGCAAGATGATGATTCCATTCGCCGGAATCGCCGGAATATCCGTGGAATTTAAGCACAGCCGGAGCTTTGCCCTGTATATTTTTCGGTTTTAAAAATTTTGCATAAACACGTGCACCTTTTGTGCCTGTGAAATACAAATCGTAACATTCAACATTTTTAAACTGCACTTTTGCCGGTATAAACTGGGGATTGGGGTCTATGCTGTTCATTTCAGCAAGAGCATCGTCCCAGTATTTGTCAAAATCAGCCGGTTTGGGGTTTATACCCTTATAGGTTTTAAGTTGTTCAAGTGGCATGTCGAGCATCGGCATGGCTAATCATCTCCTAAATATAATATATTTGCATTATAATAAATATTTTTCGCGTTGTCAATAGGTTTTGGGAAAATAAGTATATTTTTGTAATTTTTCATTACCACTTTTAGGGTTGATGCGAGCATCAACCCCTACAATTTACTTGACCGTTTTCCATCAGAACCCGCGAGAATACTGGCTTTTCTCGCACCCGATAGTGTATGTAAATATCGAAATCGGCAAACTAATCTTTTAAATTGTGTGGACTTGACACGAGCAGAACAAAGAACAATAAGTGGATTTTATCGTTCTATAATTCGTGTCTTTTTTCTTTTCTTTACATATGTAACGATACCTGCAACAATAGTACCAACCAAACAAGAAACAAGATAAGATACCATTGTAATAACTGTTATAAACCCATCTCCCAAACTAAATTCTTCATATCCTGTAATTGCAGTATATATTTTTAATTCTATTCCAGAAAACATATAAACAATCATTACAGCAAAAGATATCAAGAAACAAATACTTAATGATTCAAAATACTCATTCATCGAATTCCTTATTAACAAGAAAATAAGCGATATGCCCGGCAAAGCCGGCAACAACAGAATCAAAATATTATGAATAAATGCATACTGTTCATTATATTCTCCTGCCAATATTGTAAATCGCATAATATTAACTATTAAAAAGTAAAACAATGGTGAAAAAATCCCAATTAAAATATTTTTCTTCATATTACACCTCATTTCATACCACGGTTACAACAAACAGCTATTTATAGTTTAAATATTCAAGGTTTACGGATAAACACATTTAAAACTAAAGCTATAAATGTCAGAGCCAGCAGCATTATAAACGTAGCCGCGTACCCACCTGTAGCTTCCATAACCGTGTTTGATGCTGTTGCGATAAACGAACCCACCATAACAGTAAAAGTCATAAGAGCCATATTATTTGAAAAATGTTTCATACCAAAGAACGATGAAGTAAATGCCGCAGTAATTGTAGGACATGAGCCATAAGACATGCCTGTAAGACACAGTCCTAAGATGCACAACGGCAAAGAGCTTACAGATACGGCAAGCAAAGTAACAGCCGCCGCAATAATAGTGATAATATTAGCACATATCATAGTTTTTTTGCATCCCAAAACATCAAAAATTGTTCCTGTTAAAATTCGTCCAATTCCATTGCACACAGAAAGCACGCCTACCAAAGAGGTAGCCAATGCTTCGGGAGCATTAACCGAAAGTGCCATGTCCTTCGCAAAGCTGATAACCGAACTTCCTACTGCCGCCAAAAGAGAAATGCAGATAAATGCCATCCAGAAAGATGGGCGGCAAAGCATCCGGCGTGATGTAAAATCATTATTTTCAAACTCTTTTTCTTTTGTGTGTTTTGACACTTTTGATTGCGGAAAAACTGTTTCTGTGCCGGGTTTACGCAGTATAAAACCGGCAATGAGCAAAACTGCAAAAATGGCAACACCCAAAACCATATAGGTCATACGCCATCCGAAATCACTTTTAAACATAGCATCGGCTATATTACCAAGCACCAATGCCGATGCTCCAAAGCCCATCATCAGACAACCCGAGCACAAGCCCTTTTTATCAGGAAACCAGGCACTGACCGTTGCTATAACCACATTGTATGCAATTCCGATTCCACTGCCCGCCAGCACACCGTATGTTATGTAAAGCACCACCACGGACGCATCACGCAACAGGGCAGTAAATATAAAACCCATAGCGGTCAGTATCCCAGCTGTTATAAGGGCAATTTTATGACCTGCACGCTTTGATAACTGAGCACCCAGCAGACCTCCTATGCAAAAAAATGCCATTGCCAATGTGAAATTTAAAGCAAGCTCGGAAGTTCCCCAACCAAATTCAGCGGTCAGCGGAGACTTTAATATGGACCATGCATACAGAATTCCTGCAAAAACCATTGCAACAACACCAGTGCACATATATACCCAGCGCACTGAAATGTTTTGTGTTTCTTTATTCATTTATAGCCCTCCTGTTATGTTTAAAAAAGTTATTTCTTAAAAGCTCTGCGGTATAACTCACCAAAGTCAAACTCAATAATTTCCTTTTCTCAAATTAAGAATATTATCCGCTGCAACAATCACTCCGGCTCTGCCGCTGTCGAAAACAAGGCTTCCCTGCATATATCCGATATACGGCGGTTTAACCGGTGCATCCGCAGAAAGCTCGGTTGTTGCCCCCTGGGTGAATGCGCCTGCCGCCATAATAACCTGGCAGTCATAACCCGGCATATCCGAGGGTTGGGGTGTAACATAAGAATCTATTGGCGAGCCTTTCTGTATTCCCTGACAAAAAGCAATCAGCGCCGCCTCGTCACTAAATTTTACCGACTGGATTATATCGTCACGTTCTCCATCAAATTTAGGGCAAACCTCATATCCAAGTTTTTCAAACATTGCTCCGCAGTAGCAAGCGGCTTTTACTGACTGTGCAGTAACGTGAGGTGCCATGAAAAATCCCTGAAGAATTTCACGGTTGAATCCGAAAGTGGGGCCCACCTCTTTGCCCTGTCCTATGCAGGTGAGTTTGTATGCGGCAAGCTCAACATATTTTGCTTTGCCGGCAACATAACCGCCCCCACGGGCAATTCCGCCGCCGGGGTTTTTGATAAGCGACCCTGCCATAAGGTCAGCACCAACGTATGTAGGCTCGTGTTCACGGGTAAACTCGCCGTAGCAGTTGTCCACAATACAAATCACATCGGGATTGGCTTTTTTTGCTTCGGCAATTATTTCCGCAATTTCGTCAAGAGTAAGAGTGTCACGCCAGTCATATCCTTTTGAACGCTGAATAAGTACAGCTTTTGCGTTTCTGGATTTTTCTTTTATACCCTCCATATCGGGTTTGCCGTTTTTGAGAGGAACTTCGTCATATTTTACGCCGAAATCTTTAAGACTTCCCACACCGTCGCCACCGATAACCTCACGCAGAGTATCGTAGGGTTTGCCCGTGAGTGACACGAACAAATCTCCCGGACGAAGCACGCCAAACATACATATTGACAGTGCCTGTGTACCGGAAACAATGCTGTGACGCACAAGTGCATCCTCGCACTCGAACACTTCGGCATAAAGCTCTTCAATTGCATCTCTGCCCAAATCATCATAGCCATAACCTGTTGTGGGCACAAAATGAGGCTCACGGATTTTGCATTTTGCAAACGCCGCAAGCACCCGAAGCTGGTTATATGACGCCATTTCATCAATGCGTTTAAAATAAGGTTCAATTTCCTGCATAACCTGTCTGTCAAGCTCTAAAACCTCATTTGAAAGACCGTATGCACTTTTTAAAATTTCGTTTGTGTTTATCATGTTTATCTGTCCTTTTTCTTTTTATTTTTATATATTGAGATTACTCATTTTGTTCAATGTGCCGTATTTTGTAGGGGCGGACGCCCCTGTCCGCCCGATTGCAGAGCCGCACGAGCTTCGCGTCCTCAAGGGGAAGGCTTTCTATTTTCGACATTATCCGGCAATTTTTGTTAGACTTGTGTTAATTGCACTTAAATATCAAATATATTTAGAGAATGTTTCTACGTACCTTGTGCCAAAACTAACAGATGTAATCTTGCTATAAGGTATTTCGTATAATTCTTCTTCCCATATACCTTCCGCATCAAAATGCTGCATAACAACTTTTGTTTTTGTTGCTTTAATAATTTTTCCTATCACAAATGAACATTCATTTTCGACAGCTTTTTCATTTTCTACTATGATATTCTTATTCTGCTCTTTTAACGATGCGAAAATTGTTTGCCAATCAGTCATATCTATTTCAGGAATTATAAGTTTTTCGAGAATCCCTTCAGATTTTATCATAGACAGTATTTTACCTTCTTGATATTCGGTCTCTTTAACATCTTTAAAACGCCTGATAGAATAACCATCTATTATAAAATCATCTTCATTTGCACATAAAAATAACTTATCGTTTGCAGACAAAGGAAAAACGAACCATGTAATATCATCATAATCAAACTTTACGCTACACAATTTCCTTTGTTCTACCGAATTATTTATAAGCAATTTTATATCGCTTTTCTTCATTTCTGTACTTCCTTTCAAAAGGCTTTCTATTTTTTCAGCTACACCAATTATATCACATTTTCCGATTTCCGTCAACAAAAATCCCATATTTACCGCAAAATGGTGCACTATAACATCTGTTTTTATATTTCTCTTGATTTTATCGTGCTTTTATGATACAATTATGCGGTACTAAATTGAAAAATCGGGAGAAAACACAATGACATTAACAGAAATAATTATACAGGCAATCGGCGGCGCCGGACTTATTTTGGGGTTGCTTTCGTTTTTGTTCAAAAGCCACGGCAAAATACTGTTTTTCCGCACTCTTAACGAATTTTTATTTATTATTCAGTATTTTCTGCTGGGTGCGTACACCGGCATGGCAATGAACGCCATCGGATGCGTACGCAACATTATTTTTACAAATCAGGTTAAAAAAGGCAAAAGCACCGTTTTTTCAGGCATAATTTTTATAGTGATTTTTATTATTTTCGGCATTGCTACCTTTGACGGCACAAAAAGCATAACCGTAATTATTGCAAAGGTAATGTCAACAGTTGCTTACGGCAACAAAAACACAACCGCCGTGCGCACGGTATCTTTTGTTACTCACATAAGCTATCTGATTTACAACATCAGCGTTTTTTCAATTGCCGGAGCACTGAGCGATTCCATAACACTTGTTTCGCTTATTATCGGACTTTTGAAATATGATATTATTCCTCTTATAAAAGCAAAAAAAGGACTGTGATACAGTCCTTTTTTTATTTTTCAAAAACCGGGACAATGCCCCCTACATCGCAAAGGGGGAAATCTCCCAAACTCAAAACACTTACGCCTTTTAATCTGCAAAATTCTTTTATTTCTTTTGCGTTTCGGTGCAAATCAATATTTCCGCAAAAGACGAGTGTATCCTTGCTTATTTTGCCGCTGCAACCGCCGATAAATCCGTAATCAAACCCGACAAGACTTACATCGCCTTTTTCGGTCAGCAAAACGTCAAGACCTTTTTGACTGCACGATTTATAAATTGACGTATCATCGGTTATAAGCGAATTTTCGTCCACAATACACGTCGAGCATTTTGCGTAGCCCTGTTTTGTGTTTATGATTTCAAATCCGTTTTTATAAAGAACTTCAAGCAGAATTTTATCGACGTATTTTTCATTAAGCACCGCAAATTTGCCCACAATTGCCACATTGTACGCCGCATCAAGAGGATATTCACCGATACCGCTTGATTCTCCGCAGATTATTTCTGCATCTGTCTTTTCAAAAAGTTTTTTATAATACTCAAACGATGCTTTTGATGCAACAAAAACATTGTCTTTTATATGCACAAAATTTGTATCAATATGAAAACTCACGGATGAAACGGGGTTGGGCGGTTTATAACCGTCAAGCACCGTTATGCCGAGATTTTCAAGTTTTATTTTTGCCGTTTGCGGCAACAGGGCAGATGCCGCCACAGCCGTTGCGTTTTGCGGATTGTTTGCATTTTTCAAAAACACATTTTTCACTCCGATTTATTTCAGTATTTTTGCCGGATCAATATTTGCTGCAATTTTTGCCGGATAAACACCGAAAATTGCACCTGCCGCAACAAGAATTACAGAAACTGCCGCTGATGTTTTCCAATTAAACACAAACGGTATTCCAATAACCATGGCCGCAATTTTTCCGGTAAAATAGCCGAGAACACAACCAACCACCGCACCAATTGAAACAATTATAACAGTTTCTGAAAGAAATTGCATCATTATATCTCTGTTTTTTGCTCCTACAGCTTTTAAAACGCCTATTTCGCCTGTGCGCTCGTTCACTGTCATCAGCATTATATTAACCACACCCAGTATGCTCACCACAAGCGAAATTGCCGCAATTGCCCCAAGAATGAGGCTTATGAGAGCAATAATTGTATCAATTCCTGACCGTTGTGCCGACATATTTTCTGCATAATATCCCGTTCCGCCGCGTCGTTGCAACAGGCTTACACTTTTTTTAGCAGCATAATCAGCCTGCGAATTTTTCACGGATATATAATCAATATGATCAGTATCAAAAAGTTGCATTGCTGATTTTACAGGCATATACACAAACACCGGTACAGCATCGGCAAAACTGTTTTTCAGGCTTTCGTCACCGTCATCGGTTATTCCTATAATTTTTGCCTGAATCTTTTTTCCTGTTGCTTCTATTTCTACGCTGTCACCTATTTCAAGTCCCGGAAAAACACTTTCGGCCATAACACTTTCGGCAACAAGTACATTTTTATTTTTTTCCAAATCAAATTTATTAAAATATCTTCCTTGCGAAAGACTTACATCATATACGTTTTCAAAGCCCTCTGCAACACCCCACACTACTATTTCCCGACGTTTTCCGTCACAAATTACATCGGCATAATTCATGTAAACAGGGGTTATTTCATCAGAAAAACCGCCATTTTTCATTGCTGTTTTTAAATATTCATAATCAGAATAATCGATTACTGAGGCACCGGAAGTTTTAATTGCAATGCAGTTCATCCCCATTTTGTCAAGCTTGTTGTCAATTGCTATCTTGCCACCGTCAGCAACACACAAAACCGCTATAATCGATGCCGTACCTATGATAAATCCCAACATATTCAAAACTGCGCGTATTTTTCCCATGCGCATATGCCGCAAGGATAAAAAAATCATATCTTCTATATTCACTGCACTGCCTCCGTTTGCTTCACTTTAACCGCATCGGTTCCCTGCCACGGAGGGTTTAATATAACTGTTTCTTCACCGGAAAGTCCACTTGTAATTTGTGTGTTGAAATCTTCTTCAATACCTGTCTGCACCTTTTTTAAATTAACCTCTCCATTTTCAAGCACCCACACGCAGTCGTCTCCATTTTTTGTTACAACTGCATCATACGGTACCAATAAGGCATTTTTTACGCTTTCGCCGTATATTTTTGCATCAACGCTGTATCCCGGTTTAATCTCACTGTAATTGCCATCAAATTCTACTTTAACATCAATATACCCAGTTGTGGATTTTATACCGGAAATTCTATTTGCATACGGAGAAATTTCACTTACATGCCCATTAAAAATTTTATCCGGGACCGCAACCAAAGTAAGCTCTGCACGATTACCCTCCGCAACTTTTGAAATGTCATTTTCATTGACTGACAAAACCACATAAACGTCGGTATAATCACCATCTGTTTTAGGTACGGTATATCCGCTTGTAGTGACGCTTATTTCAATATCTCTGGTTAAAACCCTTGATGCGTTCACTGTAACACTTTCTGATTTGTTGTTATTTAAAACGATTACTGCCACTAGCAAAATAACCGCCAAAAATATCGCAGTTTTTTTCATATTTTGCACATACCCTTTCTGCCTGTAATTTGATTATATCATTTCCAAAGGATATGTGTTTAATTCAAAAAGGTTTATATTCCGAAATAATTTTTTCTGCAGTTTTTATGCCGTCAACAGCGGCGCTCATAATTCCGCCGGCATAGCCTGCTCCCTCGCCTGATGGGTATATACCGGCAAAAGATACCGACTGTCCGTTATCGCCACGAAGAATGCGCACCGGTGACGATGTGCGTGTTTCAACCGCCGTAAGCACCGCACCGCCATCGTCAAACCCTTTTAGTTTTCTGCCGAAAGCCAAAAGTCCGTCTTTTACGGAATTTATCATAAATCCCGGAAATATTTTTTCAAAATCACAATAATTTACGCCCGGTTTATATGACGGCTCGACGGTTGTATCCGCTTTTGTTCCCATAAGCTTTTCAAGAGTCTGCACAGGGGCAAAATAATTTTTTCCGCCGTTTTCAAAAGCAATTTTTTCAAGATTTCTCTGGAAATTCATTCCGTCAAAAATGCCGCTGCCAAAATCTGCCGACGAAACCTGCACCACAACTGCACTGTTGGCGTTTGTTTCGTTTCGTGCGTGGTTGCTCATGCCGTTGACCGCAAGCCTGCCCGCTTCGCTTGCCGCCGCAACAACTTTGCCGCCGGGACACATACAGAAAGTGTACACTCCCCTGTCGCCGCTTCTTGCGGCAAAATTATAATCGGCGTTTTTAAGTTTTGGATGTCCTGCAAAATCACCGTACTGTGCCTTGTTTACAGATGTTTGCAAATGTTCAACTCGAAAACCTGCGGCAAAATCCTTTGGTGCCATCATAACGCCTTTTGAAGCAAGCATTTCAAAAGTATCTCTTGCACTGTGCCCGATTGCAAGTACAAGCAGACTGCAAGGCATTTTTTCGCTGTTTACTGTTATATATTCCAGATTTCCGTTGCCACCGATATTTTCAAGCCGCGAATCGAACCTGACACTGCCGCCCAAACGTATAATTTCTTCACGCATACGTTTTATAACATCGCTTAAAACATCTGTGCCGATATGTGGTTTTGCCGCATAGAGAATTTCTTCCGGTGCACCAAACCGGGCAAAAGTTTCAAGCACCTTTTTCCCTCTTGGGTCTCCTGTGCGGGTGGTGAGCTTTCCGTCAGAAAAAGTGCCTGCACCGCCCTCACCGAACTGCACGTTACATTCGGTATTAAGCATTCCCGTCTGCCAGAATTTTTCCACCTCTTTTTTACGCGAGTCCATATCGCCGCCACGTTCAATTATAATCGGATTATAACCTTTTTTTGCAAGCTCATAAGCACAGAAAATTCCGGCAGGGCCGCTTCCTGCTATAACAGGAGGGGTGTTTAGGTTTTTATCCCCCGGGATTACGGTTTCTTCAGGCAAAGTTTCAAAAGGAGAAATTTTCACGCCGTTTTTAAGTTCTTTTTCTCCGTAATTTTTATTGCATTCGGTAATAACCGTATAAACCATCATCGGATTTGTTTTTTTACGAAAATCCACAGACTGTTTTGCTATGGTAGCCTTGCCCGCGGTTTTTATCCCGATTTCCGAAAGATACTGCTCAATTGAAATATCGTTTTCAAGAGGAATTTTTATATTACTGATTTTAAATTTCATATTTATCACTCGTTTTTAAAAAAGTGTATCGCTGTCAAGCATAAGCGTAAACGGGCCGTCATTTTCAAGGCTGACTTTCATATCTGCACCGAAAATGCCGCACTCAACGGTTTTAAAATATTTTTTGCAAAGCTCTTTTACATATTCATAAAGCTCGGTTGCCAAATCCGGTTTTGCCGCTGATGTAAAGCTTGGTCTGTTGCCTTTTTTGCAATCAGCATACAGCGTAAACTGCGATACCACAAGCATTTCGCCTCCAACATCTGCCGCCGACAGGTTCGTTTTGCCGTTTTCGTCTTCGAAAATACGCAGTTTTGAAATTTTTTCCACCATTTTTTCTGCCATTTCTTTTGAATCGGTTTCTCCCACGCCAAGCAGCATCAGATAGCCTTTTCCTATTTTACCGCAAACCTCACCGTCAACGGCAACGCTTGCGCTGTTTACTCTTTGCAACACAACACGCATAACAAAATTCTCCTTGCTTTTATCATAATTTTGTTTTTAATTTCATATAATAATGTTATAACCCTTTGAAAGGACATTGATTTTATGAACAGTTTATTTAATAAAAATTTGCCTCCGGACGATGTGATTTATTCTGACTATCATCCTGAAACATCCGACAAAAATGACAACAACCGGGATATTGACGATATGATTTTTTCGTCATTGCCGGAAATCAAGCTTCATTCGGAAAGATAACAATTTTTGCAAAAACAGCAATCTGTCAATTTCGGGCAGATTGCTGATTTTCTGATTAATAATTAGTTTTCTTCTTCTGATGCTACTGACACGGTGATTTTTACCTTGTCAATTTTTTTGTCATCAGCTTCAAGCACCTCAAAGGTTACATTTTCAAACTCAAAGCTGTCGCCACGTTGCGGTATTCTGTCAAGCATACCGGTAACAAAACCGCCCACGGTATCAAAGTCAAACTCAAATTCGGTTTCTTCATCAAGCTCAAGCCCGATATATTCGCACATTTCGTCAAATCCCATGCTGCCCTCGGCAACATAGCAACCGTCTTCAACGTCTGTGATTTCGTCTTCCTCTTCTTCGTCATACTCATCTTCAATGTTGCCGAGTATGGATTCAATAAGGTCCTCCATGGTGACAATACCCGCTGTTCCGCCGTATTCGTCAACAACAACGGCAATATGCATTTTGCTTATCTGCATTTCGTCAAAAAGCTCGTTGGCAGTTTTTGATTCGGGAACATAGCTGGGGTCTGTCATATATTCTGCCACGTTAAAATCACCGCCGGCGTTTTCGCCCATGTGTTTAAACAGAGTTTTTATATGCAGAATACCCACAATATTGTCAATTGTTTCTTCATAAACAGGGATGCGTGTATAACCCTCTTCGGTTGCAAGTTTTAAAACCTCGTCAAAGGTTGCGTCCTTTTCTGCCGCAACAATATCTGTACGGTGAGTCATGATTTTTCCCACAGGAATATCGTTAAACTCGAAAATGTTGTTTATCATTTCGCTTTCGGTTTCAGGGATAATACCCATCTCTTCGCCCTCTTCAACCATCTGGCGGATTTCTTCTTCGCTGACCTCTTCTTCCTCTTCTTCGGGAACAATATCAAAGGCTTTGCCGAAAACACCCGAAATCTTGCGTATAACAAATGCAAAAACGCAGGTTATCCAGTAGCATACAATAGCAAATTTAAAGGTTTTTGCCGCTACTTCTTCAGGACGTGTTTCGCCGATACGCCCGAAAACTCCGCTGCTGAAAATAAGAAAAACGCAGGTAAACAAAAACGCATACAATGATGCAAACAGCCATGCCTGTCCCATGTCGGCAGATACCGACAGAATATACACCATTGCAAAAATGACGGTGCATATAAGACACAGATATGACATAAAATGCATTGATGTGGAAATAAGACGATATTTTTCGCTGTATTTCAGCAACCGGGCGGCGTTTTTGTTGCCATCGCCTGCCATTTTAGACAGCTTTTTCTCGCTTATTTCTTTCATTGCGGCACGAACCATCGTGAAAACTCCGCACAGCAGAACTGTTAAAACCGATATTAATACAAAGACCAATATACTGGGAGCCTCTCCAAACAAATCCGGCATACTCCCGACGGCGTCAGAAGACATGGTTTAAAAACCCCTTTCAATAGTTAAGTAATATTTTTTTATGCATATACTGATATAGGAACCCACAAAAATAAATCCTATGCCGCATGTTACCAGCGAAAGCAGAATCCAGCCTGCCAGTGTACACAAAAGACAAAAAACTATATGTTTATTTTTTCGTGAAGTCCGTACGGCTTTTCGCATTGTTTTGTTGATACCTTGCATACTGCACAAAACAGCTGCATTCATCAGCGATGAGTAACGCAATTTCATTATTACGTGCATTAATATCCACGCCAGAATGCCCGCTTCTATTATGTAAATAATGTTTACACCAAAAGTATAAACCGATGCACACACTATAACAATAAACAAAAATGCCATCAGTTTTGCCAATGCTTGTCTTAATTGTATACACACACTATAAAAATAATTTGATTTAAAACAGTCAAATATACTGTCTGTATCAGGTTTTTCACCTTTTGCTGTTTTTAGTTCAAACAGCGATTTTGAAAATTCTAAAGGCATAAATATGAATATATATGCCAACAAATAAAGCACATAAAACAATATTGATGTGTATCCTGTTATACATTGCACACCAAAAATCTTCATACTGACAAGCTGTAGTGTCATAATTATAAGCATAACAGCTATTTTTATAAACATCACGGTCAACGAAGCTGCCGTGCATTTACCAAAAGATTCTTTAAATAAAGAAAATGCTTGGTTTTTTATTTCTTTAAAGGTCATTATTGGTACTCCTATGTAACTTTATTATTGCGTTGCCCCAAAACGGAGCAACGCAACTTTTTAAACTTCCATAATAACCGGCAACAACATTGGATTGCGTTTGGTTTTACTGTAAAGATATGTTGCCAGGTCATTTTTTATTTTATTCTTTATTGATGTCCAATCATCGTTTCCGCTTATACGGCATTCTTCAACAGCATCATAAGCTATGTTTTTGATTTTGTCCATCAGGTCTTCAGCTTCTCTTACATAAACAAAGCCTCGTGAAACAATATCCGGACCTGCCAGAATTTCTTTTGTCTGCTCGGAAATTGTTACCACAATAACAATAAGTCCGTCCTGAGCAAGATGTTTTCTGTCACGAAGCACGATGTTACCCACATCGCCCACACCGAGACCGTCAACAAGCACTTTGCCGGATGTGACGTTTCCGCATCTGGAAGCCTCGCATTTGTCAAATTCAAGCACCTGACCGTTGTCAAGCAGATATATATTTTCTTTAGGAACACCCATTTTTTCACCAAGCCGTGCATGGTGTATTAGATGTCTGTACTCACCGTGGATAGGTATAAAATACTCAGGTTTTGTAACCCCAAGCATTACTTTGAGCTCCTCCTGGCATGCGTGACCGGACACATGCACTCTGTCAAGAGACTCATAAATAACGTCAGCCCCGCGTTTGAACAGCTCATCAACAACTTTTGATACAAGCTTTTCATTACCGGGAATAGGATTGGCACTGATTACAATAAGGTCATCACTACCGATTTCAACTTTTTTGTGCCCTGAAAATGCCATTCGTGAAAGGGCACTCATAGGCTCTCCCTGGCTGCCGGTTGTGCAGATAACAATCTGATGTGGCTGATATCTGTCTATTTCATCAATTGAAATAAGGCTTCCGGGCGGAATATCCATGTATCCCAAAGTGAGTGAAACCTCCACTATGTTCTCCATGCTTCTGCCGGAAACGGCAATTTTTCGTCCGTGGCGTACTGCCGCATCAATAAGTTGCTGAACTCTGTGCACGTTTGACGCAAAAGTTGCTACAATGATACGTTGCATTTTGTGCGATGTAAATATGTTTTCAAAGGTCTCGCCCACATTGCTTTCTGACATTGTGTAGCCCTGCCGTTCAGCATTTGTACTTTCGGACAAAAGGGCAAGAACACCTTTTTTACTAATTTCACCTAATCTAGAAAGGTTAATCATCTCTCCTGCGATTGGTGTGCTATCAATTTTAAAGTCGCCGGTGTGAATAACAATGCCTTGCGGCGTTGTCACCGAAAAAATTACAGCATCGGGAATACTGTGATTTGAATTGATAAATTCCACATCAAAATTCCCTATTCTGACATGGTCACCCGGGGCAACGCATATCAGTTTTGATGATGAGAGACTTCCGAACTCTTTAAGTTTACATTCCACAAGACCTATGGTAAGTCTTGTTCCGTATACGGGAACGTTTATTTCTTTTAAGAGATACGGCAATCCGCCGATATGATCTTCGTGCCCGTGTGTTAAAAACACAGCTTTAACCTTATCTTTATTTTTTACAAGATAAGAAATATCCGGTATCACAAGGTCAACGCCCAGCATTTCGTCATCCGGAAACGCCAGACCGCTATCAATTACGATAATATCGTTGCCGCACTCATATACATACATATTTTTGCCGATCTCGTTAAGTCCGCCGAGGGCAACGATTTTAAGTTTTGGTTGTTTACGAACCAAAATTTCACCTCCATAAAATATTTTTCCGGTCAATAAAAATTAGTTTATAAAAACAAATACAAACTGACGTAAAAACACCTTTGCTTACTGTAATATTATACCGCCAGTAAAAACATACTATACCAAAACGCTCATTTTATTGTGCCGTCTTTTATAAAACAGTTTACGACACAACTATCCATCACATATATTTTACAATAATTTGGCATTAATTTCAATCAAAAAACAATATTGTAACACAATTGTAATATTTTTCTTTTAAAAAAGACTTGATTTTTTTTTAAATATGGTGTATAATATATCTTGTGCTTGTGAGAAGCAAAAATTACATATCTGGGTGTAGCGCAGCTGGTAGCGTGCTTGAATGGGGTTCAAGAGGCCGGAGGTTCAAGTCCTCTCACTCAGACCAACAAAAAAGGGACATATGCAAATATGTCCTTTTTTGTGTTTTAAATAGTGAAGGACTTGAACCTTAAGAAGGCAAAAAGCGTTTAGAAAAAGTTGCCGGGGGCAAGTTTTTTAGCTTTTTGGTGCGCAGGCGGGTACCAAAATGCAAAGCGTTTTGGTCGGCAAGCAGTGCAGATTGCACAGCAATATGCGTCCTCTCACTCAGACCAACAAAAAAGGCAATTTTAAGATTGTAGTTCTTAAAATTGCCTTTATTCTTTTTAAATCATTTTTTCTCTGTAATAACCCGGTGTAACCCCTTCAATCTTTTTAAATGCTCTTATAAGAGCAATATCATTTGTAAATCCTACCTCTTGTGCAATCTGGCTTACACTAAGCACCCTTTGTCCGAGCAGCTTTTTAGCCTCATCCAGCCTGACCGTAGTGATAAATTCACTAAGTTTTTCACCTGTAATATTGTGAAAAATAGTTGATAGATACTGTCTTGTAATGCCAAATTGATCCGAAATCATATTTGCACTAAGGTTATTATCGGAAAAATTGTCTGAAATATATTCTTTAATTTCTTCTACAAGTTTTTCAGTCTTTTCTGACTTTGTTGATTCCGGGCTGCCGCACAGTAACCGATATTCTTTTTTAATGATTTTAATAAGTTCAGATGTATTACCCTTTATCTGCTCATCCGTAATAAAAACAGGCTCTATGTCATAGGCAACCGATACTTCTTTATAAAGTTTAACCAGTTCTAAATTCAATTTATCTTTTGCCTGACTATCAAGTTCTTTTTTACTGTTAGCTTTTTCTATATCTTCAAGTATCATTTTCACCTGATTAAAATCGCCTAAACTAATTAGGTTTAATATTGTTAAATTGGTGTCGCCCGGATAATAATAATATTCTCTTTGATTTTTAATTAAATCTTTGTAAATAGTTACATTTTTATCATTATTATATATCTGGAAATCCAAAGCATCGAGTGCTTCTTTAAAACTTGTCGAAATCTTATTCCGATTATCATATACTTCGCCCACACCAACAAAAAATTCTATTCCAAACTCACTGATCATCACAGGATTGATATATTCGCCTATAAACTGCATATTTTCAAACCACGCGTCAATGTTTTCCCTGCTTAAATTTACCACAAGTGCCAATTTACCACTTTTTATGCTTACAATATTTAAGTTGTAAGTATTCATAAGCATATTTAAAATTATGTTTGAAACTGCGTATTCAATAAGTTTAGTGTCATCCATTACTTTATGGCTTTTATATTCACGCAGCTGTAACACAGCTACGCCATACATCTCCGCATCAAAGCCCATAAGTTTATTGTATACAAAAGCATCCTCATGTATATTAATATCATCCATATTTTCTTGTGTAAACAAAATATTTCTGATAACATTTTCTTTAATCGTCTGTTTCTGTTTTACAACAATATCATCAACTTTACGCATTCGTTTTTGTTGTTCAGAAAACATCATTTTTACAAATTCCAACTCACCGGTTTCAATATTTTCATTTTCAATACCGTCATGCACAATTTGAGCAATATCAACAACCATATTTTTAATAGGCTTATAATTATAAATTACAGACAGAACAGAAAGAGAAATACCAATAATTATATTGAGTAAAAGAATAAATTTAAGCTTTATTCTGGAATTAAAGATATTCTCTAAAAACGGAACACCCTCGGTTACAATGGCATATTTCCAATTTTCCCGGTTTGAGAACGCATAAGAAACACTTTTATCATTATTTAATTCGGCATAATTTACACCTTCATTTAAATGTTTTTTTACCAATTCAACATCAGGAACATCATTGCCGCTTTTAAATATTACATCAGCCTCGCTATCATAAACCATATATGCTTTTATGTTATCTGCCGGTTCAATACCATTCATTGAAGTAAACAGTTTATCGACATCAATTATAACATTAAAATATGCCGCGGGTTGGATCTCTCCTTTTTTCAGATAAGTGTTTGAATATGTGACAACGTTTGTTGTTTCCAATCCGTACTTATCAACAACCTCCATAGGGAAAAATTTATTTGCATACAGTCCCGTCAAAAACTTGTTTTTCCATCCGGGATAGTCATAATTTCTATATTTTCTGATTTTATTAAAAAAGATTTCTGCGTCGACAATCGCACTGTTTGAGTAAATCATATTACTTTCAGGAATATAAATATATGCATCAACTATACAATCGTATTCATTATTTAAATCGGTTATGGAGTGCAAAAGATTGGCATAGTCCGAAAATTCAATATTTTTTTCGGCTCCTTGTATTGCCGAATCAACAAGCGGCATATATTTCATTCGTCTTGATAATGTATCTAACTTTAAACAAAAATCATCTATATTACTTCCAACCTGCTCAACATATGATATGCGATATTCTTTTAAGCTATTTTGAGAATTTGCTTCATTTTCGGAATACATCCAAAAACCAAACACAGACATAACAATAAATATAGCAACATGGGACATTAACAAAATCACAAACATTCTTTTGGTTTTTATGAACTTTTTAAAATGCTTCTTTTTCACTTTACTTATATAATACAACAAATAATTGTATTTTCTCCTTTCTACTATTTTTACTGTATGTCATATAAATTATCTTGATAAATAATAACAAAATCCCCTGATGTTACCCTCCATCAGGGGATTTTATGCCAAACTCTTTACTTTACCCTGAGCTATTTAAATAATTTTATTTATAAGCGTATATAACCTGTGCTTTTCCGAATCTTAACTGTAAAACTACAGGTGAACAATTTTCAGGCGAGTTTGTATACATAGTAATATCACCAATTGTGCCCTGGTAAATTTCATGACCTTTTCGTTCATTTTTATCGTAGACTATAACTACTGTATTTGATATATCATGTTTAAAGCTTGCCACACCGGTTGTTTTATCAACAGTAGTTTTAAACACATTACCAACAAGATCCGAAGCATAACCGTAAAGCATTCTGTCCTGAGTATGGAATGCTTCGTCGCCCATATTTCCATCAGAAAGAGGTAAATTTCCGCTGTCACAGTCATATACCAATTCAACGTCTATCAGTTCATTTTTATGATTTACCATCGGGTTGATTATATCGCCAACGCTTATGCCCTCACTATCAACGTCATATCCGCTTCTTGCAAGCATCTGCACTTCGCTGCTGCCTTTGAATACTGTGAGACAGTCTACCGCTTCGCCCTCATCATTTAAAACCGAGCTGATTTTTTTAACCATCGCATAGCTAAATCCTGTAGCAGATGCAGTTGATGCATCTGTTTTCATTAAAACAAGTTCGGCAAAACCTACACGTTCTTTAGTAGTATACGCCTCAACAGGATAATAAATTTCAGATAAATCAGAAGTACCTAAAATTCTGTAATCATCATCCTCACTTTGTGCATCAGTCGGAATTGCCATGATAATTGTGTTTGCTTTATCTATAATGATATCTTTACCAAAATATCCGGCAATTTTCCATAAACGGTTTTTCAAAGGCTGATCAATTCTGAAGCCTTCGCTTTCAGTGGCATCCTTAGCAGTTTCAATATAGCTGATTTCGCCATTGCCGTTGAGTTTAAAGCGTATTAACATCTGAATGTTATCTTCGCCGTTTTTGAAATAGCCTTTGAGAGTTTCTCTGTCTTTAACAGAAGTATTGTCTATTGTAATTGTCTGTGCACAATCACAAATCATCATTTTGCCAGTCTGGGTAAACACTTTAAGCTGAGGATCTCCCATAGCAGGGAAATTTGCAGCTGCTACATATCCGAACTGTAATCCGCTGGTTACTTCATAATAAGCAATTTTGCCGTAAATATCGAGTATAAACTCAATATTATCTCCTACATCAGGTGTAGCACCGCTTATTGTCAGCAATTCTTCATCAACTTCATAAGAAGTTCCGTTGATGATGTAGCTTGTAGCACCTTCATAAACAATCTCCTCAACCACACCGTTGAGCAAGGAGTTTGAAACATAAATTTCAGAATAATTGTTGCTTCCGTGCATTATGCTTAATACATCCTTAGCTTTCAGATCAGCTACACTGATTTCGGTTTTTGAAGAATTGAAAATTCTCACGTTATCAGCATTTAAATCCTGTGGTACTGTCGGAGTATAATAGTTGTATGCCAATTCATCTGAAACACTGACGGTTCCGACAACAAAATTCTTGTAGTCGTTAATGATAACAACATCATAAACAGAACCTTCTGATGCTTTCAATGTCAGCGAACCGTTTTTTATCATAAACAATTCTTTGCTGATTTCATTTGCAGCAACATTGTTTCTGATAACAGAAGCGCCTCTTTCAATTTTTGCATTTACAACTTTTTCTTTTTCGTTATAGTATTTTAAAGTATAGCTGCTCTCATCAAAGGACACTATATTTTTAGCATTAATTGTTACTTCTTTTGTTAAATTGATATTTTTTGTCAGATATACGATTTCTCTTTTTGCTTCAACATCTTCCTGGCGATAATACACTTCAACATTGCTACCGATTAAATCGGATATATTTTCAGCATCATAGTAATACAGTACATCGTCAATATAGATTCTGCCTGCTATGAAGTCTTTTTCTTCGATAAGTGAAGTGCTGGGAACAGCAGTCACCTGACCTTTAACCTTATAGATATCTCTGTAGCGTACAAGAAGTGTTTTATCCTCATTTTCCTCATATTCGGTCATATCGTTTCTGAAACCGATAGCTTCCATATAAGGAGCCTCAAGAGTGTTCAGAGCAAGCTCTGCAACCTCTGCACGTGTAAGCTGTTTATCCATAGCAACGTCAATAGCTATATCTGTCTGCATTGCAACGCTGAGATAACCCATAGGATAACCGCCCACATAGTCAACATATTCGCCGTATCCTGCAATACCAAGCATCATTTTATATGCTTCAATAGCTGTAACAGGATCATCGGGGCGGAAAAAGCCGCTACCATCACCATTTAAAATGCCTAATCGTGTAAGATTGTTAATTGCTCCCAAAGCAAAATGCAACTCGGGAATATCGCTGTAATAGTTCTGACTGCCTTCATCCTTTTCGCTTACGTTAATCATTCTGGCAGTAACTACAGCAAATTCTGCTCTGGTGATTAAATCATCCGGTTTAAATACATCGCCCTCATAACCGTACATAATACCAAGCTCTTTAAGCAATTCTGTAGCTTTTGTTAAATTATTGCCGTTTACATCTGAATAAGCAAATGCACTAAAAGTACTTAAAAGTAAACAGCAAATTAAAATTGTAGATAATAATTTCTTCATTTCAAGTCTCCTATTTTGCATACTTAATCAATTTATGTATAATTACAGCAGCTTCTGCTCTTGTTGCATTGCTCTTCGGCAAAAATTCAACATTTTCATTACCGTTTAAAATTTTAGCACTGCACAAACTGTTAACGCTATCAACGGCATAGCTGTCAATATCTGCGCTGTCAACAAAATTCAAGGGTTCTCTTAAATTTTCAAGAGTTTTTCCGCGAGTTTCCAATGCTCTGCATACCATAACAGCAATGTCCTGTCGTCTTATCGGAAGTCCGCTTCCGAATTCGGTTTCGCTTATACCGCGGCAAAGACCGCTTTCATAGGCAGTAGCGATATACGGATAGAACCAGTCGCCCGATTTAACGTCTGCAAACGGAATATCAGAAGTTTTGATTTCAAGTCCGAACAAGGTTACCAGAAGTTTAACAAACTCTTCTCTTGTAACGTTTGCGGCAGGATAAAATTTCTTTTCTTCATTATATGATACGATGCTCATATCAGCAAGTTCGGTGATGGCGTCTTTTGCCCATTCCACACTGTCTAAATCTGTAAATCCTTTAATTGCGGAAACCTGAACCGAAGGCGAAACATTGGGCAAGCTGACAATTGTGCCGCTTCCGCCACCGGATGAAAAGCCTCCGCCACCGCCGCCACCGCCGGATGAACCGGTGTTGCTGTTGGCTTCTTCCAGCGCCAGACGCAAATCTTCATAATCCGCAAAATTTTCACCGACTATTTCAAGATATGCGCTGTCGCTGATACTGTCTGCGTTTACGCCAATATCATCGGCAAATTCTGTTATAAGCGGTTTAACGTTTGCCGCTGTGCCGGGATCCTTGATAATTTCAAGAATCAAAGCTTCTTTAAACAAATCATTAAACTCAACCATATCGTCAATATTTCTGTTGCTGATACGTGATGTTGCGGCAGTTTTAACCCTGTCGGTAACACATGATTTAGCATACCAGTCTTTCATTTCGCCTGTTGTAATAGACATTTCGTCTGCATAATCGCCAATGTTTTCAACTTTTCCTTCGTTTAAAGCAACTAAAACGATAGTTGATCTCAAGGAATTAGAAACTTCATAACCTTTCTCCGGATCAAGCGGAGTCTTCTTTATTTCATCATATATGCGTTTTGTTACATCTGCTGTTGTAACCTTTGAATATAACGGATAGTTATCTAAACGAAGCTTTGCCAGATTATTGCCAAAAACAGTTGTAAACTCTTCATAAGATACCAAAGCCGCAGCATTTATATCTTCAATAGCCTTCTTGTTTTCTGCGTAGTTGACAAAATCAATAGCCAGCTTAGTGGCACGGCTGCCGATATATGCATTATACACGCCTGTATCAGTCAATTCAAAAGAAAAGCTGTATACGCCTTTTTCTGTTACATCTTCAGCCACATACGCAACGCTTTCGATGACGTTAGGATTGCTGTTTTCGTATGTTTTGCCGGGGTTTAACACATGCAACGCAACAGTAGCTTCTTCCCCCTCTTTTACATCAACAGCACCTGTTATAGTTATTGTGTTTGTTGCAGAATCAATTGTATATGTTGGTGCTACAGCCGCCGAAACAGACACTGCAAACGCCAGCATAAGACACAGCATACAAACTAAAAATCTTTTCATACTGTTTTCTCCCTTTCAGAAAAGTTTATTTCAAGTACAAATTTTTACCTATACTTGAAATATTGCCCAAATTTTCCCATACAAACACTTTCATTGAATTGAAAGTATTTCCTGCGTTAAGCGGACCTTTTACGGTAACAGAGTCCGCAAACTCGTTATTGCTTACCTGAATATCGCTGATATTCACGCTTGAAAGAACTTCTCCATCATAAAAAGCATAAATCAGCTTAACATTTGAAAGATCTTTCTTTAAATTACAGCCTCTGGCGTTAATATATATATCCTTGGTTTTATCTAAACCTGACATAGCTGTAATAATTTTATCATTTTGTGTAACACTTAAAACAACAGCAACATCTTCTGTCACAAGCATATCCAGCTCGTATCTGTCATCATAACCTTCAAACGCAAGATACGCATTATACTTTCCTGCCATTTCAGGTATTGCAAATGTTATTGAGCAAAGGCCAGTCTCATCAACTTTGTCCTGAGCAACATAAACGACAGAGCTCATCGGATTTTCGTCCAGATCTGCAAAGCTGCTTCCGTTGTTTAAAACAATCAAGCTTGCAACCGAGCCGGCATCAGCAAGAGGAAGCTGCATTGTTACAGTAGCTTCTTTATCAGTGCTGTTAATGCTGTAAGTAATGCTCGGGCCGGTAACAACTTCTCCGGTAATATACTCAACATATACCGGTGTTTCGCCTAATAACTGATTATATGAATCAACGGTTGTATTATCAAGTGCTGCAAGCTGATTACCATATAAATCGTAGATAACGGTTTGTCCCTCTTCGGGCAATGTCAGATTAACATATCCGTTTTCGTTAGTGTTCCATATTACGTCAACACTTGTACCATTTTTTCTGCTGAACTTATATATGTAGTTATTATTGTTAAACGTATAACTTACAGGATCTGCGTTATACAGACGGTTTGTCAAAAATGCAGACGCGATATATTCGGGTTTTGCGGAAAACGGTGTGGTTTCCTGAGGACGGAAAGATTCTATAACACCAAAGTTTCCCTCTTTGGAGGCATACTGATAATTGCTGTCCATAAACTCATAGTAAAGTATTTTATCTGCAATATCTCTGCCTATACAATGCACATAGGTTTTAACAAGGGACGACGCAGCGCCAATTTCGCCGAAGTCTTCAATATAATTGCCTGTATTCCATTTGTTTTTAACCTTTGTCCAGCCGATTTCCGTTGCCCACACTTCCTCATTGTTGTCTCCGTAGGTATCGGTAAAATCCTTTACCCGCTGCATTCTTTCCGGAAGATATTCATCGGGAAACAGCACCGAATAAGGATGAACGCTTACAGCATCCATATATGCCATACCGCCTGCCTGTGCAATTGTTTCCATCCAGTTAAAATTCATTGCACCTGTGTCAAAGCCAACAAGTTTGGCATCGGGATTTCCCCGTTTAACACCGTTATATGTCGCCTTTAACAAAGCCATATAATGATTGGCATCGGTAGAGGAATTGTTATATTCGTTCCAGGTTTCAAACACGTCAACCTTGCCCTTTAAATCGCGGGCTAAATTTTCGCAGTAGTTTTCAAAAGCAACCAATCCGTCGCCTGTGACCGGAAATTCCTCCGCACCGGCGTAATTGCTGTTTGTACCGTGAAGAATAATAATAGGTTTAATTCCTCTTTCAATTGATGCGTCAATTGACTCCATAACATTGTCGGGAATAACATAATTGCCCGGAGTTTTCTCATATATACTCCAGTATAATGATGTACGAATCCATCCTGCGCCTGTTTTGTCAACTAAATCAGCTAAGGTATCTTTATATGTTCCACCATACGACGTATCCCATGGGTGAACATTAAAGCCAACACGGTCATCCTTTGGTAAACCGCTGTTGTCAACAACAACAGAATAGTTAAATTCACGTTGTGTTGCAATAGCATTGTCGGTAGCAACAGTCGAAATCTTCAACACATACGGTCCGTATTTGTCAATCGGAATGGTGATTGTTTTTTGTGCAGTACCATTTGCCGCTATCACCACAATATTACTGCTGCTCCACACAAGTGAATTTGTCTGAAGCGATGTTATTTCATAGCTTACAGATGTTGTTATAGCACTGTCTGTGGTGTTTTCCAAATATACCGGAATCAGTCTGTCACCTGTTCCGAAAAATATGTTTCCGACTGCTCCGGTTGATATTGAAGAAATAATCGGTATTTTTCTTACTGTTATGCTGCCAAAAACGATGTTCCCCGGCACAAAATACATATTATGATACTCATTAAAAGTATGGTCACCGTTGGTATTATAAGTACGAACAGCAAAATCGGCACCATTATATCCGTTTGCAAATTTTGCATCATAAAATCTGAAGGTATGTGTCTTCCATGTGTTCGTGCCTTTTAATTCTATAGGCTTAACCGCTTCGGCAGTGCCGTATATGGAATCATAGTTTATGCTGAACAATCCGGCAGAACTGTCAAAATATTCAACCTCAATTTCAACAGCCACACCATTTCCATCATTATAAATATACGAATCATCCACATCACAATAAATGTTTTTTGCACTGTCAGCATTTGTAATATCTGTTATCCAGCCGGTTTTTCCGCTTTTGGTTGCAAGTGTGGGTGTAACCTTTGACGTGCCTGCCCAGACATCAAGCCCGGTTTCTGTGGCAGCTGCCGTGCTTAAAACCGCCTTGGGAAAATCCTCCGCCGCACCAAGTGCGGTAAGATTCGGCAAGCACATAACAAATATCATTATTACAGATAATAATATTTTTAAAATTTTCATAAAATAAAATTTCTCCTTGTTCTTATGCAGGCTTCGGGGGAAATGCTTTCCCCCGAGCCCTACAAATCAAATTACTGAACAGGATAAGAATCAGCAATAACTCTTAATGAATCATAAGATTCCCAACCGTATACTGCAAAATTTGTCAAATCTGTTTTATCAATTGTAACTGTTACATCAGTAATTGAAATGTTTTTCTGTGCAGCAGTTATTGCCTTTTCAGCACCTTTATAATATTTGAGTGCTTTGCCGTTATAACCTGCGTAGATTAAAACAAGTTCCTGGGGTTTGCCTGTTGTATTGATTACATCAGCTTTTAATGTAACTACATTGCCTGTTGCAAGCTGGCTTAAAGCAGTTACCGGTGTTGTGCCTTTTACTGCTGAAACAGTAACTTTGTATTCACCTGCATCTGCAACAAATTCTTTAAATGACTCAACTGCGCTTGTGCCTACTTTATTCTGAACACCGCTTGTTAATGTTAATTTGTAAATTGCACCTGCGTCAAGATAATTGTCAAGCGGAATAGTCCATGTTAAATCATCATCGGAATATACACCGGTATATACGATAGGTGTAGATGTGCCTTCTTTAACAAGTTTAACGGAAGTATAGCTTAATGAGCTGTCAAGCATAGCTGTATTGAATACCACTTTAATTTCTTTTGTGCCGGCAGATACGTTTGTAAGTGATGTGCTTGTTGTGTCATCATACTTAACAAATTTGATTTCCGAAACTTTCGGTGCTTCATAATATCTGTCAATGGTAACGTTGTCAATCAAGAATCCAACGCCGGTGGTTGAATATTTTGCACCGATACCAAAAGCTTTGCTTGTTGCAAATACATCCGGCAGAGTTGTGTTATATGCACACTCTGACAGTTTTTTTGTTGCAACTACTGCCGAGGAATTACCCTGCTCTGTGATAGTAATTTCGCAATCTGTCAAATCTGAGCAGTTGTATACCAGTTCAATTGTATACCATGTATCTTTTGCAAGTGTTGCTATGTCGTTTCCGCGAAGCTTGATTTTACCGTCAGAGTATCCTCTTACAAAGTTATCGCCGTCGTTAAGTGCAGATGTACCGCCCATTACAGCCATTTCGCCTGCTGTACCTGTGGGGATGCTCATGTCAAATTTAAAGCTTATTTTACCTGCTGTGATAGCTTCGTCAAGGCTTGTACCGATACCTTTCTGCACACCGCTTGTTGTGTTGCCCGACAATTCAATTACACCGTCTGCGTGTGTTACATAATCCATAGTTGACAGATTCCATTTTTCTTCGTCAAATACATCACTGTTAAAATCATCGGAAATAGGAAGCACTTTGGGTAATTTTTCAGTTTTTTCAATTGCAATATTGTCAATTAAATAGCCTGCGTTGGTTGAACCTTTGGCACCGATACAGAACACTTTGCTTGTTGTAAAGTTCCATGTTTTAACGCCGCCGCAGTCTGCGAGTCTTTTTGTTGCAACAACTGCTTTGGGGTTGCCCTGCTCTGTAATTGTTATTTTGCAGTCTGTCTGTGTTGCACTGTCATAAGTTAAATTAATTGTATACCATGTGTCTTTTGCCAGTGTTGCTATGTCGTTTCCGCGAAGTTTGATTTTACCGTCAGAGTATCCTCTGATAAGGTTATGGTCGTCGGTCATTGCTGATGTACCGCCCATAACAGCCATTTCACCTGTTGTACCTGTGGGAATGTTCATATCAAATGTGAAGCTGATGAGACCGTCTGTAACAGCCTCGTCAAGCATTACACCGATACCTTTTTGTGAATGCTCACCGGCTAACAGCGTGATTACACCGTCTGCCTGTGTTACAAACGCTGTATCTGTTACATTCCATTTTGCTGTATCAAGCTCAGCACCTTCAAAATCATCCGAAATCGGCAATGCAATGGGGGCTTTTTCAACTTTTGTAATTGCAATGTTATCAATTAAATAACCTGCGTTTGTTGAATATTTTGCACCGATACAGAACACTTTACTTGTTGTAAAGTTCCATGTTTTAACGCCGCTGCAATCTGCCAGAGCTTTTGTTGCAACAACTTCGCCATCTTTTGTAATGGTGATTGTACAGTCTGTCTGTGTTGCTGCGTCATAAAGCAATTCAATTGTGTACCATGCGTCTTTTTCAAGTGTAGCTATGTTGTTTCCGCGGAGCTTAATCACGCCGTTGCTGTCGCCTCTGATAAGGTTGTGGTCATCGTTCATTGCTGTTGTACCGCCCATAACAGCCATTTCACCTGCTGCATCTGTGGGCACGTTCATATCAAATTTAAAGCTGATTAAGCCTTCTGTAATAGCCTCGTCAACGCTTGCACCGATACCTTTTTGTACGTACTCGCCGCCTAACAACGTGATTACGCCGTCTGCCTGTGTTACAAACTCTGTATTTGTTACGTCCCATTTTTCTGCGTCAAACACATCACCGCTGAAATCATCGGTTATGGGCAACACCTTGGGCTCTTTTTCAACCTTTGTAATTTCTACATTGTCGAATAAAAAGCCTGCGTCTGTTGAGCCTTTAGCACCGAAGCAGAAGAATTTGCTCTGTGTGAAGCCAAGTGTTTTAAAGTTGCTGCAGTCTGCAAGTTTTTTTGTTACGATTAATTCATCGCCGTTTGTAATTGTTATTGTAACATCTGTGTTTGTTGCAGCATCGTAAACAAGCTCAATTGTGTACCACTGACCTTTTGTAAGCTTTGCTACTTCGTTACCGTGAAGCAAAATTCTGCCGTCATTAGCATAACCTCTGATGATGTTATTGCCGTCTGTCATTGTAGTTGTACCACCCATAACGGCAATTTCACCTGCTGCATCTGCGGGGATGTTTAAATCAAATTTGATGCTGATTTCGCCCGATGTGATAGTTTCGTCAACTTCTACACCGAAACCACGCTGTCCGTTCTGGTTACCGGGCAGTCTGATTGCGCCGTCTACCAGCTGTACATACTCTGCTGCGCTTGATGCATTCCATTTTGCAGCATCAAATTCAGCACCGCTGAAGTCGTCAGTTATGGGAAGTGCTGATGCGGCACTTACGCCAACTGTGGCAAAAACCATAGTCATCATAACCATTGATAATGCCAGGATAAAACTTAATACTTTTTTCATTTTACATAACACCTCTTCTAAATTATTTTTTTATTTATCAATAAGAATTATTGATCCAAATTCACGCGAGTCTTTTGTTCTCGCAATACCTGAAGCATATTCGATATAGCCTGCCCTACCCGAGCCGTCGTTCTCGTTAACGAGAAGTGACATGGAAATAACGTCGTTTACTTTAAGCTCTCTGTCGGGTGTAATTATTTCTTCCCACGGAACTTTAACCTCGTAGATCGTTTCGCCGCTCTGACGTTTGATGTTAACATCTACATTTTTAAGACGAGCAACGGGTTTACCGCTTATGGATTTGTTGCGGTAAATAATAGGTCCGTCGTCGGTAAGTGCAAAGGTAAGCTCTGTAAACTTGCCGTAGCTGACACCAACCGAGCCTACAAGGTTAACAACGTTATCCCAGTTAAGTATAACCTGGTCGGTAACACCAAGCTGAATACTGTCACCCATCCATGCGCCACCGTCTTTCTGATTCTGGAAGTGAATATCGTCTTTGATTTTGCCATACATATAACAATATTCTTCATCCCACATCATACCGTAGTTTGCACTAAGGTCATGAGGACCTTTCCAGTTAACATGGAACAGCGGATATCCGGTAGGCAGCTGAACAGCTTTTTCGGTACGCATTATACCTGTTGTCCACTCGCCCGGGGTAAGAACACCGTCAATCACGGGTTTTTCGTGAGCATAAGTTGCATAGATGAAGTTCATCTTTTTGCTGATTTCTGTGGTGTAACCGTTTGTAAGTTCAATTTTTGCGGTAACCGGAATGATTTCTTTTTCTACCATTTCCGGAAAATTGAATTTTATCAAATGGGTTTCACCGGGGGCAATATTGTCAAATTCAATTTCGCCTACATAATCAGCCAGGTAATCGGGCGAGGTTATTTTAAATTTGCCGCCCACACTCTTTTGCACACTTTTGTTTGTAATTGAAGCTGCACCAAGCCATCTGTTGAGATAAGAGCCCTGATACATTTCGGTTGCACCAAATTCTGCTTCAATCACTCTGTTTGCAAAGCACTGCAATTCGCCCACAAGATAGGTTTTATCCCCACCTGTCACAGACAGTCTTACACGAGTTGCTTCTCTGTCGTAGAACTGATTTGTTTCATCAATAATAAGAGCATCGTCGTTTAATGTAAGCTTAATTTTTGCTGTGTTGCCGTTAAAGCCGTTGTTTTCAACCATATCAACGCCGGGCATGGGTTTTACATCAATATTCATTGCAGCGTCTGTTGATTTTGTAAGTGTAAATTCGTTAATATCGCCTTTAACTGATTCGGAATAAGTTTTGTCAAAAACAATTCCGCCTGTTTCGTCAACCTCAAACTCAGGGAAATCACCTATCAGATAAACAGGCTCGCCGCTGAGAACAAATGAGAATGTTCCGTCAATTGAGCTTAAATCACACAGCTTGTTACCAAGCATGTCATAAAGCTCACCTGTCTGTGCACCAAGTTTTAAGTTAAGATTTCTTTTTTTCTTGGTTGTCCACAGAATTAATGCATCTTTGCCGTCATCCAGCTTATACTTGGTTACATAAGTTGATTTGTCATCAAGCTCTTTATAATCAACGCACGGTGCATCGCCTATAAGCTTATTCATTGCGCAGGCTGTAACATACGCAATTTTGGCAATATACGGATTTGACTCACCTGAGCCGTTCATCGCTTTTATGACACCAAAGCAGGATTCCTGTGCTGTAAGGCTGTAGCCGGCATTCTGGAACTCATACCAGAACATTCTGTCAAAGGTATCTTTTGCACGGAACAGCGAGGTCATTCTGATAAGATAAGAACCAACCTGACGCTCTGTTCTTGACTGAGTTACGTGGTTGTAGGTAATCCAGCCTATTTCGGTCATCCACACGGGCATATCCGGTTTGCCGTATTTTTTAAGAAGGTCATGAATCGGCACCATCATCTCGCCGTGGATGTCGGGTTCTTCGGGCATACCGTAGTTCTGATAATGGTGATAGCTTATTTCATCCATGTAATCAAGTCCGCCCATTTTGAACACATTTTCTGTATATTCAGCATGAATACCTGCCATACAGAAGCCAACAACAATTGCATCGGGGTTGCCTCGTTTGATACCGTTGTATGTAGCTTTTTGTATTTCAAAGAACTCTTTTTCGTTAACTGAATAGTTAATTTCGTTAAGTGCTTCAAAATACTTAATCTTGCCCTTCAACTCCCCTGCAAGCCACGCACAGTAATCTTCGTATTTTGCAAGTTTTTCAGGAGTTGTAGGCAATGTTCCGCCTGTGTGGGTATTATGTCTTCCGTTTATAACATGAAGCACTTCAATATCGTTTTGGGCACAAAACTCAGCCGTCTTTAAAAGCCTGTCATATACTTTTCGGTTACCGGGCTGAGGTTCGTTTAAATCCCAGCGGCAGTCAACACGCATAAGACCTGTGCCTGTTGCATCAAACAAATCAAAAATATATTCCTGATTATCGGTTCGGTCGGTATGATATCCGAGACCGAAATATGAGTTTTTATCATCGTCCGGTGTATACGGTGATAATGAGAAGAAATCTTTTTTTGTTGCAATCAGATTTCCTTCCGTATCATAGGTTGAAACATCCAGTTTGTATGTTCCGAATTTTGTCACCTTGTCCATCAGGTCGACTTCTTTTGCTTCTCCTCCTTCAAATTTGAAGGTTTCCTCACCGCTGTATATGATTTCATCCAGGTCGTTTCTGATAACATACTCAAAACGTTTTTCCTCGGGAGTATTGTTCATGTTGAGGAATTTAAGGCCAATTTTGTCGCCTCTTTCGGGGAAGAAGTTGTTGCCGGGTTCTTCCTGCGAAAAGTCTACGAAAACATCCTCTGCTATAGGCTTGTTACGGTCAAATTGGCTTACAGAAAAATTATCAATAAGTACATATTCTTCGGCACCTTTTGCAGTTTCCATCCACTTTGTTCCGATATAGAACTGTAAGTTTGACTTCATCGCTTCTTTTAATGTAGCTTCAGTTCTGTAAATATGTCCGGTTTCGTGATCAGTAGCTGTCACAATAGCCTCCTGGCTTTCACAAACAAAGGTCACATCAACTGTGTACCACCTGTTTCTTTCGGGAGTACAAAGTGTATAACCGGCACCTGCAATACGCAGGCTTGAGTTGTCAAGAAACAGTATGAAATTGGCGTCTGTTGCCGCTGTTCCGCCAAAAAGGTGCATCTCCCATGAACCTGTGTTTATTGACGGGACAAGCAAATCAAATTTAACGTTCACAGTGCCTGATGTTATTGCATCTGTAAGCTTAACACCAATTCCCTGTGAAGAATCCTGACCGCCATACACTTTAGCGACTCCGTCTGCGACTGTTACATTATTAGTATTTGATGCATTCCATTTGTTATTGTCAAAACCGCTTTCAAAATCGTCAGATACCAGCAAGCCTGATTCTGCACTTACGCCTGATGGCATAATAACCATTGTTGAAAAAACAACAGTCAATGCCAGCATAAAACTTATAAATTTTTTCATAAAGTCACCTCCAATCATCCTTTTATACCACTCATGGTAAAGCCTTCCATTATATATTTCTGCAAGAATAAGAATATAACAACCGGCGGTACAATAGCAAACACAAGTGCCGCAAGCTGAACGTCTACCGGATAGTCATATCTTAATCCCATAATGGCAACCATTATGTTGTGTTTTTCGGGGTCTTTAAGTATAAAGCTGGGCCAGAAGTAATCTCCCCACACGCCATTGAACGTCAATATGATTGATGTCATAATTACCGGTTTTGACAGTGGCAACACAATTTTTGAAAACACTTTTATATCGCCTGCACCGTCAATTTTAGCGGCTTCTAAAAGTGATGTTGGTATGCCGTCAAAAAAGCTTTTATAAACAATTATCATAAATGTGTTAAGGCCGCTCATTAAAAACATAGGCCAATATGTATTAAGCATATTAACATGCAACACCGGAAAATCAATAATGTTTTTATAAACCTCAACCATTGAAACCTGACCCGGAATCATCATGGTTGCTATGAGAAGTGAGAAAAACAATTTGCTTCCCTTTGGTTTCATCTTTGATATTACATAAGCCGCAAGCCCATTAAATAACAGCGTTGAAACAATAGACAAACCAACAATTGTGAGTGTGTTTGCATAAAGTCTTGTAAAATCCAGATCATTCCATGCTTTCATCAGTTTTTCAGGCTGGAATGAACGCGGAATAATTGTAGGCGGTGTTCGGATAAATTCCTTTACATCCTTTAAACTGGACAATATTGTCCAAATTGGAGGAAGTATAAATACCAGAGACATCAGCACAAAAAAGACTATCATGAAATTGTATGCAATTTTCACTTTTTTGGATTTCATATCCTGACTGTTTATCAGCCCTGTTCTGCTTTTTGTCACTGTTATGCACCTCCTTCATTATCTTTCATTGCAAACTTAAAGTAGAATATTGAGAATATTCCAAGTGCAAGTGCTGTAAGCATACCTGTTGCGGCAGCCATATCAGCCCTGAAATACTCAAACGCATATTGCTGAATAAGCATTGTAAGCGTTTGAGAAGCATTGCTGGGACCTCCGCCAGTCATAGCCAATGGTTCATTATAAATCTGGAACGAATTTATAAACGAAAGTAACACCTGAACTGCTATAAGCCCCGACATATGAGGCAATGTAATGTTCCATACACGTCTGAATATTCCGGCACCGTCAAGAGTTGCCGCTTCGTAAAGGTCATTGTTTACCGACTGCAAATCCGCCAGATACAAAATCACCTTGCTGCCAAGTCCGCTCCACGCCATTGTTGCCACAATAACAGGTATTACAATGGTAGGATTGTTAAGCCACTGTGATGACGGCAGTCCAACACTGTTTAAAAGCATATTAAGCAAGCCGCCGTCAGATGGGTCTAACATAATAGCCCACATCATTGAAATTGCCACTCCCGGTATCATACTCGGCATATAAAACGATGCACGAAGATATCCTTTCATGAATTTAACTTCGTTAAGAAATATTGCTAAAAATATCGGCGGAATAGAACCAAATATCAATACCCAAAACACATATTCAAAGGTATTAACAACAGTTGTAATAAATTTTGAATCTGTTATTATATTGATATAATTTTCAAAACCAACAAATTTAACAGCATCTATACCTTGCGTTTCACAAAAAGACACAAACAGTGTTGTAATTTTTGGCTGCACGCTAAAAATAATAAAAATTATGACGCAGGGGGCCAGCAAAAGCCAGCCCAGCCAGTCTTTCTTTATTGTTTTGACTATTCCGGCATACCACGGTGTTTTTTTGTCTATGCCGGTCAAAACCGTTTTTTGATTCATTAAGTAACACGCCCAATCTATAAATCCGTTTAATTGGCTTTATCCAAATAATCTTTTTGGAATGCCGCATTTGCTTTTTCAAGCTCTGCTCTCGGATCAGCATTTTCATCTGTTAACATACGCTGCATTACATCTGACAATGCCGAATATAATTCCTGACCGTACATAGGCTCTTCTTCTCTTAACATCAAATCTTCCGGAGGATTAAGCATCGGCCAGAGTGTCGGATTATAGTTCATATATTTTTCATAAAGTGCATTTTCTCCGGTTACACGTTCTTCACTTGTCCAAACAGGAACTGCCGGCGGAATTACAAGAACTCCTTTATCTTTTTCACCCACAAGTTTTTCTTCAAGACTTTCTTTTACACTGTCATTAAATTTAGGTGTATCGCCTTTAACTTCCAGCCATTTGAACAGAGCATCAACCTGCTCATCTGTTGTTTCGTTTGAAATAAACCACAAGTTACCGCCCATCTGTGAATATCTTCCTGCCGGACCTGCGGGAATTGCACTACCGCCGATATCGTCTTTATTCATACCGTAATTTAAAACCGGTTTCTGTGCCATATCGGGTGTGTGATATGCCATAGCAACTTCATCAGCCGCAAACATTTTAATCATATCATCACGGTTAACAAGATTGTTTGCAGGTAAAATATCATATTTCCATTTCCAGTCTTTCAGGCACTGCATAGCTGCAACAGCTTCATCACTGTCAAATGTTGCTACCCATTTGCCGTCAACCTGTTCCATAAAGTCTACGCCATATGACCAAGCCAGGTTCATAAACTGCCATCCGCCTTCAGTTCCTTTTGTGGAAATAAAGAAACCGGATTTACCTGTTTTCTCTTTAATGGTTACTGCCATTTCTGTCAATTCGTCATATGTATCAGCTATCATCGGGCTTCCATCAGCCTCAACCAAGCCGGCTTCTCTCATAAGATTCATATTGTACATAAGGCTGATGTTGTAACCTGCATACGGTATACCGTAATATTTTCCGTCTCTTGTAACAAGTTTCATGATATCGGGATTTACACCTTTATCATATCCATACTCAACAATCCATTTTGTTATATCTTTTGCAAAACCGCCGTCAATGATTTTGCCTGCTTCTGTCAAAGGAGCATAATAAAGGTTTGTGAGCTGACCTGATGCAGCATCAATGAAGAACTTGTCAACAGCATAACCACCTGTATCGGTTTCTAAATTAATATTAGGATACAGTTCATTAAGTTTTGCTTTATAGCTGTTATGTACTGCCAGACCGTTCGGGTCAGATTCCATCGGCCATCTGTTTACAGAGATTGTAACCTTACCGTCACTGTCTTCTGATTTCTTTTGTCCACAGCTTGCCAAAACACTTACCAACATAGTTACACAAACGAGCATAGAAATTATTTTTTTCATCTTTTTCATTTTTTTCATCCTTTCATTTTTCCTTTAATTTTCATTTTAGAATTTTTGAATTTTTTGCTTTTTAAAATTTCATCCTTTCGCTCATTGATTTTACTTATATTATAATATATACAAGCCTGAAAGTAAATTATCAAAAAGTAAGATTAACTGCTTTTTTTACACATTTAAAGCCATAATCATACTATTTGTCCGGTCATATAGCTTTTACTATATTTCAAGAAACAAGGTGACTATCTCAAAGCCTTTTATCGGCAGTGTAACACTGTTTTTATTAAGCCTTTGTTTTTCCTGCTTGTTTTCCATAAGGTCAGCCATATAAACATTTTTGGGTTTAAAGCCAAAGTCCAATGTAATCTTTTCATTCACATTTGCAGACTGATACATTCTTAATATTATACCCTCGCCGCTTTCGGCTTTCTTGATTGTTTCTGTAACAACAGTATCGCTGCTGCATTTTACAAATGAAAAGTCGCCCGGAAGTTTGCCCTTGCCGCCTGTAACATTTACAGACTCTATCGGAAGATTCAGTTTATATGCTTCTTTCACCGTGCCGCCTTGCCTTACAGAATTTTTATGAGGATAAATTGAATATGTGAAATTGTGAATTTCTCTGTCCGCATTGGGATTCGGAAAACTCGGTGATGTAAGCAAAGTAAGGCTTAACTCACCGCCTTTTACGCTGTAACCGTATTTGCAGTTATTTAAAATGCTGACACCGTAATCATCCTCTGAAACATCTGCCCATTTTTGTCCGCACACCTCAAAACGTGCAACATCCCAGCTTGTGTTTGTGTGAACAGGTCTGTTTACACTTCCGAACTGTATATCATATGTAGCATATTCGGGATGCAATGCAAAAGGAAATGCAACTTTCAGCAAAGTAAAGTTTTCTTTCCAGTCAACAGTAGTTTCAAAATCAATTCTGTCGCTGTAATCACTGAGCCATATGTTCTGTTTAATTGTTGAAGCAGAATATGTCTTTTCAACGCAAAATCCGCTTCTTGCCCCATCATAAACAGCAGTAATTTTACATTTTTCATCAGCAAGCCACATTTTTTCGTCGTAGTAAACCGACATATCCCAGGCATCAAGGCCTTCGGGTGCGGGGCAGTTTTCAAAAAATCTAAACTGATTAAGCACTTTGCCCTCTTCTGCAAGCTGACGGTCATTTTGTTTATCAAGCAAGAAAATTATATCACCTTTTTCATCCAGCTTAACAATATATCTGCTGCTTTCTGCTGTCAGACCGTTTATTGTAACTCCTGACTTGCTTATCAGCTCGTTTTCAGTAGCAACCCTCCAGCCAAGAGGAGGAATGTTGCAGGCATAGCAGCTTTGACCGTTGCAGTTTACATATCCGCCCGTTTCAAAGGAATTAGGATTGTATAAAAGTATTCCGCTTTCATCGCAGACATTATCGGCAAGTTTATTCAAAAGAGCATTTTTAAGGCTGTTTCCCTCTGTTAAAACTTCGCCATACTCTTTTGCGGATACCTCATACACTTCTTCAATAGAGGACCCGGGCAAAATATCATGGAACTGATTAAGCAAAACCTTTTCCCACATTTCACCGAATTTATCAAACGGATAAGCTCCACCGAGAAGCATATCATCAAAAACGGAAAGCATCTCTGTTTTTTGCAGAAGCTGTTCGCTTTCTCTGTTCCAGCGTTTGTTTCTTGCCATTGTTGTATAGGTTGCTCTATGCCGTTCAAGATAAAGCTCACCTACCCAACGGGGTGTTTTTCTTATGCCATCGCAGGTTTTCTTAAAGTTTTTCTCTGCCTTGTCAAGATATTCGTTCAACGTAGACATCTGTGTTTTTGGCATACCCGGCAAACCACAGCCAAGTCTGCGCTGTTGCTCAAGCATATCCTTTGTGGGTCCGCCGCCTCCGTCACTGTATCCGTATGTAAGTAAAACCTCGTTGTTGTAGGCTTTCTGCTGATATCTTTCCCATGTTCCGATAGTCATGGTGGGCGTAATCTGCGCCCCGTATGATGTATACCACTTTGTGTGGGCAGAGCCTGTATCATCAAGGTCATTTGTACGACCGGTGATAAAACTTGTGAATATTTCTGTGCCGTCAATTCCCTGCCACATAAAACTGTCATAGGGGAATTTATTAAACTCGCTCCATGAAATTTTTGATGTTATAAACCTGTCTATTCCGCTTTTTCTTAAAATCTGAGGTAATGCCGCACTGTAACCGAAAACATCAGGCAGATATAAAATCTTGCTGTCAACATCAAATTCATCTTTTATAAATTTCTTGCCGACTAAAATCTGACGGACAAGACTTTCTCCACTGGGAACATTACAATCGGATTCAAGCCACATTGCTCCTTCTATTTCCCATCTGCCTTCAGCCACACGTTTTTTAATTTCTTCGTAAAGTTCAGGTGCATATTCCTTAACATACTTATAAATCTGAGGCTGAGATGACATAAATTTGTATTCTGGATATTGCTTCATAAGATTAAGCACAGTTGCAAAGCTTCTTTGCACCTTTTCTTTTGATTGGGCAACAGTCCAGAGCCACGCCACGTCAATGTGTGTTGAGCCTACACAGTTAACAACAGCCCGCTCATGGCTCATTTCACCGTTATACAGGTTTTTTTCAAGATATTTGCTTGCCTCGTCAACGCTTTTGTAAAATGCTTCGCTTCCCCAGAATCTGAAATCCAGCTTATATACAGCTTTGCTTAAAATATCAAATATTTTTCTACAGTTGTCGTTATTCTCACCGAGGCACTTTCCGCTTTCGCAGGCAACAAACAAATCATAATACAGCTTTTCAACTCTTTTATCAAGCCATTCCAAGGATACGCCAAGTGCAAAGCACTCTTCAAACATTCCCATATAAACATAAAGATATATGTCGTAATCCTTATCCGGCTCCAAAAGCAGCTCTTTATGGCGATAGTCCATACCCTGCACTATTTTCCCGTTAACAAACGCAAGTGTCTGCGGATTGCGGCAGTTGCCCTCACCGCTATGGTCGGTAACAAGTTTCAGCTGTAAATCAAAGTTTTCGTCTACAACGGGAGTATGTAAATTAAAGTGTAGCCACAAATGACAATCTCTGCCGCCCACCTTTACACAAGGATCAAAATCAAGCCAGCCTGCATCCTCTGCCGGGGGAATATTGTCATTTGTATATCCGCAAGGGATATAGTAAACAGGTGCAATTCTTTCACTTTTTACAATCAGCCTTTTTTGAAGAGACTCAATCATTCTGTCAATTTTCTTTATTTCAAATTCCATTGCTTACCCCTCCAATATACAAAGCGGTGAATCTATTTTTATTTCGTCAGCAATTTTCTGAAGTTTTCCGCAGGAATAACCGAATACTGTTACGTTATTACTGTCCTGATTTGCAGATAAAAGGAAATCCCCTGCAAAATTGAAATCTCTTGGTGTCTGTCCGCCGCAACCTACTGTATATTGCAACGACAAGGTCTGACCGTCAAACTTCATGCACGATATGGAATCATGCCCTCTGTTAGACACGAAAACAAAACCGTCACGACTTCTTATTGCCGATGCTGTGCTTTCGCCTTTAAAATCCTCCGGCAAAACGCTTTTTGTGTCTATAAGCGTAAGCTTACCGTCGTTATACTCAAACACAGACAAAGTAGACGCAAGCTCGTTTGCACAATACAAATATTTTCCATCATCTGAAAACAGAATATGTCTTGCACCATGTCCGCCCGGGACCATGGCTTTGCTTTTAAGCTCCAGATTTTTGTCGTATACAAAAATGCTGTCCAGCCCCAAATCGGTAACAAGAACATATTTTTCATCCGGTGAGCTTATAACACAATGGGTATGCGGCGAGCTTTGACGGACAGGATTCACACCACAGCCGCTGTGGCAAACAAGTTTGTCGGGAAGTAAAATCACACTTCCTGATATGTAGTTTGTACAGTAGAGCTTGCCCGCAGATGACAGAATATGACATGCCACTTCGCCTTTGGTTGATACAATTCCGTCATTTTGTGCAAGACTTCCGTCCTTTAAAACATCAAACGTAACAACACCGCTGTCGCTATTGTCATCAAAGGGCTGACGAAGTACAACAAACATTTTGTTGTTATCAATCACCGCATACATCGGTCTGTCCAGAGTATATTTTGATGACAAAACGCACTTCCCGCTATCATTCATTTTGTAATGATATACTCCACCGTCCGGCTCGCACGAAAGTATATAGACATCAAAGTGCTGACTGTGTATCATTGGGGTCACCGTTTATTGCAAGATCATATTCAAGCGACCAGTCAAGCCCTCTGTATTCAGCCGCTCTGTCGTCAGTTTCAATAAATTCCATAAGCAGGTCAAGCATATCTTTTGTCCATGTGTTTTTATCTATTTGTGCAGTTGTAAACTTGTTCAATGTTATCATTTCAAAACCAAACAAGTCTTTTACCTGAGTTTTTGCCGCACCGCCAACAACCTCTTCAACAAGGTGGCTCGGAATAAACAGCACACCGCCGCCTGCACCGAACACCACGTCGCCCGGCAGACAGATTGCATTACCGATTCTTGTTGCTGTATTAAAGCCGGTCATTATAAAATCTCTTATGGGTGTGGGGTCGATACCTCTGTAATAAACCTGTGTATCTTCAATTTTTTTCATCTGCTCGGTATCTCTGACACCGCCCCATATTACTGCGCCGCCGTTTTCGTTTTTTGTTTTGTTTTTAATTGCAGTTGTAAGGTTGCCGCCCAAAAATGTGCCTTTATATATTTTGTCATACATATCAATTACAGGCACGTCATACTGACCAAGGCTGTCAATAACCCACTGATTGTAGGTTCCTGTTCTGTGCTCTGATCTGCCGATATCCTTGACTACTTCATCCAAATCGGGTCTGTATGGACAGTATGTTGCTGTAACAGCACGGCCTATAAGTTTTCTGCCATCGTCGTGCAATGTGTGAAGTCTGCCTTCAAACTGGCTCTCATATCCCTTGACAAATATAGGTTTCCAGACTTCTTCCAGAGTTAATGTTTTAAGTGCTTTTAAATATTTTTCATCAACCTTCGGTCTTCCGTCCGGCAGTCTTTCGCCTTTCCACTGTGGTGTTAAAGCTATTATTTCTTCTCTTACGTTAAAATTCATTTTTATCTCCTCCTAAAGATGCATACCGCCATCTACAACTAAATCTGCTCCGTTTATATATCTGCCCTCGTCCGAACACAGCAGCAACGCCGCCGCAACACAATCCTCCGGTTTTCCTATGTATCCGCAAGGTATTCCTGCTAACACGTTCTTTGCATATTCCTCATCCTTCAGAACTTCGCTGTTGCGCGGAGTTTCTATAACCCCCGGTGCAAGGTTGTTGACTGTTATTCCGAAAGGTGCAAGCTGTTTTGCCAGGTTTTCCATCATGCTCACCTGTGCAGCCTTAGCCGCTGCATACACAAGCATATCCTTGTGGGGTTTGTATTGCTGAACACTGCCTACCGTTACAATACGTCCCCAGTTTTGCTGTTTCATATGTTTGCTGTAAACCTGTATAAGTTCAAGACTGCTTTTAAAATTAACCTTAATCTGCTCATCAAATTCTTCGGAGGTTATTTTATCCCATGCTTTTCTGTACTGAATACTGGCATTTAACACCAGAATATCAATATCACCTGTTATCTCATAGAGTT
The DNA here is from genome assembly GCA_045580815.1 of Clostridia bacterium. Classification (GTDB taxonomy): domain Bacteria; phylum Bacillota; class Clostridia; order RUG12999; family RUG12999; genus JAZNOL01. The sequence goes on along the minus strand of JAZNOL010000048.1, from coordinate 25,110 downwards.
TTTTTGCACAATCGGCTTCTGCCAGATTCTGATAAGCAATTTTTGAGTTTGGAATAAGCTCAGCCGCTTTTTTGCATTTTTCATAGCCGAAAGCACCGTTTACATAAACTGTTGCACCATGCTCGGCAAGTCCTTTTGCTATTGCAAAGCCTATGCCCTGTGTGGAGCCTGTTACAAGAGCTTTTTTACCTGTTAAATCAAACATTGTTCACTATCACCCTTCTTTTTCTACTGCTTCCATAAGTCCCTTTAAATAACCTATGGCGTAAAGACGTCCTAATGCCGCATAACCGGCTACCTCAGCGGTTTCTCCCGCCATTGTCGGAACATGGTCAACACGAATTGGAACATTCACACCGCATTCCTTATAACATTTTAAAAGCTTATACATGTCGTTTTGTCCGTTATCGTGGAATGTTTCGTGGAATTTATATTTACTGCCTGAAATATCACGAAAATGCACAAGAAAAATTTTGTTTTCCGATGCAAAACTTTTTATTACCTTTATAACATCCTCGCCCATTGCACTGTAACACGCCTGACACATTGTCACGCCGATATTCGGACTTTCCACAATATGACACGCTTTGTGAATATTTTCATAGCTTATCATAATACGTGAAACATCCCCCAGTTTCGGAATAGGCGGGTCATCGGGATGAAGGCCGAGAAAGATACCGTGCTTTTCCGCCTCCGGTATAACCGCTTTTACAAAATACTCGTAGTTTTTCCACAGTTGTTCTTCAGTAATTGCATCTGATGTAGGCTTAAAATCATCAATGTTGAAGCCCGTACACAACGCACCGCCTCTTTCCACAACCTTGGAAGAGGTGCGAAGCCAGCCGATGTAAGCCATAAAGTTAAAGCAAATTGTGTTTATTCCCAGCTTTTCCATAATCGGAAACATTTTTATAACCTTTTCAATGCTCTCATCCCGTTTTTCATCGCCTGCTTTTATGTGGTCATGCAAGCTGTTGGGCATCGGTTCTATAACAACCGGAGTAATGCCGAAATCCTTAAATCCCTTGTAAACCGCCTGCCAATGCGATAAATTGCAAACGTCAAAAGCATCATCCTCGGGCAGTCTTATAACGCCGTGTTCTACTCCGCACTGTCGTGCGTAATCCCACACAATATCTCTGTGACCTTTAAAATAATCTGCCAATATCATAATAAATCACCTTGCACCTTTTCTGTATTATCCGGTCCGGTATTATCGTTTTCAACAACCAGCACCTTTGCATTTTCGCTCATTGTTATTCTGTGCCATTCATTTTTCCTGACATTATATATTTTATACGGCTCTAATTTGTAGCTTGCACCCTCAACATGCAAGGTTGCGTCTCCGCAAAGAAGAATAAATGCTTCATCAGTCTGAAAATGCCGTTCCTTTGACAAATTGTTGCCCTCTTTTAACCGCTCGGTATAATTAATCATACCTATACGCCAGCTGTCGCTGCTGAGAACAGCAGAATAGCCCTCGCCGTCAAATTCAAGAATTTCAACTTTCATGATGCTCCTCCTGAATTGTTTCTTTTGTAATACCGGAAAATTCATCGCTGAATCTGCCTTTTTCGCCTGATTTATTAACTGCCCTGACACGGTAATAGTATTCTGTATGCTCTTTTAAGCCTTTGTCAACATATCTGCCTACAACATATTGTTCAGGCTCAACGTTTGCAACAAATGTTTTGTCTCCGGGCACAAACCCTTTATCTTCACTTCTGTAAAGCTCATAATGCGAAAAATCTTTTTCTGTGTTTGCTCCCCACAGCAAATACAAATGACCGCTGTCTTCACCACGTGCCGCCATGGGTTTTGTTATAAGCCCTGTATAAACCGAGCCTATCGGTGCAGGATTTTCTGTTATTTCAATTTCGCTGCCGGCAGGAATGTTTATCTTGCCTTTTCCGATTCTGTATGTAATAAAGCCATTTATTAGATCATCATCTCTGCAAAGAGGCGTTTCGTCTGTGGAAACACGCTGATACGTGCAATCATAAAAATCAATTTCAGGAAGCGATTTTTTATATTCGCCGCCGGTATAAAACCTTGCGATTACTCCGTCGCCGTCTTCTGCACGTTTGAGGGTTAAAAGTCTGTAATCATCCGCTTTCATAAAGCTGTGTGAATCCGGCAACTTGCCGCTGTTTTCACCTATAGCTGTTACAGCAACGGGATTTGAATAACGCTCTGCAATATCGCAAATTCCGCTATTGCCGTATCCTCCACAGTAAGAAACTATGGAATATCTGAAATGGAAATTATTGTGACTTCCGCCTGCCAGATGCATCTGGAGCCAGTCACAGGCTATATAGGAGAAAATCTGCGACCCCTCGCCCGCCTGACCGTAATCCGTTTTATCGGGATGAATGTGGTCAAATTCAATAAGCTCACTGTCAAGCTGTAAAAGTGCAACTCCGTACTTTTCATTTTCAGAGCAACACCATTCATTTGATGCCATATACACATCCGTACCGTGACCGGTTACACTTTCTGCGTACTGTGCAACGCATCCGTTAAGGTGGCAATATCTCTTTGCATTCTCAACCATAAACGGGAATGCATAATAACAGTATCTGTAATATCTGTTATTGTTATAAAGGTCTGAAACGTGGTTTAAGGTATTGTCAATATCAATCCGCTTTTCATTTTCAACAAGAGAAACCTTCTGAATTATTTCCGCACCCGAAACCCCGTCATCGGTTTTTGACACTACGGTTATTTTATCTGCTTCTCTGATGATTTTAAAATCTGCAATTCCCGGAACAGTAAATGTTTTATGATTGTCATTTGTATATACAAATTCATTGCATTTAAATTCGTTATCACGGTCTAATAATTCTCTGTCAAGCTCTTTATCGTATATGGATGCTATTGCTCCGTTTTGTGCAAATTCAAGTTTATAATATTTGTTCTCTATAACTGGCGGCTTCGATGAGTTTTCTTCATCACAAACCGAAACAAACTCTGATAGTTTTACCGTTTTATATCCCAGGGGCGGTATGTTGGTTACATAACAGCTTGCACCCTGATAGCTTACATATTCACTTCTGTTTTGCAGTGTAGGATTAAACACTAAAACAGACGGTTCTTTACAGCAGACTTTGCCTGCAATCACCTTTAAAGCTCTGTCAGCCTCAGTTTGTGCTGTATGCGTGGCCTTTGTTATCCAGTCACGATGCTGCATCCAGGTTTCATAAACCCGTCTTCCCTGATAGCCGCTTGTGCCGTATGAATGCTCATCATTCAGCAGCAAAGCCTCCCAAGCCCTTTCAAAGGATATTTTGGGATATTTATAATCCTCATCGGTCATTGCGGCTATTACCGCCAGTTTTTCAGCCGTCGGAAGCAGCCTGTCAGCTTCGGATTTTGCCGCAAGAAGCTCAGGTGCTGTAATCGGATGCTGATACCAGCCGCCTGTTATATCACCGCATACAACAGGAATTTCATCGCCAAAGCGTTCTTTAATAAGCTCAAAGGGTTCATCGGGATTTCCCATAGTTTTAATTTTGGGATATTTCCAGCATTTGTTCCATTCTGCTATTGTATCTGTCAGACCGATATCAGGAACCTGGTCATCATTGTAGCAGGGGAACATCCAGATATTATACGGCATCTTACTTTCCATCAAATCAAGCTGGTCTGCCATACAGTCTTCAACTTCGCCGATTCGGTCAGGAGTCATGTCTGTTGATAAGCCGAAGGCATAGCCGCCGAAATCATATTGTGGGCTTCCCCAGACAAGCATTTTTTTGCTTTTATCAGCACCCTGCCAATAAAAAAGCATCGGCAATTCGGATGTATATCTTATATCAATTCGTGCACCGCCGCCTGCTGCCTCAGGATTCCATGTATATGCCTTTTTTGTATATGACGAAGTCACCTTGGTGTTTTTTTTCCAGATTGTTGACGGCAAAGGATTCCACTGGTTTGGTGCAAAAATTATGTTCTCATACCCTGCATCAGCAAAGGGTTGCACCATCGCCCACGAAATACCGTTGTTGTCAATCATGGTCATTGTTTTTATATCAAGACCGTACTTTTCTTTCAGCCTGTGTCTGCCATATGTACTGCGGCACATTTCCTCAAGTCCGAAAGTCTGGGTATGATTTCCTGCAATTCCGGCACATACGCCCATTTTACCTGTTTTTATATAATCTTCAACAAGCTGTTTTGCTTTTTCTTCACCCATATCTTTTTCGTAGTTTTCAAAAAACCAGGTGCCCTCCATTACATATCTGTAACGGTCGTTTTCATTGCGGCTTGCTGTGCTGTCACAAAGTGCCATTGCTTTTTTTGTAAATTCCACACTGTTATGTCTTTGTATGTACTGAGAATTGTGAAGTCCTATATCCGTATGGGAGGATACCATAACATACAGTTCCCACTTTCGCGGTTTTTTCCATAAAACCTGTTTTTTGGCAACAACTGTGCCGTCTTTATCACAAATCTGCCACAAGGTTTCAATATCAGCTTCGCAAGCCGGCACTAATATACTGCAAATCGACTTTCCACTCATAAAATGCAATGGAATATTGTCCGATATAACAGTATCGCCGTTTAATATTTTAAGCAGCAGATGTGCATCCCGGTTTATATGACAGCTCAAATCAATCCTTTGTTCATTGTTATGATTTATCAATGAAACCGGTTTTATTTCCAAATCTTTGATTATAAACAAGTATAACACTCCTTAAAGTAGTCCTGATTTTATGTTATCATATAATAATATAAAATTCAACCACAAAAACGAATATAATATATGAAAAAACGAAACTACCTTTTTCTTGACATTCACATTTTGGTGTGATATAATTATTAATATATTGGAAAACCAAAGAGAAAGTATGTGTTTTTTTATGCTTTTTAACCAAAATATGCTTTCATTTGAGCTACTTGACATATTTAGCCTATCAAGAAAAAAGGAAACAATTACAACTGTTAAGAAAAATTGCCATATCTTAAGCTACAGGCTTGAGGGTTCAACAGAATTTTATTTTAAAAACAAAAAACATACCGTCAGCAAAGACGATTTGATTTTTATACCTATTGCCTCTTCGTATTCTCAGCATACAGAAAACGAAGAGTTGATTGTTATACACCTTAATATACACAATTATGTCGACACCAATATGTCGATTGTTAATTGTGCTAAAAACCCTAAAATACGTGAATATTTTTTATTACTGCTTGAGCTTTGGAACACTTCACCGGACAATTATTATAAATGCATGGGTGTTTTTTATAATCTAATTGATGAGGTTTTTTCGCTTAGCGGTTATTCATCTGCCATTGACAAACGCCTGAAACTCGGGCTTGAAACAATAGAAAAAAATGCTTACAGAAGTGATTTTTCAATAACGGAGGCGGAAAAAATCTCGGGATACAGTGAAGTTTATTTCAGAAAACTTTTTAAATTACATTTTAACGATACTCCGATTAATCACTTAAACACAATGAGAATTAACCGAAGCCTTTCTCTTTTAAAAAGCGGATATTACAGTATAAATGAGGTAAGCTCTCTTGTCGGTTACAGCGATGCTTCATATTTTGCCATGGTGTTTAAAAAAACAATCGGCTGCACTCCGACCGAATATATTAAAAGACATTACAGAGATATGTAGTTTTTTGCTTACAGACAGCAAATCAGACAAAAAACTATCAAAGGAGAAATATTATGAAGTTTGGATTAGCAAAAACATGTATTACCCCGGTATGTCCCACAAAAATAGCATGTACCGGAAATTTTACCGATGATTTTACAAATATACACGATGATGTTTATGTCAGATGCCTTATTATTGACAACGGAAAAAACAAAGCTGTATTTATGAGCTTTGACCTGCTTTTTCACAGCCGTGACCTGAACCTATCAATAGCAGAATATGCCGAGAAAAAATACGGTATCAGCAAATCAAGTGTGATAGTTTCATACACCCATGCCCACACCGCTCCGGCTGTAAAGGGGTATAATCCGGGGCATCACACAGATGAATATGAGCAGTTTCTTATAAGCAAAGCCACCGAATGTATTGACAAGGCAATGTTATCTCTGTTTGAAGGTTACCTTACATACGGCAGTCATGAAGCAGAGCTTAACGTAAAGCGCCGGAAAATTGAAAACGGTGTCTGTGATATGCTGCCTAACCCTGACGGAGAAAGAGACTCACAGATGTTTGTGATGTGTGTACGTGATATTAACGACAATTTAAAAGGAATACTTATAAATTACGCATGCCACCCGGTATTTTATCCTGAAAAAACAACAATAAGCAGCGAGTTTCCGGGTAGAGTGTGTCAGCTGCTTGACTGCGAATATTACGGCTGTATATCCTTATATACACAATCTGCCGCCGGCGATGTAAGACCTATGCCGACAATGCAGAAAAACGATGACGGTTCTGCAAAATGGAAACGTGATTTTACATTTTCCGATATAGACAAATTTGCAAAACAAATATACGATGAAGTTGTTTCATTTATTGCTTCGGGCAAATTAAAAAAAGCCGATATCTGCATAAACAGCGATGAATTTGAAATCAAGGCACCTTTGAAAAAAGCTCCCAAAGAGCATTTTCAGAAGCTGTATGATGAGCTTAAAGCACAGCCGGACAACCCAACTACTGTCAACTGCGAAAGAATACTAAATGAGCTGTATGAAACCATGCCAGACCATCTTATTATCCATTGCAACACAATAAAGTTGAGTGATGATTTGTATATTGCGGCTATTGGCGGAGAGCCTTGCTTCAATGTGAAAAAATTATAACATCCGCATTCGGTGATGCCTATGTTTGTTTTATGGGATACACCGACAGTTGTGCGTATTTGGTTGATGATAAAATTTTGCAGGAGGGCGGTTATGAACCCGAAAGCTATCCCGAATACGGCATTGCCGGTCCATTTAAACCGGGCATAAGCGATTTGTATTATAACGGATATTTAAACTCGTTTAACCGCTTGAACAATAACTAAACACAGAAAATCGAAAAGACTAACAAAATGGATATACAGCGATACAAAACCTGCGGTATATCCATTTTTTATACAGCTTTCATTAAAAAAATAAAAAATTCAAAAATATTTTCAAAACATATTGACATTTAAAATATTTTATGTTATAATTTGGATGCGTCCAATATTGAGTATAGGAAGTGACAAAATGATTAGAAGTATGGCAAGTCGGGCACGGCGTATTACCCCATTAAATGAAACAGAGCTGAAAATTATCTGTTCTGCCACAAAATTATTTTTAGAAAACGGATTTTCAAAAACAACATTTACAATGATAAGCAAAGACAGCGGCGTGCTTAAGGGCAACATTGCATATTATTTTCACGCAAAGGAAGATATGCTTTTTCTGCTTGTTCAGGAGCTTATGGATTTTCACGGTGAAATAATCGAAGCTGTTGACGAACATTCACACAGCCATCTTCTTGCTTATGCGTTGGAGATAACTTCTCAGATTGCACTTTGTGAAACAAACGAAGCGGCACGGGATTTATATTATTCGGCATACAATCATCCCGGCACATTTGAGTACATAAAAGACTGGACAGCCAAAAAGAATTACCGAATTTTTAAAAGTCTGCATCCGGACTGGACTGAGCACGAATTCCGAGTCAGAGAAAACATAGCAAGTCACATGGAATTTTCTGCCCTCACCTCCCCTTGTGACAAGGATTTTACACTTGAAAACAAAATCACGCTTATTCTTGATTCGCTGATGAAGTTTTATGATGTTCCGGAAAATGATCGCAACGAAGTGATTACCAGAATACTCAACTATGATTACCGCAGCATCGGTAATAATATATTTGACAAATTTACAGAAAAATTTTACAAAAGCAAACAGGCTTTGCAATAACTGCAAGCAGAAAGGATGTTAATATGACCACAAAAAAAGTTTTAGCATACATATTATCCGTAACAATGATATTTACCGTTTTCTCTACGCTTTGCATCACAGCATTTGCCGAGTCCACTGACCTGGATTTATCGGTGCTTACAGACATTAACACCTACACCAAAGTTACCGAAGCCACCTATGAATATGAGTGGGATATTTCAACCGTTGAGAGCACAATCGTCAGAACATTGAATTTAACCCTCAAAGGTGCTAACATCGGGATGCTTAAACTTCCCAATAAAGATTCTTATGACACTTTAAATATTACAATCAACACCGAAACCGACTCTTCTGTAAACACCATTGCTGACGGGCCCTCTTACAATCATTGGGACAGCATAACATTTACCGGTGCGGGCAAACTCTCTATTGAATCATCTTCAATTCAGGGAAGCAGCAATGACAACCGTATTACCATTGCCGCCGGAGCTCATGTGGAAATTACAGGCGAATATTCCGATTTAAAGTTCGGCATAAGCGGCAACAACTATTCCACCCTCACCGTAAACGGCTCTTTGCAAGTAAATCGCAATATAGGCTGCGGTCATCTGCTGGTTGGAGAAACCGGACACTTAAAATGCGGCAGAATAAAACTCAGCGGCACCGGTGCAGACATGACCGGTCCGGAGGGTGCGTTTATTATGAAGCCCGGTGCTGAAGTTATTATGACCGGTGACTCGTATGATGTTGACGAACATGGCAATCAGTATGCGGCACTTGTTGTATTGATTACTCCCGGGGAACAGCCGGAATTAAGCGACGTTATACAAATACCCGAAGGCTCACTCCCTCCGTCACATATACTAAAAAAAGTGGTATCCTTTCAGGAGTATATTGTTGTTGACGATGGCGACGCAAATGAACCCACACATCCCACAGGATATGAATTTGGTGTTATATATGCCGCCTCATCTTTAAGCTTATCTGATGCAAAGCACACCATAACCTGGATAGACGGCGACGGCAACACACTCAAAACCGAGTCTGTGTCACCAGGCACAACACCGTCATATGACGGAGAAACACCGACTAAAACAGCAACACAGGAATATACATATACTTTTAACGGCAACTGGTCTCCTGCAATAGTGCCTGCTGTCGGTGATGAAACTTACACAGCACAGTTTGACAGCACACTAAATAAATATTCCGTAACCTTTAACACAAACGGCGGTTCTGACATAGCCCCTGTTTCATTGGATTACGGCACAACGGCAACAAAGCCCACGGACCCGACAAAAAGCGGTTATACCTTTGACGGCTGGTATACCGACTCCGGTTTAACCACGGTATATGATTTCGCCTTGCTTATAACAGACAACATAACTCTTTATGCAAAATGGAGCGAAGAAAAACCGTCCGGATTTTTCGGCGGCGGAGGTGGCGGAGGCGGAACAACACGTTACACCGTCACTTTTGAAACAAACGGCGGAAGCCATGTGGAAAAAGCAAGAGTTGCAAGAAACAAACAGCTTGACAAGCCGGCAGACCCTACAAAAGAGGGCTTTGCATTTGACGGCTGGTATACTGACAAAGAGCTTTTAACTGCTTACGATTTTGAAGAAAAGGTTACAAAAAACTTTACACTTTATGCAAAGTGGGCTGAAAATTCCGAAGCAGGCGATGCCGGCAATACCGAAGATACAGACGATACCGGAAACGTTGGCGGCTCGTCCGGTCACGATTGTCCGTCTCTTCAGTTTGACGACCTGGACATTTCGTTGTGGTATCACCTGGATACTGATTATGTAATCGAAAATAATATTTTCAAAGGAATGACAAAAACCCTATTTGCACCCGACGGAAACATGACCAGAGCAATGATGGTAACTGTTCTTTACCGTGCCGAAGGCGAACCTGAAGTAAGCGGTGACAGCACATTTACAGACATTGACAAAAATGACTACTACGCAAAAGCAGTTGTATGGGGACAGCAAAACGGTATAATAAAAGGATATTCCGCAACCGAATTCAGACCCGGCGAAGCAATAATCCGCGAGCAGATAGCCGCAATTATGCATAGATATGCACAGTTTAAAGGTTATGACGTATCTGTGGGTGAAAACACAAACATTCTCTCTTATGAGGATTTTGACCTGATTTCTGAATATGCAATCCCTGCAATGCAGTGGGCAAACGGTATAGGAATGATAGTTGGCAGAACAGAAACAACCCTTAACCCGAAAGATACTGCAAAAAGAGTGGAAATAGCTGCCATGCTTCACAGATTTCTTGAAAACAAATTTGTTTTAGAACAGTAATACGCAAACGAGGCTGTAGCAAAATGAAATCATTTTGCTACAGCCCTTTTTTTGTTATTTTATATCCTCGCCCATGTTGCAGGAATAAAGAAATTCCACCTTGTCTCCGTCTTTGAGCATATACTGCGAGCAACCGTAATCGGGAATTTTTCCGTTCACCTTATACATCCAGCCCGAAAGCTCGCCGCAATCATGCTCATACAGATTACCTATGCCCTCGATGTAAACGCTGTTATACACCGGATTTTTTGTAAACTCAAAATGCACCTTGTTTTTGCGAAGCTCACGGGACAGCAGATTAAAAACACTTTCGCCCTCATAAGCAATCGCTTCCGGATTTTCAAATATCTTTCCGTCCGGCGGTACAATGGGGGTTTTGTTTTTGTCAAGATTCTGAATATTATCAAGAATCGTATCACATCTTACTGACAAGGAGCAGGTCATCATGCCATCATCGGGATTTGTTGCAGATTCCTGCGGCTCAGATTCTTTCGGTTTTGCTTCTTCCTCAGATACGTTTTCTTCGACTTTTGCAGGCGGTTTTTCATGATTTTCAGCATTTAAAGCTGTTGTATTTTCTTCATCGGGTTTTTCCTCAGTCGGATTTTGCCCCGACGGCGGAATTTCATTTTTTTCTTTACCGGTTTCTTCGGTTGTTACATCGGTTTTTACTGTGCTTTCCTTATTGAAAGCATCGCTTGTTGTTTCATTGTTTCCGCAAAAAAACACCGTACATACAATCAACACAATTACTGCAACGGGCAAAATTATTTTTATATACCGTTTCACTGATCAATCTCCTGCAATAAACCCGATTTTGTCAGCATAGCAAACACCATTTCTGCAACCTCGGCTCTTGACACATTCTGCAAAGGCAGAATTTCAATGCCGTCTCCGTCAACTATACCGTTTTCACAGCAGAACGCCACCGCATCTTTTGCCCAGTCTTTAATCTGCATATAATCGCTAAAAACCGCAATGGTATCACGCACGGCTGTCTCGTTTGCTTCTGTATTCATTCCGCAAAGCTTTGATGCACGCATCACCATAACAGCCGCCTCCTGACGTGTGATAACACCGCCGGGGTTAAACTCTGTTTCGGAAACACCTTTTATGATTCCGTAATTATACGCCGTATTTATGTATTCGCAAAACCAGTCGGTTTCTTTAACATCCGAAAATGCTGTTTTTTCTCCCGATTCAAGACCAAGCCCACGTACAACAATTGTTGCAAACTCCGCACGGGTCATTTTGCCGTCGGGGTCATAGGATTTTTCGGTTTTGCCGTTAATAATACCTCGTTTTGCAAGAGCTTCAATTTCGTTTTTATTTTCGTGCGATGAAATATCCTCAAAGGTTTTGTTTTCATAAGCAACCGGTAAGATTTTTACGTCCGGGTCTTTATTTTCTAATATTTCGGGTTCTTTTTCCGCAGTTTCTTCAACAGGTTTTTCTTTGATTTCTTCCGTTTCTTTAACTTCTTCGGCTACTTCTGTATCCTCTTTTACTTCATCTTTTTTTGACGGTTTAGAACCGCCTCCGCCACCACCGGAGAAAAATCCGCCGGAGGTTTGTTTTTTTGTTGCAACGGCTTCATTTGCAGGATATGTGGAAAAATCATACATTCTGTCGCCGGTTTCAGAAAGTTTCCACGCAAGAAGTCCTCTGAAGCCCTGTTCGGTTGAATAAGTATTTTCCATAGGCTCAAATCCGTCAAGGGATTCTGCCGCCTGCGACACAAGCCCGTCTATGATGCTGTTTTCGCCGCAAACTGCTTCTTCACAGTCTTTGCCCAAAGCAGACAGAGCAACCATCGCAAGACCTGTTGAAGCGGCATTGCCGATGCTTCCTGTTTCGCTCTGCGTCGAAAGAATAATTTTAACGGTTTCGTCAATTATTGCCGCAACATCGCTGTATGTTTCATAATCATAATAAGGTGCCAGAGCAAGCAGCATTGCCGCTGCGGCATCTGTGCCCCACTCATCGTCCTGCCATTTTTCTTTTGAAGCAACCGCGGCATCAAAAAGCTTTTTTTTCTGCTCATCGGTTGCGTAGTTTTCACCTTGCGAAAGAGCAATCATCACATATGGCAACGTATAAATATTTATAACCTCTTCATCGCCGCTGTCAATTAATTTTGCAAGTTTTTCTGCCACATCAATTTTAGCAGAATTTTCATTTACAACATTTTTTGCATCATATCCAAGGGCACGCAAAGCAATAATATTTTTTGCAAGCACCGATGCTTTGGAGGTTTCATCCACAGTTTTGATTATTTTATCAAGACAGGTCTGTTTAACGCTGTCCGGCAAAGCTTTGCCAAGTTCGGGATAAAGGCTGTTATAAACCGCCATATCTGCAATCAGCCACACCATATTTTCATCGGTTGCAATTTTTTCTCCGCAGTATTTATCTGCAATATTGCGGACAAGCACCGTTTCCGCTTTTTCAGCCGTAACAACGCACACAGGTGCAGTAATTGCCGGGACAATTTTTTCATTTTCTGTGTTTTCGTTTATTGTTTTTTCCTTGCATGCAGAAACAACGTATATGCCCTCATTGTCAAATGACAAAACAGTTTTTCCGTCAGTATCCGTCAGCAGTTCGGTTTTTTCGCCATTTACCGTTATTGTTGCACCCTCACAGGGCGAGAAAACGGTGTTCCAGTTTTCGTCGTATCCTGCCTGACTGAGTGTGATTTCAAAATCCTTGTTTATGAGAGTTTCTGCCGAATAAGCCTCAAATTTTGTGTAGTTTTCGGTATCGGGATAAAGATTGCGATATACAACCGCATCCACCACGTCGCCGTTTTCAACCGGGTGAGTAAGCCCCATGACCGACTCTGTGCCGCCGTTTATCTGATAACCGAAATTTCCGCTGTCATCGCCCCAAAGCTTTGTTATGTATGCACCGTAATCGCCTGTTGCTGAGGTGTAACCCTCTTCACCGTCATAATACAGACTGTGTAGTTCTGAAAACAAATCTTCAAGGGTATATTCAGGTTTTTCTGTAAGCTTAACCGGAAGCATAACAGCTATATCGCCGGTTTTTGTTTTGACAAATTCGCCGTGTCTGCTCACGGTCACATATGCCGTAATTGCGTTTGTTTCTTCGTTCGAAGCAAAAACAACACCCGAAAACGCAGTTAAAACAAAGGTTAATGCCATAACGATTGATAATAATTTTTTCATTTTAAAAAGTCCTTTCTTTTTTAATTTGCCGACACCTTCGGCTAAATGTTTCTCCTACCCTCCTTGTTTACCGGGCAAATAAAAAAGCCGCGGCAATTTTTTAAAAATTACCACAGCAGACTTTTTCTGTGAACATCACAAATTATCCGCACAAAAATGTCCGGATAAAACTATTGCTCCTGCGCTTTTCTTGTTGTGGAGCAACATCAAAGCAGGTCTTCTGGCTCGTGTTTTCGGGCATCTGCGCCCTGCCTTCTCAGTTTCCCAATGACCGGTTTTCACCGAAAGGACGCAAACTCAAACACATACAGCGACTGGTATCGTCCGGGATTCGCACCCGGTTCCCTTTTCACCGGCTATGGCTTGATAAAAATCTTTTGCGCCATAGCCGACACTCTGTGTGAATTATTTAATTTTTTATCAAAAGTATATCACAAGTTTAATCAGATGTCAATTACTTAAATGAATTTCATTGCAAATTCCACAACAAAAACCACCGCACAGGATGCACAAGCAACCGTCAGCAGACTTTTTTCAAAATAAGCCAGCACAACCGCTGCCACAAATCCCAGTGCCGCCGAAACAGCCGATGATGTGGAATAAAAAATCGCCGGGATTGTCATTACTGCAAGCACCGCATAGGGGATATAATACAAAAACGAAAGAAGAAACTTGTTTTTAATCTTTTTCTTTACCAACACAAGAGGAAGCATCCGGATAAGATATGTAATACCCGCCGCAACGGCAAGATATATAAAAAATTTAAAGTTATTCATTGCCGTCCTCCTCGCTTATTCTCACCGGTGCAATCCACGCAAACAAGGCACTTGCAAGCGTTGCACAGATTATTATAACAAATCCGCCCGGAACCTTGCTTAAAGGCGCAACATATTCAAACGCACAGCTGAGGATGATTGCAAAAAGTACGCAAAATGCCGTTGCCCGGCTCTTTTTTGTCTGCGGAATTACAATGGCAACAAACATTCCATAGATGGCAATTCCCAATGCCGAAACAACCGAAGCCGGCAGAATATTGCCGGCAACAACACCCAGAAGAGTGCCGGTGCTCCATCCCACAAACGGAGGAAGTATCAGCCCGTAAAGATATTTTCTGCCCACATTTTTGTCCTGACCCGATGCCACGGCAAAAACCTCGTCAGTGTTGACAAAGGATATAACAAACCTGTCTGCCGTGTTGACGCTTTTGCCCAACTTTTGCGAAAGAGAAACAGACATCAGCGCATATCGCAGATTTATAACAAGCTGGGACACAGCAAGCTCAATAAGTGTGCCTCCGCTGACCATAATCGGCACAGCCGCAAGCTGACCTGCCGATGTTACGTTTGTCATAGAAACAAGCACTGCCTGCCATCCGTCAAGCCCTGCTTCAACGGCAAAAATACCAAACGCAAATGCCACGGATAAATATCCAAGACATATGGGGATTCCGTCTTTTATTCCTTTTATAAAACTGTTTTGTTCGTTCATTTATCATAATTCTCCGTCATTTTTATATTTAAACCGTATTTTATTATACCAAAATGTAAAATTATTGTCAATGCTTTTTGTATGTTTATGTAATGTACATTAATAAAACACCAATTTTTTCAAAAAATATCGAATTTTGCTTGCAAAATCTGAAAAAAAGGTATATAATTAATGCATGGACGGTGATTTTTTATGAATATCGAAAAAAATAAAACGGTTACGTCAGGAAAAAAATCTCACGCAGGACGAACTTGCTGCTCGCTGTGAACTTTCAAAAGGTTTTATTTCTCAGCTTGAACGTGATCTTACATCCCCAAACCTTTCAACCCTTGCTGATATATTAGAATCGCTGGGTGTATCGCTTAAAGAATTTTTCAACGATGCAGACGAAGAAAAAATTGTATTTGGTGAAGATGATTTTTTTGAATCTGTAGACGAAGAAAACGGCTACACCGTTGAATGGGTTATTCCAAATGCACAAAAAAATGAGATGGAGCCCATTTTGCTTACTCTTGATCCCGGCGGAAAATATAAAGAAGAAACTGCTCACAGCGGCGAAGAATTCGGATATATTCTTGCAGGAGCTGTAGTTTTGCATATAGGTAACAAAAAGCACCGTGTCCGCAAAGGACAATGTTTCTGTTTTAAACCAAACAATAACCACTTTATAGAAAACACAGGGAAAACGCCCGCCAAGCTTTTGTGGATATCGTCTCCCCCGTCGTTTTAATACTATACTGAACAGGCAGAGACAAATTAAACATTTGTCTCTGCCTATATTTTTTAATTTTATTAATGCAAAACATTTATATTTTATTTCGCTTGTAGGTTTTAATTAAATTTCATCCTGCATATATGGTTAAGCGGACCGCTGCCGTGACCTAAGTCAAGCATAGCCAAGAGTGCATCAGTGATATATTCTTTTGCATTCTCGATGCTCTTTACAACATCGCACCCTTTTGCAAGGTTGCAGGCAATTGATGACGAAAGTGTACAGCCGGTTCCGTGCGTGTTTGGATTGTTTATTCTTTTGCCCGAAAACCATTTAAACTCACCGTTTTTATCAAGAAGCAGGTCGGAGGCTTCGTTTTGAAGATGTCCGCCTTTTATAAGAACCGCCGCGTTTGTAAATTCTCTTATTTTTTCTGCGGCATTTTGCATATCTTTTTTGTTTTCTATTTCTATTCCGCAAAGCACCTGTGCTTCATAAATATTTGGAGTTATCACGTCTGCAATCGGCAAAAGGCATTTTTTTAATGCATCAAGTGCAGAATTTTGCGAAAGTCTGCATCCGCTGGTTGAAACCATAACCGGGTCAACAACAATATTTTTCGCGCTGTATTCTGTAAGCTTTTCGGCTACCGTTTCAATAATTTCTGCCGACGGTAACATTCCCGTTTTAACGCTGTCGGGAAAAATATCTTCAAAAACGCTGTCCATCTGTTTTGAAACAAACTTTGGAGAAACCTCCAAAACATCCGACACTTTCATTGTATTTTGTGCGGTAAGTGCTGTAATCACGCTCATTGCATACATTTTATGTGCTGTTATTGTTTTTATATCCGCCTGAATACCTGCACCGCCGCTTGAATCTGACCCTGCGATTGTCAATACTTTTTTCAACTTACATTCCCCTCTTTATTAAATTACGTTCTGCATCTTTCAGTTCCTGTGCCGCTTTTTGAGGATTATCCGCTTTCATTATTGCTGAAACAACGCATATTCCGTCAATTTTTATTCCTTTTAGAATATCAATGTTGCCTTTGTTAAGTCCGCCGATTGCATTAACGGGTATATCTACCGCTTTGCATATTTCGTCAAGAGTTTGTGTTGAAGTCAGAACAGTTTTAACCTTTGTTGTTGTGGGATAAATTGCGCCCACACCGAGATAATCCGCACCTGCCTTTTCGGCTTCTTTTGCCTGCAAAACCGTTTTTGCCGTTGCTCCGATTATCATATCTTTGCCAACAATTTTTCGTGCCGTTTCAACCGGCATATCGCTCTGTCCAAGATGAACCCCCTCGGCATTTGCAGCTATTGCCACATCAATTCTATCGTCAATAATCAGCGGAATTTCATATTTTTGTGTCAGCTTATGCACTTTTTCTGCCAACGCGATATACTCCCGTGTTGATTTTTCTTTTTCACGAAGCTGAAGCAATGTCACTCCGCCTTTTAATGCCGATTCTGTTCTTTTTAAAAATTCTTCTTCGCTAAATCCTGTGCTGTCTGTAATAAAATACAGCGTTGTATCAAATTTTTTCAATATCTTTCACCTCTGCTTTTATAAGTTTTTCAATGTTTTCATCCAAAACAGTTGAAAGTCTGTCCATGAGGTTTACGGAAAATGTTCCCGTACCTTTATCTGTTTGTGCAAGCTCACCGCAAATGCCGAAAACAGCACACGCCGATGCAATTGAATAAATATTACATTCTGCTGCTGCATAGCACGATGCAAGTGCACCGAGCATACAGCCGGTACCTGTAATTTTTGCAAGCTGCTGTGTCCCGTTTTTAACATATATTACTGTGTTGCCGTCTGTTATTATATCGGTTTTTCCGCTGGCAAGAACAATACTTCCACACTTTAACGCAAGTCTTGCGGCAACAGCCGCAACCGCAGACACTTCAAGAGAAGTGTCTGCATCAACGCCTGCGGTTTTATATGTACTGTCATAAAGTGCATTTATTTCGGAATAATTACCTTTGATTACATTGGGAGTATGGTTTTGCAACAATTTTTGTGCAAAATTTTTTCGTAGCGTTGAACACGCAACACCCACCGCATCAAAAACCAAGGGAATTTCTTTTTCTTTTGCTGTTTTCGCGGAAATTATTATGGATTTCAACCGCACATCGGTGATGTTGCCGATATTAAGCAAAAGTGCATTGGCTGTTGCTGTTATCTCCCCCACCTCTTCCGGATGCTCCACCATAACCGGACGGCAACCGACAGCAAGAATCAAATTTGCACATTGATTTATTGATATGGGATTTGTTATGCAATGTATAAGCGGAGAAGTTTTTTTAAGTTTTTCTCTGATTATTTTAATTTTTTCGGTCATTACACCTCATCTGCCTTTTTAAGTTTTTTGGTTATAATATAAACTACTGCAACAACAATAAAAATGACAAGTGCCGAAAATGATATATACGACCACACAGGCGACTGCATTTTAAATATACCTGTCAGAATTTCAATTACCAGATAGCATATCACTCCAAATGCCGCAATTGCAACTCCGTTTCCTATAATTCCGCTGTTATCTTCATAACTTTGTGTGCCAAGCTTTTGCTGAAATTGTGTCAGCATTCCGTTTGCGGCAAGTTTCTTGAGAAACACAAAGGCTATGCTTCCGCCAATAAGTGTTCCGCATATAAATGACGGCACGTAAAACATCCAGCTTAGTCCTGTTTTTCCCCAAAGAATTGTCATTACCGGGTATGACAGAATTGCACCTATAATACCTGTACCGACAATCTCGCCAAGCACCGCAAAAAGCAGTTTTCCTTTGGATATGCGGTAAAACACGCCTGACAAAAACGCCCCGAATATTGCACCGGTAAGTGCAATGGGCGGTATGCCCATAATTGACATTCTGATTACACCGATAACGGTTGCACAAAGAAGTGAATACCACGGACCCAAAAGCACCGAACACACTATGTTTATCAGGTGTGCCATAGGGCACATTCCCTCAAAACGAAGTATGGGCGAAATCACCACGCCAAGTGCCACCATCATTGAAAGTACTGCCAGTTTTAAAAGTTTTTCAGAGTTTTTCATTTGTTTTTCCTCGTTTCGTATTTTAATACGAAGTCGCAAAAAC
Organism: Clostridia bacterium; assembly: GCA_045580815.1. Classification (GTDB taxonomy): domain Bacteria; phylum Bacillota; class Clostridia; order RUG12999; family RUG12999; genus JAZNOL01. The sequence goes on along the minus strand of JAZNOL010000048.1, from coordinate 6,428 downwards.
GCTTCGCCCGGTCGAGAATAAACTTTTCTCCTCTCACCCCGAAACACGGGTTCCCATCGCTTATATATAAAGGATATTTCCATCTGCCTGCGGAGCTCCCCGCCTGCAAACGTTTTTTGAAACATCTCGTTACAAAGGTAATTATTTTTTTATCACCGCCTTTTTTATTTTTTCTGTAACTATACAAACAATGCCCACCGCAACCATGGCAGGAAGTGTATATCCCAGCGGAGTTTCGATGTTCATCATTACTCTGTAAAAAACAAATCCAACAAACCAGATTACGATATTTGTAAAATCAGCTTTTTTATGTGATTTATCTTTTTTCAGTATATAATAATCAGCAATCAGGATCGCCGTCATTGGTGCAAAAACCGAGCCTATAAAATAAAGAAAATCTTCAAACCTTGTTATGGGCGTAAATATTGCAAGAAGCATACCTATTAAGCAAACAACAATCGCTGCCGGTTTTTCTTTAATTCTTTTTGAAATACTTTCCATGCTCACTCCGGCAGAATATGCATCCAAAAATGTTGTTGTAACTGTTGAAAAAATTACAATAACAAGTGCACCTATGCCAAGTCCTGACTGTGCTATGACAAGTGCAACATCAGATTTTCCGGTAAAAACAGCCGCTCCAAGACCGATTGCATACATCCAGACGCTTGCAACAAAGTATGCAACACAGCTGACTGATGTTGCCACAACCGATTTTTTGGCGTTGCGTGTATAATCGGATATAAGAGGCAGCCACGAAAGCGGCATTGCTACCGAAAGCTCTACTGCCGCACCAAACGTTATGCCATCGCCCGTCAAAGCTGTTTTTCCTCCTTTAAACACAGTAACACTCATTATAAGCGTGAGTATAAAAAGTGCACTTACCGATACCACGTTTACTTTTTCAAGATTTTTTGCACCAAGCATAATCCACACAGTAATAAGCACCGCAATGACAACGCACCACACCGGCACATTAACCGACGGTAAAACAGCATTTGCCGCCGCGGCTCCGCTTATTATCATAACGGCTGTCCATCCCACAAGCTGAATCACATTTAAAGCCGAAAACAGTAAGGTGCCTTTTTGTCCAAAAGAAATTTTCACTGTTTCCATTGCACTTTTTTCGGTTCTGCCGCCTATAATCCCGGCAAAAAACATAAGCAAAAATCCGATAATATGCCCTGTCACGATTGCCGCTATACCTTTTGCAAATCCCAGCGGTGCAATAAGTGTGCCTGTTAATATTTCGGCAATTGATACGCCTGCTCCGAACCAGATTAATCCGTTTGATACTGTTGATGTTTTTTCTTTCATTTTTATCCTTCCTTTTCCCGGGAAAGCCTGTTTTTTTGTCAATGAACGAAAAAAGCGAAGTTACCCAAAACAGATAACTTCGCTTTAAATAAACGAGTTTTAAAACTCTTCCTACGTTGGCATTATCCAAATCAGGTTAAAAGGGTCGAAGATAACTTTCTTCCTCTCAGCCTGAATCACAAGCTCCCCCGAATATTAAATTTTTACGGCTGTTGCCGGTTTAAACAAATCAATTATGCTTTGTTTACAGAACCGAAAAGTTCCATTTTTTCTTTAACGGTAGCTTTAATAGCTTCAAAGCCCGGTGCAAGAAGTTTACGCGGGTCAAAGCCTTTGCCCTGAAGGTCTTTACCGTCTTCAATATATTTTCTTGTAGCTTCAGCGAATGCAAGCTGACATTCTGTATTAACGTTGATTTTTGATACACCAAGAGAAATGGCTTTTTTAATCATTTCTTCCGGAATACCTGTGCCGCCGTGAAGAACGAGAGGCATTGTTGTTGTGAGCTCCTGAATTTTTGCAAGAACATCAAAGTTAAGACCCTGCCAGTTTGCCGGATATTTGCCGTGAATATTACCGATACCTGCTGCAAGCATATCTACACCAAGGTCAGCAATCATTTTGCATTCTTCGGGATCAGCAACTTCGCCGTTGCCTACAACACCGTCTTCTTCGCCACCGATAGCGCCAACTTCTGCTTCCATTGAAATGCCTTTTGAATGTGCAAGCTCAATGATTTCTTTTGTTTTTGCAATATTTTCTTCAATAGGATAGTGTGAACCGTCAAACATAACTGAAGAAAAACCTGCTTCGATAACTTTGAATGCACCTTCGTATGAACCGTGGTCAAGGTGAAGTGCAACCGGAACAGTAATACCCATATCCTGAATAAGACCGTTAACCATGCCTACAACAGCATGATAACCACCCATATATTTGCCTGCACCTTCTGAAACACCAAGAATAACAGGTGAATTATTTTCCTGTGCTGTAAGAAGAATTGCTTTTGTCCATTCCAGGTTGTTGATGTTGAACTGACCTACGGCATATTTGCCTGCTTTTGCTTTCTGAAGCATGTCTTTTGCTGAAACTAACATTTATTTATCCTCCTCAAAGAGTTTTGAATTTTTATACAACTATATTATACCTCAAAAACTTATTTTTGTCAATGCAAACTACGACAAAAAAAACATATCTTTTTGATTATAATATGGTTATTGTGCAAAAAGCATTATTTACATTTCTCAATATCGTCAATTTTAACAAAAATTATTTTTTATCGAACATATGTTTGACAAATCGCTTTTGGTGTGCTATAATAGAACTAACGTTCGATAATGGAGTTGATTTTTGTGGATGCCGCAAAAAAAATTGAAATTCTCGCCGATGCCGCAAAGTATGATGCATCCTGCTCTTCAAGCGGAAGCGGAAGAAAAAACACCGGCAAAATCGGCAATGGCCACATAAGCGGCATATGTCACAGCTGGGCATCTGACGGGCGGTGCATTTCGCTTTTAAAAGTGCTTATGTCAAATTGTTGCAGTTATGACTGCGCCTATTGCATAAACCGAAAAAGCAATGATGTTCCCCGTGCCACATTTTCCCCCAGAGAGCTTGCCGACATAACAATTGAATTTTATAAACGAAATTATATAGAAGGGCTGTTTTTAAGCTCTGCAATTATAAAAAATGCCGATTATACAATGGAGCTTTTCATAAAAACGCTGAAAATTCTGCGATTTGAATACGGTTTTTGCGGATATATACATGTAAAGGCAATTCCCGGCAGCAGCAGACATCTGACCGAGCAAATCGGACTTCTTGCAGACAGACTGAGTGCAAATATCGAGCTGCCAAGCGAAAATTCTTTAAAACTTCTTGCTCCGCAAAAAACAAAAACTGCAATTTTTTCTTCAATGCAGACAATTTCCGAGTTCCGCGACATAAACGCCATTGAATCAAAACAGTATAAAAAAACACCCAAATTTGCACCTGCCGGGCAGACAACACAGATGATTGTGGGAGCATCTCCGGAAACCGATTTAAAGATAATGCGACTTACGCAGGGGCTCTATGACAAATATAAGCTAAAACGCGTGTTTTATTCTGCTTATATTCCTGTAGGAACGCACCCTGCCTTGCCAAACCGGACCGATTTTTCTCCCCCGCTTCTGCGCGAGCACAGGCTGTATCAGGCAGATTGGCTCCTTAGATTTTACGGATTTCGTGCGGAAGAACTGCTTGACGAATACAACCCCAACTTTTCACAGCTTCTTGACCCTAAATGTGCATGGGCGGTGCGACATCCGGAGTTTTTTCCCGTTGACGTTAATACCGCCTCAAAAGAAGAGCTTCTTCGTGTGCCCGGAATAGGCGTAAAATCTGTTTTGCGGATACTTAGTGCAAGGCGTAGCACAAACCTCTGTGTTCAGGATTTAAAACGAATAGGCGTTGTTTTAAAGCGCGCAAAATATTTCATCTGTTGCAAAGACTTACGTCACGGAGCAAACATTTTAGAGCGCAGTCCCGGCATTGTGGAAAACAGTCTTGTTGACTATCGCAGTCTTCAGCTTGAACCACGTCAACTTTCGCTTTTTGAATCTTTGCCGACCGCACATTTACTCAGCGAGGTGTGCGTATGATTTTAGTTTACGACAACTCCTTTGAAGGATACCTTACTTGTGTATTTGAATCTTTCAAATTTAAAAACGAAACAAACGAAATCATTGCACAAAAAAACTTTTTACAGCAGTCTCTTTTTGACGCAATTTTTATTACAACCGATGATAAGAAAGCACAGCGTGTTGCCATTGGATTAAAAGAAAAAATATCTTCACAGTTTTTTTATGATATATATTATTTATATCTTGCAGATACGGTAAATTGCGGAACAGTTGCGTTGCAATTTATAAAAGACGGGCTTTTATACGGCAAAAGCATCTACAATCACAACTACTGCCCTACCGTGAACGAGGCACTGATACTTAAAAACAAGGTTCTTTTTGAAAACCATCGGTTTAAGGGATTTGTCCGGTTTAAGTCCATTGACAATATATTTTTGTCGGACATAACGCCTGACCATAATATTCTTCCAATACTATATAAGCATTTTGAACGGCGTATGCCGTATGAAAAATGGATTATCCGGGATACCGGGCGATGCATTGCCGCCGTTCATCTTGAAAAAAACACCACTATATGCGATTGCACCGTTGATACAGTTGAAGGATGTGACGAATACGAACAGATATGGTGTGCTTTTTATAAATCAATAGCAATCAAGGAACGTACAAATCCCCGCCAACAACGTTCATATATGCCTAAAAGATATTGGAAAAACATTATTGAAACACAGCAATAACACCCCAAATGTACTTTTTGACTTGTTTATGCATATACTGATATTAGCCTTAACTAAGCAATCCGAATCCGCCTCAAACGGTGGAATTCCGGCATATTTTAGTTTCTCGTCTTTGCCGGGCGACAATTTCCGAGTATTTTAACACAGCAAAAGCGGAAATCTGCAACTTAAAATCGTGGTTCGGATTGCTAAGTTAAGGCTAACAAAATCAGAAAGGTGTTTTAGCCATGAACAATTCTAACCGCATAAGCTCCGAAGATGTACGCCGTGTTGCAGAAATGTCGGATGAACAGCTCAAAGAAAAACTGTCTCAACTTTCAAGTAGTTCGGGGGGCAGTGCTCTTGGAAAAATGCTGTCAAACTTAAATATTGATATGCTGAAAAAACAACTTCAGACAAAAAATCCCGATGACCTTGCAAATCTCATGAACAAACTGGGAAGCCTTGATTCATCTTTTGTAAACAGACTCAAAGCATTACTTAAATAACAAAGCAATGGCGGATGAACTTGACAAAGCGGTTGACCTTATGCGTCAACTGCTTGCAGATGACGGTGCCAAAGAAAAACTTTCCGGAATTATAGAAAATTTTATTCCGCAGGAGGAAAATACAGCCGAAGAAAGTTCTGACACATCTGCCGAAAACTTACTGTTTTCACTTTTGGGAAACAAAAAAGAAACCGATGAAAATCAGTCATTCGATTTTGGTTCTGTTTTATCCTCCGGGGTTTTACAGAATATGTTTTCCGGAAAAAGCGACCGGCGTGTTACACTTTTAAAGGCTTTAAAACCGTGCCTGAGCGAAAAGCGAAGCGGCCGCATTGAAAGTGCAATTACCGTAATGCAGATTATAAATATGTCTTCGGCAATCGGACTTGACAAGCTTTTTAAATAAATTTTATGAGACGTGAGTATTACCAAAAATATGAACTTACGCCAAAAGCCTCAATCAAGCCAAAACCGCTTCACATAAAACCGCCTGCCCCACCGTCACCCGTTTATAATACAAATCACCAAAGCAGCGGTTTAAGTGATTTTTTTAAAAATATCGGTTCTGATGAAATTCTTATTGCCGCCCTTATAATTGCACTTATAACAGATGACGAGCCGGACCTTTTAACTGTTTTTGCACTTATTTTTATTTTGATGACATAGTATAATTTTCTTCCATTTTGACTAAAATATTTCCGGGTGGTGAATTACATGGAAATTTCGGATATCAAAATAAGAAAATTAAACAATGACGGGAAAATGCGAGCTGTTGTTTCTGTCACATTTGATAACCAATTTGTTGTACATGACATTAAAATAATACAGGCACAGGACAAAACCTTTGTTGCCATGCCAAGTCGCAAATCAGCTGACGGTGATTTTATGGATGTTGCTCATCCTATAAATGCCGACATACGGCAAAAATTAAATGACGCAGTTATTGCCGAGTTTGAAAAAGCACAGGCAAATCCCGATGTTTATGATCAATAAAAAAGCAGGTTTTGACAAAATCACTGTTGTCAAAACCTATTTTTTTACAGTTCAATTCCTTTTCGTGCCTGCACCCCGTCATTATACGGATGCTTTACGCACTTGATCTCACTTATATAATGTGCGATGTTTTTCAGATTATCGCTTGCTTTTCTCCCTGTAAGTACAACTTCAAGTTTTTGCGGTTTTTCTTTCAAAAATCTTTCCAAATCAGCTTCTGCAATATATTCCACATCAACAGCATCAAGAATTTCATCCAAAATCAGCATATC
>JAZNOL010000047.1:0-13663 GCA_045580815.1 Clostridia bacterium | reverse complement strand
GGGACAATACTTATGATAATAAATTTTGCACTTATTTTGCTTGCATTTTTTGTGTTGGGCAGCAGCATGGCAATAAAAACCTTTGTCGGCTCAACACTTACAACCTTGTTTATCGGGCTTTTTGAGCCTCTTGGCATGGTTGCCGTTGTACCCAACAGTTTTATTTCGGCAGTAATTGGTGCAGCAATAATCGCAGTTGCAAGCGGCGTTATGTTTTATGTTGATTCCAGCTCCGGCGGCACGGATATTATCGCTCTTATAGTGCAGAAATACTCGTCAATTGACATCGGAAAATCCCTGCTTATAACCGATTTTCTGATTGTTATTGCCGGCGGAATCCTGTCGGGATATATAATAGCAATAAGCTCGTTTATCGGGCTTCTTATAAAAACACTTGGCATTGATTTGGTTATAGATTTAATAAAAAAACACTCAAGAAAGGCGGCATAACAAATGCTGACAAATTATCATACACACACAACTTTCTGTGACGGCGGCAACACAGCGGAAGAAATGGTTCTTGCCGCAATAGACGCAGGGTTTGATGCTCTTGGGTTTTCCGGTCACGGATTTACTGATTTTGATGATACATATTGCATGAAAGATACACCGGCATACATTTCTGAAATAAACCGTCTTAAAGAAAAATATAAAGACAAAATACAGATTTACTGCGGAATTGAAGAAGATGCTTTTGACCCGGTAAACAGGGATGATTTTGAGTATATTCTCGGTTCTTCGCACTATTTTTTCAAAGACGGAAAGTATTATGCAATAGACAGTAATTACGATGTGTTTAAAAAATGTCTTGACCTTTTTGACTGCGATACAGCGGCTCTGGCAGAAGCATATTATTCAACTTTCTGCGAATATATTGCACGCCGCAAACCCGATATTGTAGGGCATTTTGACCTTATAACAAAATTTGATGAGATTGACGTTCCAAGATTTTTTAACAATCCCGAATATCTTAAAGTTGCAGATAAATACATGAAACTTGCATCCCAAAATGATGTTTTTTTTGAGGTTAACACCGGTGCAATTTCAAGAGGATACCGCAAATCCCCATACCCTCACGAAAATCTGCTCCGCATACTTAAAGAAACTGACAGCAGGATTATATTATCTTCAGATACTCACAGCACAACGACTATTGACTGTTTCTTTAAAGAAACACGGGAAATTCTTCGTGACATCGGTTTTAAGTATGTGTATGTGCTTTATGATAACGAATTTAAAAAGGATTTTCTTTAATACAAAGGAGAACGGTTAAATGATACATTCATTTTTGCCGGGAGACCTGGGAGATTTTCTTGTAAACTATCGTGACTGAAACTTGACGGCAACCGGGCTTGAAGAAAAATCACATCCCGATGCGGCTAACCGAAAACGAGTAATCTGAACCCGCCTAAAACAGCGTAATTTCGGTATCTTTCGGCTTGTCATCTTTGCAAGGCGTCAGATTGCCGAGTATTTTAACACAGTGAAAGCGAAAATTCACCTCTTAAAATCGAGTTCGGATTACTCGCTTTCGGTTAACCGCAACGGAATAGAATTGCTGTAAATGAAATAGCTGTGATAAAATTATTTATCACGGCTGTTTTTATGTAAAAAATATCGGTACGGAACAAGATGATTAATTAAAATGAGTTCATTTAACAAACATTACATATACATAATATAAAAAAATTGCATTTTTGTAAAGATTGCTATTGATTATTGTTTGATTTTGTTGTATAATAAAAGGGTGTATATAAAAATAAAATTAATTTGATTGAAGGTAATTTTTTTGAAAAGAACAGATTTGCGTAACATAGCAATTATTGCCCACGTTGACCACGGCAAAACAACGCTTGTTGACCAGCTTTTGAAACAAGGCGGCGTTTACCGCGAAAACCAGGTTGTTGAAGACAGAGTTATGGACAGCAACGCCATTGAACGTGAGCGTGGTATCACAATTTTGTCAAAAAACACTGCGGTTCATTATAAAGACAAAAAAATCAATATTATAGATACGCCCGGGCACGCCGATTTCGGCGGCGAGGTTGAACGTGTTTTAAAAATGGTAAACGGTGTTGTTCTGCTTGTTGATGCGGCGGAAGGTCCTATGCCTCAGACACGTTTTGTTCTGCAAAAAGCACTTGAGCTTAAACACCGCGTTATTATTGTTGTAAACAAAGTTGACCGTCCCGACGCACGTCTTGATGAGGTTGGCGACGAGGTTTTAGAACTTATGCTTGAGCTTGATGCTGACGAAGCACAGCTTGACAGTCCCATTATTTACTGTTCGGCACGTGCAGGTATTGCATCTGAAACACCCGATGTTTCATCGGCAGAAGATATGCATGTTTTGTTTGATACAATCATAGACTATATTCCGGCACCTGAGGGCGATGACGAAGGTCCTATGCAGCTGCTTGTTTCGTCAATCGACTACAACGACTATGTGGGCAGAATTGCCATCGGTCGTATTGAACGTGGAAAAATGAAGCAAAACGATGAAATCCGTATTGTGAACTTCCATGATGAGTCTCGCAACCATAAAGGCAGAATAGTTAAAATGTTCCAGATTGACGGTCTTGGCAGAACACCTGTTGAAGAAGCAAAAATGGGCGACATTGTGTGCTTCTCCGGTGTTGAGGACATCACAATCGGCGATACAGTTACTGAGGTGAACACTCCCGAAGCTCTTCCGTTTGTGAAAATCAGCGAGCCTACTCTTGAAATGACTTTTTCTGTAAACGACAGCCCTTTTGCAGGTCAGGACGGCAAGTTTGTCACATCACGTCAGCTTCATGACAGACTTTATAAAGAGCTTTTAAAAGACGTTTCGTTAAAAGTGCGTGACGGCGACACAACCGATACATTCATTGTTTCGGGACGAGGCGAAATGCATCTTTCAATACTTATAGAAAATATGCGCCGTGAGGGCTACGAGTTTGCAGTAAGTATGCCCCGCGTGCTTTACAAAGAAATTGACGGCGTAAAATGCGAGCCCATTGAACGTCTTCTGATAGATGTTCCCGAAGAAGCTGTGGGCAGTGTTATGGAAAAAATGGGGATGCGCAAGGGTGAGCTTGTGCAGATGGAGCCCTCGGGACTTCGCATGAAAATTGAATATTTAATCCCCACCAGAGGACTTTTCGGGTATCGTAACGAGTTTATGACCGATACCCGCGGCGAGGGAATTATGAACTCTGTTTTTGACAGTTATAAACCCTATAAAGGCGAAATCACAAGCAGACTTACCGGGTCGCTTATTGCTTTTGAAACAGGCGAAAGCATCACCTACGGCTTGTATAATGCACAAGGACGAGGCACACTGTTTATCGGTGCAGGTGTTCCTGTTTATGAAGGAATGGTTGTGGGAATGTCTCCCAAAAACGAAGACATTGCCGTTAACGTATGCAAGAAAAAACAGCTTACAAACACACGTGCTTCAGGCAGCGATGAGGCTCTCCGTCTTATTCCGCCAAAAATAATGAGTCTTGAAGAAGCAATTGAATTTTTAGGCGATGACGAGCTTTTGGAGGTTACTCCCAAAAACATCCGTGTGAGAAAGCAGATTCTTAATACAAGTCTGCGGCTTAAAGCAAACAGTCGTAAATAATATTCTTGACATTTGGCAGAATATAGAATATAATATTTATATAAAAATTTAGGAGTTGCAGATTAATGGATTTTATGCAAAATTACACCAAATGGCTTGAAAGCGATGCTGTTGATACAGCAACCAAAAACGAGCTTTCATCCATTGCTGAAGATAAAAAAGAAATTGAAGAACGTTTTTACAGAGAGCTTGAATTCGGCACGGCAGGTCTGCGCGGTATTTTAGGTGCAGGCACAAACCGCATGAACATTTACACCGTGCGCAAAGCAACCCAGGGACTGGCGGATTATATATCATCTCTGGGCGAGCAGGCAAAACAAAGAGGCGTTGCGATTTCTTACGATTCCAGAATCAATTCTGATGTTTTTGCAAAAGAAACAGCGGCCGTTTTGGCGGCAAACGGCATAAAAAGCTATCTTTCGGACGCACTTCGGCCCGTGCCCCAGCTTTCGTTTGCAGTACGTCATTTCGGTGCAGTTGCCGGTGTTATGGTTACTGCAAGTCACAATCCGCCGGAATACAACGGCTATAAGGTTTATGGTGAGGATGGCGGTCAGATGCCTCCCGAAGCTGCCGACAAGGTGCTTGCTATTATTGAAAAGCTTGACATTTTTGCTGATGTTAAGGCAGGCAATTTTGAAACCGCAAAAGCAGACGGCTTTGTTGAAATGTTCGGTGTGGAATTTGACGAGGAATATTACAAAAATGTGCTTGAGCAAAGGCTTAATCCCGAAGCTGTTGAGGTTGTGAAAGACGATTTCAAACTTATTTATACACCTCTTCACGGAAGCGGAAATATTCCTGTTAGAAAAATTCTTGAAAAATCCGGTTTTAAACACGTTCTGCTTATTGACGAGCAGCTTGAGCCGGACGGAAGATTCCCCACGGTTAAAACTCCCAACCCGGAAAATAAAGAGGCATTTACTCTTGCTATTGAAAAGGCAAAAAAAGAGAACGTTGACCTGATTATCGGCACAGACCCCGACTGCGACCGTATTGGAGTTGTTGTCCGTGACAACAGCGGAGAATATCTTGCGCTGACCGGCAACATGGTGGGCACGCTTCTTACAGAATATGTGCTTTCCAGCAGAAAACAGATAAACAATCTGCCCGCAAACGGCGTTGTTATAAAAACAATTGTTACTTCATATATGCCCGATGCAATCTGCCGTGCTTACGGCACAGAGGTTATGAACGTGTTCACCGGATTTAAATTTATCGGTGAAAAAATCAAGCAGTTTGAAAAAGACGGCTCAAAAACCTATCTGCTCGGTTTTGAAGAAAGCTACGGTTATCTCGTTGGCACTTATGCCAGAGACAAGGATGCCGTTGTTGCATCAATGCTTGTTGCCGAAATGGCGGCATACTACAAAATGCGTGGCATGACACTTTATGAAGGACTTCTGGAGATTTACGCAAAATATGGCACTTACAGAGAACGTCTTGTTTCGCTTACCTTCGGCGGTATGGACGGTGCAAAGAAAATTGAAAGCATTATGCAGACTTTCAGAAACAATGCACCGAAAACCGTTGGCGGAAAAGCAGTTAAATATTTTACAGATTACAAAACAGGTCTTAAAACCGAGCTTGACTCAGGCAAAAACGTTCCTGTTGATATGCCGAAATCAAATGTTCTGTTTTTCGAGCTTGAAAACGAAACATGGTGTGCAATCCGTCCGTCAGGTACAGAACCGAAAATTAAATTCTATTTCGGCACAAAAGCAGACAGCATAGATGCGGCAGAAAAAATTCTTGACCTGATGGCATCGGATGTAAACGCAGTTATAGAAAAAATTTAAATAAGGGGAAACAGTTATGAAAGTTGCACTTCAGCTTTATTCAATAAGAGAGCTTTGTGAAAAAGATTTTTTTGCGGCTCTTGAGGATGTTAAAAAAATAGGCTATGACGGTGTTGAGTTTGCCGGTTATTTCGGCAAAACCGCCGAGGAACTTAAAGCAAAGCTTGATGAACTGGGCTTGGAGGCTGCCGGCTCACACGTTGGCTTTGATGCAATCGAAAATAATCTTGATGAGGTTATAAAATATTCAAAAACACTGGGGCTGTATTCGGTTGTATGCCCCGGCACAAGTTTTGACAGCCTTGAAAAAATCAAACACGCAAGCGAGGTTTTTAACCGTGCAGGTGAGGCGTTTGCGAAAGAGGGCATAGTTTTCGGTTATCACAACCATGCTCACGAGTTTGTTCAGTATGACGGTGAGTACGGTCTTGATATTCTTTACAAAAACACAAATCCTCAGTATGTAACAGCCGAAATTGATACTTATTGGGTAAAAAAAGGCGGCGAAGACCCGGTTTCTTACTGCAAAAAATACTCAGACAGAATGTATCTGCTTCATGCAAAGGACATGTATGAGGACGGCAAAGATTCAAACGTAGGCGAGGGCTGCATAGATTTTGCATCGGTTATAAAAGAGCTCCCTCTGCTCAAATGGGCGATAGTTGAGCAGGAAGCATTTGAGGGCGATATGCTCGAATGCGTTAAAAAAGGGTGCGATAACCTTAAAAAACTTAAATAAAACTAAAAAATAAAATTGGGGATTTTTCTTTTAAAAAGGCAGTCCTCAATTTTGTGATATAAAAAGGATTTGATACAATGGAAAAAATACAGGCAATTAAAGGAACTTATGATATTCTGCCCGAAGAATCGGTGCTGTGGCAGTATATAGAAAAAAACATACGAGAGATATGCGATGCCTACGGCTACGGTGAGGTGCGTATACCGGTTTTTGAAAATACATCGCTTTTTGCCCGTGGCGTTGGCGACACAACAGACGTTGTTCAAAAAGAAATGTACACCTTTGAAGACAAAGGTCACCGCAGTCTGACTCTGCGTCCCGAGGGCACATCAGGTGTTGTAAGATGTGTGCTTGAGCACTCTCTTTTGTCAGGTGCTCTGCCAATAAAACTCTATTACAACATCACCTGCTACCGCAATGAAAAACCCCAGGCAGGCAGATACCGTGAATTCAGACAGTTTGGTGTAGAGGCTTTCGGAAGCAGCGACAACGCACTTGATGCCGAAATCATTTCGCTTGCTGTTGCATTTCTTGAAAAACTGGGGCTTAAAGGACTTAAAGTAAACATCAACAGCATTGGCTGTCCTGTGTGCCGCAAAAAATATAACGATGCACTTAAAGCATATCTGCAACCGCATCTTTCTGATTTGTGCTACACTTGTAATACACGTTTTGAAAAAAATCCCATGCGTATTATAGACTGCAAAGAAGAGCAGTGCAAAGAAATTGCCAAAAATGCACCTCGTCTTATTGACTACATATGCGATGAGTGCAGTGAGCATTTTGAAGGACTCAAAAACAATCTTGATATGATGGGAATAAAATACGAAATTGACCCCAACATTGTGCGTGGATTGGATTATTACACAAAAACCGTGTTTGAAATCACCTCGGACAACCTTGGTGCTCAGGCAACAGTCTGCGGCGGCGGACGTTATGACGGACTGGTTGAGCAGCTCGGTGGTGCACCTACTCCCGGCATCGGCTTTGGGCTTGGTATTGAACGTCTTATTATGTGCATGAAAGCTCAGGGCGTTTATATTCCCGAAGAGAAAAAACCGACCTTGTATATATGCAACATGGGCGATGAGGCAAAAAAAGCAGTTGTTAAAATTGTTTATGACCTTCGCAAAGCAGGCATATCCTGTGCATATGACAATATGGGCAAGGGTGTTAAGGCACAGATGAAATATGCCGACAAAATCGGTGCATTATATACGGTTGTTATCGGTGACAACGAAATTGAAACCGATACATGCAGACTTAAAAATATGCAGACAGGAGAAGCAAAGGAAATCAAACTGTCTGAAATCATAAATCATCTTAAATAAGGAGAGATAACAAATGGAAACAATTCAGGGACTTAAAAGAACAAAAAGATGCGCAGAAATCTGCGTAGAAGATATAGGCAAAACCGTTACAGTAATGGGTTGGGCAGGCAAGGTGCGTGACATCGGAAGCCTTGTGTTTATTGACCTGCGTGACATTTCCGGCGTTGTTCAGCTTGTTGCGGAAAATGACAAAGAAATTCTTGAAAAAGCACAGAGTGTGCATCTTGAATATGTGCTTGCAGCTGTTGGCGTTGTGCGCAAACGTCAGGGCGCAGTAAACGAAAATCTTAAAACCGGCGAGCTTGAAATTGAAATTAAAGAGCTTCGTATTCTTAACAAATCCGAGGCACTTCCCGTGCAGATTTCCGATGATACAAACGTTAAAGAAGAAATCCGCCTTAAACACCGTTATCTCGACCTTCGCCGTCCGGAATTACAGCACAATCTTATTGTAAGACACAAAATTGCAAAAATTGCACGTGATTTCTATGATGAAAACGGATTTATCGAAATAGAAACCCCCATGCTCACAAAAAGCACTCCCGAGGGCGCAAGAGACTATCTTGTTCCCAGCCGTCTGCACGCAGGCAAATATTATGCTCTCCCCCAGTCACCCCAGCTTTATAAACAGCTGCTTATGCTTGCGGGCTATGACCGTTATATGCAGATTGTAAAATGTTTCCGTGACGAAGATTTGCGTGCTGACCGTCAGCCTGAATTTACACAGATTGACCTTGAGATGTCTTTTGTAAATATTGACGACGTTATCGAGCTTAACGAAAAATTCATTGCCCGCGTATTTAAAGAAATTCTGGGCGTTGAAGTTAAAACACCGTTCCTGCGTATGCCCTACAAAGAAGCAATGGACCGTTTCGGCAGCGACAAGCCCGACACACGTTTCGGTATGGAGCTTTGCGATATTTCGGATGTGCTTAAAAACACAGAATTTAAAGTGTTCGCATCAGCACTTGAAGCAGGCGGAAGCGTTCGTTGCATAAACGCAGAGGGTCTTGGAACAAAAATGTCAAGAAAAGAAATTGACGCTCTTGGCGAATATGTGAAAACCTACCGTGCAAAAGGTCTTGCATGGATTGTTATAAACGAAGACGGAAGCATTAAATCTTCTGTTGCAAAATTCCTCAAAGAAGAAGAGGGTCAGGCAATTTTTGCAAAAACAAACGCAAAACCCGGCGACGGAATTTTCATTGTTTCCGACACAAACAACGACGTTGTGTTTGATTCTCTGGGCAACCTGCGTCTTGAAATTGCAAGAAAATTCGATATGCTTGACAAAAACACATACAACCTGCTGTGGGTAAAAGAATTTCCTCTGCTTGAATACAGCGAGGACGAAGACAGATACGTTGCAAAACACCATCCCTTCACATCACCCATGGACGAAGACATCGAGCTTCTTGACACAGCACCCGGCGATGTAAGAGCAAAAGCATATGACATTATTCTCAACGGCGTTGAGCTTGGCGGCGGCAGTATCAGAATTTTCGATTCCACATTGCAGGAAAAAATGTTTGAAGTGCTGGGCTTTACCAAAGAACAGGCATGGGACAGATTCGGGTTCCTTATGAATGCGTTCAAATACGGCACACCTCCTCACGGTGGTATGGCATACGGCTTTGACCGTTTTGCAATGCTTCTTCTGGGCAAGGATTCTATCCGTGACGTTATTGCGTTCCCGAAAGTTCAGAACGCATCTGAGCTTATGGTAAATTCTCCTGACTATGTTGAAGAAAAACAGCTTACAGAGCTTCATATACAGAACGTAACCGAGGATGGTGAATAATTTTGTCAGCAGTAATAGAAATAGAAAATTTAACCAAACGCTACGGCAGCTTTACCGCAGTAAACGGTATATCTTTCAGTGTTCAGGATGGCGAAATTTTAGGTTTTTTAGGTCCTAACGGTGCCGGAAAAAGCACAACAATGAATATGCTTACCGGTTATATTTCGTCAACTTCGGGCAAGGCGCTTATCTGCGGATATGACATAATGGAAAATCCCAATGAGGCAAAACGTCAGATTGGTTATCTGCCCGAAATTCCGCCTCTGTATTTTGACATGACAGTCAAAGAATATCTTAAGTTTGTTTATGACCTTAAAAAGGTTAAAACTGAGGAAAGCAAATCACGGCATATTGCCCGCATTATTGCCGAGGTAGGTCTTGCTGAAAAAACGGGTAGACTTATCAAAAATCTTTCAAAAGGTTACAAACAGCGTGTGGGACTTGCTCAGGCACTTATCGGCGACCCGAAAGTGCTTGTTCTGGATGAGCCTACCGTTGGTCTTGACCCAAGACAGATTATAGAAATCCGCAACGTTATAAAACAGCTTGGCAAACAGAGAACAATACTCCTCAGCACTCATATTTTGCAGGAAGTAAGTGCAATCTGCGACCGTGTTGTTATTATAAACCAGGGCGAAATTGCCGCAATGGACACTATTGAAAACCTTTCGGGTAAAGCTGTCGGCGGAAGATTTCAGCTTCGTGCACCGGCTGATGAATATAAAGTTAAAAATATTCTTTCCGATGTGGCAAACATCAAATATATTGACGTTGCAGGAAGCAAAGAAGAGGGCACCGTTGACGTAATTGTTGAGGCAATGGAAAACACAGACATCCGAGAAGATGTATTTGAAGTTTTCGCAAAAGCAGGCGTGCCGCTTTTGATGATTAAGCCTCTTGGCAAAACTCTTGAAGAAGTGTTCATCAGCGTGACGGACAAAGCTACTCAAAAAGCTGAAAATACCGATGCTAAAAACGATAAAAATGAAGAAACGGAGGGAGAAAACTAATGCGTGCAATTTATGAAAAAGAACTTAAAACATATTTTCTTACTCCTATAGGCTACATTTTTGCCAGTGCGTTTATGGCAATTTCTGCATTGTTTTTTGTATTTTTGACTCTTCCGGGAGTATACGCTGAAATTGATACAATGCTCAGTTATGTAAACATAATATGCATATTTATTGTTCCGGTACTTACCATGCAGTCTTTTTCAGAGGAACGTGGAAAAAGAACCGACCAGCTGCTTTTGACAGCGCCTGTTAAACTTTCGGAAATAGTTGTGGGCAAGTATTTTGCGGCACTAAGCGTATTTTTGCTTACGCTTGTTTTGTCGCTTGTTTTCCCCATAATTCTGTTTATAATAGGCAAACCGGTTATGAGTGAAACAATAGGCACGTATGTTGGGTTTATTTTCATATGGTCAGTGTTTATTGCAATTGGTATATACATTTCGTCAATGACAGAAAGCCAGGTTGTTGCGGCAATACTTACATTTGTAGTGTTGTTTGTGCTGTATCTTATCGAAATGATAATCGG
The DNA here is from genome assembly GCA_045580815.1 of Clostridia bacterium. GTDB lineage: Bacteria > Bacillota > Clostridia > RUG12999 > RUG12999 > JAZNOL01. The sequence continues at coordinate 2,844 of JAZNOL010000047.1, read as the reverse complement.
CAACATACAAAACGGAACAATAAAAACAATACTTAGCTGGTTTTCGGTATTTGGAAGATACGAAGATTTTAAAAACGGAATTTTTAACGTTTCTTCAATAATTTATTATATAAGTTTTGTGTTTGTGGCACTGTTTCTCACAGCAAGAAACATCGAGCGCCGCCGTTATAACTAAGGAGGTGCGATGATGATTAAAATTTCAAACTTAAAACATAAGGTGAATTCATGGGTTGTCACTGTAGCTGTTATTGCGGCGGTTGTGATGGTAAATATAATTGTTTCATCGCTTCAGAACAAGCTTCCGCTTAAAATAGACATTACAGAGTCGCAGCAGTACGAAATAACTTCGCAAACAAAAGAAGTTATAAAAACGCTTGAAAAAGACGGTAGTATTTCTGAAATTAAAGTGCAGATGCTCGCTTCCGAAGACCTTGTTGAAGCAAAGCATCCTGAAATTGTGGAGTATCTTGAACGTTATAAAAACTTAAGTGGTAAAATAAAAGTTGAGTATGTTGATGTTTATACTAATCAGACATTGCTTAACGAATATAAAGCTAAAGGCGAAAATCTTATAGGTGGAGATATGATAGTTTCAATAGGTGAAAGATATAAAGTTATACCATATTCAAGTATATATCCAGAACAATTTGAACTCAGCGAAACCTTAAACAAGACCTTTAACCTTGAAGCAAAGCTTACAAATGCTGTTGTTACAGTAAGCGGACTTATGCAGGAAGCAAAGGTTTATTTTCTAGAAGGACACGGAGAACAGGCTTTGCAGACGCTGCCGTCAATTCTTGATATGCAGGACTACAGCACAGAAACAATAAGCATTACAAATTCGGATGTTCCCGATGATGCACAGCTTGTTATTTGTGTAGCTCCCACTGCTGATTTTACAGCAGAAGAATGTGAACGTATCGACAAATTTCTTGAAAACGGCGGAAACTTCCTTGCAGTTTTCTATCCCACTACAAAAACGGAGGAACCGCTTCCAAAACTCAAAGCATATATGCAGGAATGGGGAATAACCGTAAACAATGACGTTGTGATTGAGCTTGATGAAAATAATATGTATCAGACACCGCTTTACATTTATCCTCAGTTTGCTGAACATGACATTGTAAATACTATTGCACAGCAAAAGCTTGCGATACTTGTTCCGCAGGCGGTCAGCATTGAGCTTGCAGAAAAAAATCCTCAAAGAGCAACAGTGTCAAAACTTATGACAACTACTGATGAGGGGCTTTCAAAAGCAAATAAAGAAGAGCTTTCGACCAACGTTGAAGAAGGCGATCGTAGCGGTACATTTACGCTTGCGGCAATAGCAGAGCGAGAATCTACCAACAGCAGAGTTATGGCTTTGGGTTCATTGCACATGCTTGAAACCGGACTTGAGGGTAACTCCATGTTCATGCAAAACGCAGTAACATGGCTTACAGACAACACAAATGATTTCAAGATTTCGCCAAAAGTTGTAAGTGTTGGTAAAATAACAAAACTTACACAGACTATGTATAATACATTCAGAATTATCTTTGTATTTGTTATTCCCATAGTTATTCTTGCAGTAGGACTTATTATCTGGAGCCGGAGGAGATTTTTATGATGTGGCTTAAAAACAAGCTGGTAAGAAATATAGTAATAAGTGTTCTGGCGTTAGGCGTTCTTGGTGGGGTTTATGCGGCGGTAATGATGATACCTGCGGAAGATAAAACTGCTCAGACAGAAACAGAATCTCCTATTCCCGAAGGGTATAAAGCGCTTTTTGATTTCACTCAGGCAGATGTAAAAGAAATAAGAATAATTAACGGTGAAAACAGTTATACACTGGAAAGCACGGTTATTGACCTCAAAATCAAAAACAACGACGGCAGTTATACCACGCAGAAGCATGATACTTGGAAAGTGAAAGAATATGATTATATAGATTTTCAGCGTATCAAGCTTGAAAACGCTGCCATCGACTTTATGAACATTTATGCGGTGACGACTGTTGAAAATCCCGAAGACATTTCGGCATACGGACTTGACAGTGAAGAAAGATACATTGAAGCTGTTTTAAAAGACAGCGCAACAAAACGTCTCTATATCGGCAACGAGGTTACCGGCAGAAGCGAAACATTTGTAAAAACCGAGGACGGTAAAATTCATACAGTTTCGTCTTCAACAGCTACTGCACTTTTGCAGGATATACATTCCTATCGCAGTAAAGACCTTGTGCAGATAGATACCTCAAGCGTGCAGCATTTAAAAATAACAAAAGACGGAAATGTTTTGGTAGATGTAAGACGGAAAAACGATGACGAGAAAAACAAGTTTTCTGCTTTGTCGTCTTATGTTATGACAAGTCCTCGGTATGAAGCGGTGTCGATAGATGCGTTGTCAAACTTGCTTAATGCGGCATCGACTGTCAGCGTAAATCGCTTTATAGAGGACCGCCCGCAAAATCTTGCCCGGTACGGTCTGGATAATCCGTCTGTTGTGTTTGAAATTACAGACGGAGCGGGAACTTATAAAATCAAATACGGTTTAATTCCCGAAAGCAGAACAGAGGTTTATGCAATGCTTGAGGGTAAAGACTACGTATTTACGCAGAGTTTGGGGATGTTTGCATCACTTATTAATGTGAAACCTCTCGAAATGCTTAGTGGATACATTCAGCTTGTCGACATAACAACCGTTGACAATATCGAAATTGAAGGCGACGGCAAAAAACACGTTATGAAAATTGAAGGCAGCGAAGACGATATGAGCTTTTTCATCGACGATATATTTGCCGCAGAAAGTGCCTTTAAAAACACTTATCAGCACGTTATCGGCATTACGGCATCCAATTTTGCC
>JAZNOL010000046.1:0-45335 GCA_045580815.1 Clostridia bacterium | reverse complement strand
TTAATCAACCTCTATAACTACAAATTTATCTGTTACTTCTTTAACTGTTCCGGCAAGGGGAGCATGAACCGGCAGAGAAAGTGCGTTTTCTGTTGCAGTTGCAATAACCGCATTTTCAGCCACTTTATCGCCTTTTTTCACGTTAGCCACAGCAGGAGCACCAATATGCTGTGAAAGCATGACTTTGAGTTTTGGGGGATTTTTAAATTTATCGTTCAGCGGTGCATCCACATCGTAATTGTTAAGTGACAGCCGCTGTTTAAGTCTGTTCATAGGAACACGGCGCATATCACGTGCCGGGCTGATTTCTTCCGCCGGCTGTGAAAGTGCTTTCGGTTTAACGCCGTTTTGTGCCATTTTCTGTTTAAATTCCGTAATAAGATTGCGTGGTGAAAGCCCCTGCGGACACGCATAAAGCTCGCACACGCCGCATGAAACGCAATAAAGTGCGTTTGTCATTACCTTTGTGTTTACATCTGCACCGGAAGATAGAGCACGCATAAAATCGTGGGGATTAACCGGCTGACCAAGCAGAGTCCTCGGGCATAAATCCGTACAACTTCTGCACTGACAGCAGGCACTTTTCGCACGGTTTATGGCTATGTCACTGCGCACCTTGCCGGCGTTTATAATCTGATGGTCACGAGGCAAAACAATTACTCCGTTTGTGGTTTTTGTAACTGTTTGCGATTCCTCAGCAAGCCGCCCTGTCATAGGACCGCCGCAGATTATTTCAAAATCGTCGTCATCGCCGGTGTAGCCACCGCAAAAGTCAATAAGTGCTTTAAAGCTTGTGCCGATGGGCACACGGACAGTTGACGGATTTTTAACCGCACCTGCAACGGTAACATGTTTAAAACTCACGCCTGTGCCGTATTCAAGTGCAAAATAAGAGTTCAGCACCGTTTCGGCGTTTAAAACAATCACTCCCACAGAAATGGGAATGTTTCCGGCAGGAACACGACGGCCGGTTGCCTCAAAAATCGTCACAACCTCATCACCGGCAGGATAAAACTCTCCCAGCAGAAAAACACTGCCGTTTGAATAGTTTTCAATCTCTGCCTGTGCGGCCTTTGCCGCTTTAGTATATTCTTTTTTTACAGCCACAATAAACCGTTTTGCCCCCAGAGCTTCTGTGATTTTCGCAAGGGTCTGCACAATCTCGTGAGCGTAGGTGTAAAGCAGCTGGCGGTGAACCTTAAAAAGCGGCTCACACTCGGCACAGTTTAAAATCACCGTGTCTGCGCGGCTGTCCAGCTTTGCATAGGTAGGAAACCCTGCTCCGCCGGCACCTGCAACGCCGCAATCCTTTAAAATTTTTTTAAGATTCTCCAGATTCATTTATATCAATCTCCGAGTTTTGAGAAATTATCTACAATTCCAACAATAGCCGCATCAACAGGAGTGTTTTCCACACCGCAGCCTATTCGTGCGGCGCTTCCTGTTGCAACAAGAACAATTTCACCGACGCCTGCGCCGATGTTATCAATAGCAACTATTTTTCTTTCGTCTTTATCCATAGATTTGAGAATTTCAACAATCATGAATTTGTTTCCGATTAAATTTTCGTTTTTGCGTGTTGAAACAACACTGCCTACAACTTTGCCGATAAGCATGAAGTTTTCAGTCCTTTCATAAAAGGATAAATACACCGTGGGGTGTGCCGGGCTTTGTGAGCCCGGCATTGTTTTTAAATTTTCTGTGAAAAATTATTTCAATTATTTAATTGACGGAATAATTTTTTCAACATCGCCGTGAGGACGCGGAATAACGTGAGTAGCGATAACTTCGCCAAGACGTCTTGCGCTTGCATCGCCTGCTTCAACAGCGGCTTTAACTGCACCAACGTCACCGCGAACCATAACGCTTACCAAGCCACTACCGATTTTTTCGGTGCCAACCAGCTCAACGTTTGCCGCTTTAAGCATTGCATCTGCTGCTTCGATTGCCGCAACAAGTCCTCTTGTTTCTACCATACCTAATGCTTCAAGTGCCATTTTCTTTTCCTCCTTGATTACTGTTGTTGTATTTTTTACTTCCGGTTTTTTTGCCGGAGCTTTTTTAGCTGTAGCCATTTAAATCACCGCCAAATTAAAATTTGGGGAGAAGTTTTTCAACGTCTGCGTGGGGACGGGGAATAACGTGAACTGCAACAAGCTCGCCAAGCTGCTGTGCTTTTGCGGCACCTGCTTCTGTTGCTGCTTTAACTGCACCAACATCGCCACGAACCATAACGCTTACCAAACCGCTACCGATTTTTTCTGTGCCGATAAGTTCAACTTCTGCGGCTTTAACCATAGAATCTGCCGCCTCAATTGCTGCTGTGAGACCTCTTGTTTCAATCATACCAAGTGCTTCTTTTGCCATTTTAATATCCTCCTAAAAATTATTCGTTTATTATTGCTATTTTAAGACCTTCCATTTTAAGGTTGGTTTCTAATGCTTCGTTAATTTTGTCAAGCGGGAATTTGTGTGTAATCAGTTTTTCCATGGGAAGACCGATTGCTTTTGCACGTTTTAAGAAATCAAATGTTGTTGCATAGTCGCGGAGTGTGTAAACCCATGAGCCAACGGTTGTGATTTCTTTTGAACAAATGTCAAAATGGGGATTAATTGTGGCATCGCCGCCGTTAATAAAGAATCCCAGCTCGCAAAGTCCGCCGCCGTTTCTGATAAATTTATAAATATTGCTGTGAGCAACAGGTGAGCCTGTACACTGGAACGCAAAATCTGCAAGATAACCGCCAAAAGCATTTTTAACGCCCTCTGCAAGTTTTTCTGCTCCGTCAAAGTTCCTGAAGTTGACAGTTGCGTTTGCACCCATCTGTTTTGCAAACTCAAGACGCTGCTCGTTACCGTCAACGGCAACAATGTTTTCAATACCCATTGTACGCAAAACCGCAATACAAATAAGACCGATAGGTCCGCAGCCCTGAACAGCCACACGGCTGTTGAAACGCAGTATTCCTGTTGTTTTTGCACGTTCAACCGCATGGATTAAAACTGCGCAGGGTTCAATGAGAATACGTGAATCAAGGTCAAGGTCACTTACGTTGAAAATTGTTGAGCCGCCTCTTACAACTATGTAATCGGCAAACCAGCCGTTAAGGTGTATGTCGTCATCGGGCAGAAGTCCGTAAACGTCTGCACCGCCCACATTCTGTTTGTTAAGGTCAAACATTGTAATGTCGGGGTTGTCTTTAAAAATCATGCAGGTAACAACCTTGTCACCAACCGAAAGGGGCTTGCCTGCGCTGTCGCATTTAACGTTTTTACCCATTTTCACGATTTCGCCTGTGCCCTCGTGACCGAGAACAACAGGAATAAGTGAAAAGGGGTCACGTTTGAACTCGTGTGCATCTGTTCCGCAAACGCCACAGCCTTCAACCTTTACAAGAATATCGTTATCTCCAAGTGCAGGAATGGGATATTCTTTGATTTCAAATTTTTCGGGTTTTGTGAGAAGTGCCGCTTTTGAAGTTGCGGGAACAGTGCCGCCTGCTGACGGTTTTTTGCCGCCTGTGCCCATTTCTGAAATTACCTGCTTTACAATTGCTTCAATATTTGCTGAATTTATATCCATTTTAATACCTCTATCCGTAAAGCTTTTTTCTTTATATTCAACCGTAGCAACAGGGAAAATGTCTTCAACGCCGGTTTTCCTTTGGCAGATGAAAAACCTTCTGCCAAAAGCAGACGGTGCACCAATCATGTTTAGTGCCGCAGTAAAGCTTTTCGTGCGTTTTGAAACACTTTTCAGCATTTCCTCCTGCTTTTTACTGCACAGATATCCGCCCTGCACGGTTAAATCATATATTAATATTTCTGCCGCTTCTTTGCTTTCTGCAACAAAACTGCGGGATTTTACAATACTGTTCACAGCATTTCCTCGCTGAAATATTTTTCGCCTAAATCTGCAAGAAGTGTATCCTGCTCCTCGGTGCCGCCGGAAACTCCCAGCGCACCGATAACCCTGTCGCCGCATTTAAGCACAACTCCGCCGCCGAAAATCACTATGCGACCGCTGTTTGTAAACTGAATTCCGTAAAGTGACTGCCCCGGCTGGGCAAGAGGTTTTAAGGTTTTTGTGTGCATTTTGAGCGATGCACAGGTAAACGCTTTGTTTACCGCAATGTCATAACTTGCTATGTAAGCATCGTCCATACTTTCGGCAAGGATAATGTTTCCGCTTGCGTCAGATACGGCGATAACTGCGTTAACACCCATTTTCTGTGCCTGTTTTTCAACATAAACCGCAAGCCGTTTTGCCTTTTTGAGGGTCATTTTCTGCGAAAATACTTCATTAATTACAGAAGCAACAATACCGGCAATTTTTTCTTCGTTCAAACCGTTACCCTGCTCTTATTATTTGCCAAGCTGAGCCATAACAGCTTTTGTAATCTGAGCAACAAGGTCAGCATCACAGTCGCTTGCGCTGTGACCGCCGCAGTTGCCTGAGCAGCTGTGGCAGCTCTTTTTGCCTGCTTTTGCATTGGGACAGAGGTTTGCGGGATGTTTGCCTTTAAGACCAAACTGACGGCGGATTTCATAAAGTCTTTCAACCTGGCTGTCAGAAAGCTCTTTCGGGCCGCCCAGCTGTTTTGATTTAAACAGAAGCTCTGCATAAAACTCAACAGATTCCATTTTGTGATAAGCATTGAGAAGTGAATCCGAATAAGAAAGTGCACCATGGTTAGCAAGCAGAACTGCATCATAATACTGTAAGTATTTTTCAACTGCATCCGGAATTTCTTCTGTTGAAGGTGTGCCGTATTCTGCAATCGGAACGCAACCTAAAGCAATAACAGCTTCGGGCATAATCGGCTGTGTAAGCGGAATGCCCGCAATTGCAAAGCTTGTTGCATAAATAGGATGAGCGTGAACTACAGAGTTAACATCGGGACGCTGTTTATAAACACGAAGATGCATTTTGATTTCCGAAGAAGGTTTAAATGCACCGTTTGCCTGAAGCACGTTGCCGTCACCGTCAACCTTGCAGATGTATTCGGGAGTCATAAAGCCTTTGCTTACGCCTGTGGGTGTGCAAAGGAACTCATTTTCACCGACTTTAACTGAAATGTTTCCGTCGTTTGCGGCAACCATGCCTTTGTCATAAATACGTTTGCCGATGTCGCAGATTTGTTTTTTGATTTCAAATTCTGATACCATTTTTCTTTCTCCTTTATTGTAAATTGTTTTTTGACTTGGATATGCATATGTGCCACTTTGCATTCTGCATTTTGCACTTTACATTTTGCATTTTAATAATACCACACTTTTTCTGTGTTGTCAATAGTTTTTTGTTGTTTTTTCTTTATTTTTCTGTGTTTTTGTTTATTTTACCAAAAACACAGCTTAAAACCGCTAAAATGCCGTTTATTTGCCGAGATAAGCCAGCAGCTTGTCAATGCCTTCACCTGTTTTTGAACTGATTTCAAAGATTTTTTTGCATCCGCTTTCTTTAAGCCAGCCTTTTACACGGTTGGTATTTGCTTCGGTTTTGTCTGTTTTTGTTATAATCCCGACAACGTCCCGGTTCACAAGACAGGTTATGTTGGGTGGAAACAGCGAAAACCACTCGTCTGCCGCAATAACCAGCCCCACAATGTCTGCCTCATAGCTGTAAAGTGCAAGTGCCGATGCAAGTGAGGCATTCTCGCTGTATTCGCCGGGTGTGTCTATTATAAAATCGCCGTAATCTATGTACTGGGTTTTGTGATACTCCTCCGGCAGATTTTTAAGCCGGCGGGTAAGCGTTGTTTTTCCGCTTCCGCTTTTTCCTATTAAAATAAGCCGTTTCATCATGTTTTTGTTATGTCGCACACGGTGAATTTCATTTTGTCACGGCAGTAGGTGCAAAGTGCCTCAAGAGCTTCCTCAACCTGAGAAACTGTTCCCGTAACAATAAGCGTGCCGGAAAATCTGTCAACAAACCCAAGTTCAGCACCGGAGCTTTTTATGGCAATATCGCCGCAGATAACCGCAGTTTCCGCTGGGGAAACCGTCACAATGCCGATTGCGGATTTTGCATAGTCAACCGCCGGGTCAAGACCCAGTTTTTTATAAAGCACCTTGTCCGGGTTTGCTATAATGTGAGCAATTGTTATCTGCTTGCCGGGAACCAGCTCCTGAATTATTCTGACCTTGTCGGTGTTGTTTGGTAAATTAAAACTGTCAAAATTCATGTTATCACCCGCCAATCTGGCATTTTATGCCGCAATTTTCAGCCGCCGCTTTAAGCATAGCCATTTTTGAATCGTCCGGCGGCAGAACGTCGCCCATAAGATACTCTCTGCCAAGAGCGGCGTATTTGTCGCATCCCAGCCTGTGATAAGGCAGGATATGCATTTTTTCAGCACCGATTTTTGCGGCAAACCGTGCAATATCTTCAATTTCTTCTTTTGTATCGTTAAATGTCGGAATAACCGGCACACGCACAGTATAACTGTTTGCCATTTTTGCAATTTTTTCGGCGTTTTCCAAAATTCTGCCGTTGGGCTTGCCTGTGAATTTTTCGTGCTTTTCGCTACTCATGTGTTTAATGTCCATCAAAAAGTAATCTATATAAGGAAGAAGTTCCTCAATAATATTAAAATCCACGTTTGCGGTAGTTTCAATAGCGGTGTTTATGCTGTTTTCTTTTGCAAGACACAGCAGAGCTTTTGCAAACTGAGGCTGTAAAAGCGACTCACCGCCCGAAAGTGTAAGTCCGCCGCCGCTTCTGCGGTAATATGGCATATCCTGCAAAACTCCGGAAATAATCTCGCCGGCGGTTACATCTTTGCCAACGGTTTTTTCTTTGTCAGGAAAATTCATTTTCTGAATTTCAAATTCCTGTGATTCAGGATTACAGCACCATCTGCACCGCATAAGGCATCCTTTTAAAAACACTATTGTGCGCACGCCCGGTCCGTCATGAACGGAAAACCGCTGAATATCAAAAATGCGGCCCGTAACGTCACTGTAATTCATAATTTATACCTCTTTAAAATGCCGACTGTTCGGTACGGCTTATAATATCCTCCTGCAATGACCGTGACAGCGTTGTAAACAGTGCACTGTAACCGGCAACACGCACAACAAGGTTTTTATAGTTTTCGGGATGTGCCTGTGCATCACGCAGAGTTTCACGGCTTACAACGTTAAACTGCATGTGACTGCCTTTCTGGTCAAAATAGCCACGGATAAGCGAAACAAAGTTTTCAAGCCCCTGCTGACCTTTCAGAGCTGACGGATGAAATTTCATGTTGAAAAGCGTTCCGTTTGATGCAATAAAATGGTCGAGCTTTGAAACAGAGTTTGCCGATGCTGTAGGACCGTTCACATCTCTGCCGGCACAGGGTGAAACACCGTCTGCAACAGGGGTGTAGGCATATCTGCCGTCGGGAGTTGCACCTGTTTGTGCACCCAGCGGAACGTTTGCCGAAACAGGATACAATCCGGCCTGATACTGACCGCCTCGTGGGTTTTTGTACTGCTCAAGAGGACGGGTGTATGTATAGGCAACATCTCTTGCAAACGCATCAATTTCGTCAATATCGTTGCCGAATTTGGGAAGTGCGTTTATCATATCAAGAAGCTGTGAATAATCTTTTCCGGCACCCGTCATTTTAAGACAAGCATCAAAAATTCCTTTGATTTCTGTTTCGCCTGCGGTTTTTCCCTCGGCGGCAAGACGTTTTACAATTTCGCAGGTTGCTTCAAGAGCACGTTTGTCATCACCCTTGCCGAAATTATCTAGGAGTGCCTGTTTGAAAAATTCCATAGTGATTTTTTTGTCTTCAAAAACAAGTTTTTTGACTGCAAAAAGTGCGTCTGCCATGTTGGCAATACCAAAGCCCTGAGGACCTGTGAAATTATAAACCGCACCGCCTTCCTGAACAGTTTTGCCGCGTTTTATACAGTCATCAACCATACAGGATAAAAAGGGCAGGGGGCATCTTTTTGCGTGTGCCTCGTCAATTGCGTTGTCCGCATTGACAAGCAGGCTTATCATATAATTCATCTGCGTTTTGTACGCATCATAAAATTCGTCAAAGGTTTTCATTGCGGCAACATCGCCTGTTGACGGACCAATTTTTTCGCCCTTGTCATAACCGTTTGAAAATACCAGTTCAAGGGGGCGGCACATGTTGAAAAACGCCGCATCGTGCCAACCGTCGGTTTTGCCGGATTTTTGAGGTTCAACACAACCGATAATGTTGTAATCACGTGCTTCTTCAAGGGTAAGCCCTCTGTTTACAAGTGACGGGATAATAACCTCGTCATTGTAATATGCAGGAAGCCCCACGCCTGTTCTGGTGAGCTTTGCCGCTTCAATCAGGAAATTCTGCGGCGAGCCGTTCCACACACGCACCGAAAAGGACGGCTGAGGAAGCATAACGTGCATTGTTGCGTATATACTCATAAACGAAAGCTCGTTTGTGGCATCACGTCCGTCAGGTGTCTGTCCTCCGGCAATAAGGTTCTGGAACAGGCTGTAGCCTGCAAATCCCTCTCCCGATGCCGCGTCACGCACCTTGTTAAGGTCGTTGAGCTTTATCCAGATACAGTCCATAAGCTCCTGTGCAAAATCATAAGTGATTTTGCCGCTGTCCAAATCCTTTTTAAAATAAGGATACATATACTGGTCAAATCTGCCGGGAGAAATTGAATGTCCGCTGGATTCGGTCTGAAGCAGCATCTGCACAAACCAGAAAGACTGGCACGCCTCATAGAACGAGGTTGCACCGTTTGCCGGCACGTTTGCACAGTTTTCGGCAATTGTAAGAAGCTCCTGCTTGCGTTTTGCATCGCCGCAGTTTTCTGCCTCGGTTTTTGCAAGTGTGCTGTAACGTTTTGCATAAGCAATCACCGCTTCACAGCTTTCAAGTGCCGCTTCATAAAAGGCGGTTTTTGACGCATAGTCTCCGTCTCCGAAGCTACAGCTTTTCATTTCCTCGCGGATTTCTTCAATAATACCGTTAAACCCGATTTTAAGCACCTTTGCATAATCAACCGTAACATGTCCCACACCGTTGTAATAGTAGTTTCCGGGAGTGAAAATGTTGTGGTCAATTGCCGATTTTGCTTCCGGTGCCATTAGGGCGCTTGCCAGGTCGCTGGTGGTTTTGCCGTCCCAGTAAGGATAAACTTCTTTTAAATCGGAAACGGTTTTTTCCGAAATATAAAAAGGGTCGGCACTTCTGGTTGCAACGGTTTCAAATTCGCTTTCAAGCCATTTGTAGGAGTATTCAGGAAAAACCTGACAGCTTCTGGGGGCAATTGTGGCACTGCCAACAACCAGTTCGCCGTAACGTATAATAATCGGAATATTTTTGAGTATATGCGAAAATGCCGCTGACCTGCGTTTTACAATTGGCAGATTTTCGGTTTGTTTATAGGATTCTGTGATTAAAACCGCACGTGCCGATTCAATTTCGGGCATTTTGCGGAAAAGGTCTTCTTTAAGACGGTCAATTCTTTCGGATTTTGCAGGTTCTTTGAAATTAAGAATTTTCATTTTTGCACCTTCTTATATATAGGAAATAATTTTTTCAATTTCTGTCTGTATACTGTCAAATATATGTGTTGCAGAGTGTTTTATCTGCGGCGGAGAGGCAATATCGGCATAAGAATTTTCAAATTTTTTAAACAAAGGCAAATCGTTGTCGCCGTTGCCGAAAACAAAAACGTTTTCACGGCTTATGCCACACATTTGCATCAAAAACTCTGCCGCGTTTGCTTTGTCTGCTTTTGGTGAAGAAAATTCAAAAATACCGTTTTTCATGTATGTGCTTTTTAAAACAAACGGAAAATCTTTGATAATTTCTGTGTTTTTCTGTTTTTTTCGCGGATTTTCAATAAAAAACATTTTATAGATTTCATCTTCAGACGAGAAATCTTCAAAAGGCAGAACGTGTGCTTCAAGCTGCTCAAAAAGCTGCCTTTCTACAGATTTTCCGGCAGATTTTATATACGCCAGCAGCTTAGTGCAAGCGGCAAATCCGTAGTCGGCACTTTCTGCCGCAAGGCAGACAGTTTTGCTGTCAATCGGACGGGAATATAAGGTTTTGTCATCCTTTGTAATCAACGCACCGTCACAGCTTATAACAAAAATATCTTTGTAAACGGATTTTAAAAATTCTTTAATCAAAAACAACGGTCTGCCTGTTGCAACAGCAAACAAAATGCCGTTTTCTCCTGATTTTTCAATGGTTTTCAGCACATTTTCAAACTCACGTTTATTCTCTTTTTTATATAGCGTGCCGTCAAAATCACACACAATAAGCTTCTTCATTTGTCTGTTTCTCCTACTTTTCTTTATACAGTTTACCACATTTTCTAACAAAAGTCAATACATTCACAGAAAAAAATTAAAAAAACAAAGAAAAAACAACATTCTTTTTTGTAAAGGTAATTTAATATTATCTCTGTTGACAGTTTTACGTTTTTGTGCTACAATATAATTATGTATAATAATATCCATGTATATAATAAAATTTTAAAGGAGTTTTGATGATGAGAAGAATAATTTGCCTTGTTTTATCCCTTGTTTTTGTCTGCACCGGAATGACAGTATCTGCCGCGGATGATAAGTTTATAAGCGAATATATTGAAGGCGGCAATTACGAAACTCTTTACGCAAAATATTCTGATTTTTCTCAGGATGCAAACCTGCTTGGTTTTTATAAAGCCAACACCGATTGCGATGCCGAAAGAACAGCACATATTGCTTTTTACAATGACGGCAGTGCTTATGCCACAGTATCAGGAACAAAACAGATTCTGAATTTCAAAGGCACGTACACATCTGAAAACGGCATAGTTTCGGTAAAACTCGAAAATAACAACGAGTACGTTGCTGTTGACAATTTAATTGCCGAACCGTTTAAATATCAGGTAATTTCCGGGAACGCCCTCAAATATGCAGGCAGAGATTTTTCTGTTTCTCCGAAAAACGGCGAAACCTACAGTCTTATTTCCGGAACAGGTTTTGATGTTATAACAGTTAAATATAACGGTGAAGAAGTGGAATTTGACCAGGCTCCTGTTATTATAAACGGCAGAACAATGGTTCCGATACGTGCGGTTATGGAAAAAATGGGCTGCACAGTTACATGGAAAGATGCCACCAAAACAGCTAACATAAAAAATGACAAAGCGGCGTGTGCACTTCAGGTAGGCAACGAGCTTATGTCTGTTCTTAACAAAAAAACCGAAAAACAGTCGGTAGAAACTCTCGACACAGCACCTGTTATCATCAACAGCCGTCTGCTGTTGCCTTTGCGTGCAGTTGCCGAGGTTTTTGGTGCAAAAGTAGATTGGGACGAAACAACACGAACAGTTTTGGTTTCTTATAATGCACTGGAAGACGGGCCGGCAGATACTGACAAACCCGCAGACACAGATAATCCTGAGGGTACAGACACCGCTGCAGATGCAGATAAACCGGAAGAAACTCCCACCGAACCCGAAACTCCTGCAAATCCCGATGAAAATGAAACAGACACCGACAGCGAAAACACCGGGGATGAAGAATCTGACGAGCCTACAACAATCTATTTGAAACAGCGTGATAAAGATTCTTGCACTCTTGCTTCTGTTGCGATGATGCTTCGCAAAAAGGCTAATCTTTCGGGCAAAGATTATGTAAAAATAACCGAATCCAGCCTCAAGCCCTTTGCATGGTCACCTGAAGGACTCAAGAGTACATTCCAGTACAAAACATACGAGATTTCTGCCTATGTGCATGACGGTGATGATTTTGCGTCATTGTTGTATGAAGACAAAAAAGATGCACTCATTGCTCTTTTAAAAGACCATCCCGAAGGTGTTGTTGCTTACGATTACGAAACTCCTCATGCAATATGGATTTCAAGCTATGCTGAAGAAACAGGATATTTTTACGTTGCCGATCCGTCGGACGAAGCTGAAGAAGGTATTCTTATTCTAGAAGAATCCACCATAAACGGTGAAGGCGTTTCTGGAAAAATAACAGCCATTGATAAATTATGGTATGTTTCAAAATAATAGAATGAAAAATTTTTGTTTGAAAATTGAATATGACGGCACTCGTTACAGAGGCTGGCAAAAACAAAAAAATACCGATAATACCCTCCAGTCAAAATTTGAATCCGTACTTTCAAAAATGACCGGCAAAAATACCGAAATTTTTGCTTCCGGTCGTACTGATGCCGGGGTTCACGCCCTGGCACAGGTGGCAAATTTTAAAACCGATGCCAATTTAACCTGTAATGAAGTTTTGGAGTATTTAAACCAATATCTGCCTCACGATATACGTGTTACGGATGTATGCGAAGCAACCGAGCGGTTTCACAGCCGTCTTTGTGCTTCAAAAAAGACATATCGGTATCGCATAAGCTTTTCAAAACCAAATGTTTTTGAAAGAAAATATGTTTATTTTTACGACACAACAAACAACTTTGATATAACCGCCGCAAAAACAGCAGCAAAAAAGCTTTGCGGCACTCATGATTTTGCTCCGTTTTCATCTTTGGGCAAAACAAAAAAATCCACTGTACGTACACTTTATTCCATTGACATTGTTCAAAAAGGTGAGTATGTTGATTTCATCTTGTGCGGCAACGGATTTTTATATAATATGGTACGTATAATCTGTGGAACATTGCTTGAAATTGGACTTTTAAAAAAACTTCCCGATGACATTGATAAAATTTTTGTTTCAGACCGCAGTGATGCCGGGGTTACTCTACCCGCATGCGGACTTACGCTGGTAGGCGTTGAGTACGAAAACGAAACTGTTTCCTTTTAAGAAAAACGGGTAATACCGGAGGTTGTTTATGAACGTTTACGATTTTGATAACACCATATATGACGGCGAGAGCGTATTTGACTTTTATATGTTCTGTGTCAGATCACAGCCTCGTCTTGCAAAATATATGTTTGTTGTTCTTAAATGCTTTATAAAATACAAGCTTTGCATCATGACCATTGATAATTTCATCGAAAAATCCGAAAAATACGCACTCAAGTTTTTAAGCGATATTGACGATATTGACGGCAAAATAGACTGCTTCTGGCAAAAAAACGCTTACAAAATCAAGCCGTTTTACGCTCAGCAGCATCAACCTGACGACGTTGTTATTTCTGCATCTTTTGATTTTTTAATTGAAGACATTTGCCGCCGGCACGGCATAACAAACCTTGTAACATCAGAAATTGACCGTGACACAGGCAACCTTTTACAGCTTTGTTACAGAAAAAACAAAACAGATTTGTTCAGACATAAGTTTGGTGATGCAGAAATCGACAATTTTTATACTGATTCCAAAAACGATATTCCGATGATGAAACTGTCAAAAAATACGTTTCTTGTAAAAGGCAACAAAATAAAACCCTACAATAAATATTCCTGCTAAAATTTTAAAATTTTTACTAAATTGCAACCTTTTTACAATTTAAAAAGTATTATAAATGAATACAGTTAAAAAGGAGGCAACTTTTATGAAAAAATTCACACTCAAACAGGCAGCACTGTTTCTTACTGCGCTCATTGCACTGTTTCCTATGTCATCTATAGGCAAAACAGCATCTGCGCCGGAAAGTGCTGTCAATTTTTTACTTGAAAAAGGTATCTTGACCGGCTATGAGGACGGAAGCATCGGTGGCGACAAAGAAATTACCCGTGCAGAATTTACATCTCTTGTTGCAAAAGCATTCGAGCTTCCGACAGAACACGGCAATACATCATTTGCAGATGTTCAAACGGATTTTTGGGGCTATGACGTAATTATGCGTGCCAAAAACGCCGGAATTATCAACGGTTTTGAAGACGGACTTTTTTATCCGCAAAACCCTGTAACCTACGAACAGGCAGTAAAAATGCTTGTTTGCCTCTTGGGCGAGGGTGAATATATGTTATATCCTGTGGACCATATTACGTTTGCCATGGAAAACGGGCTTTGCGACAGCGTTTGCGGTATAATCGGAGAAAACATCACCCGTGAAAATGTTTTTACCTTATTATATAATACACTTAATTTTATACAGTCCGACGAATTTGTAAACGGCGACTATATTTATCCCACATCAATCAGAGTGTTACCAGAAACGTCACAGCCCACAGCCCCTGCAGAATTACCTCAGGCAGAAGAAGGTGCTATACTGATGACAGATTTTTCTCCCGATGCCGATTATAACGCTTCCGTCTCCGGCGGAGGAAGTGGCGGCGGAAGCAGTGCACACATTGCTTTTTCTCCTACACCCGGCTGGGATTACAACTCTATGGACGACGAGGAATACACCGCCGAGGGCGAAAATATTTTTAAAGACCCGTCACTTTCGCCTCTTTCAACCTTTTCGGCAGACGTCGACACTGCAGCTTACAGCACAATGCGCCGATATATTCTCGGTGGACAGCTTCCTCCCAAAAGTGCTGTACGCAGTGAAGAGCTGATAAATTATTTTGACTATACACTCCCCACTCCCGACGACAAAGTGCCGTTTTCGGTAACAAGCGAGCTTCACGAATGTCCGTGGAATCCGTCAAACAAGCTGCTTATGCTTGCTCTTCGCGGAGCAGATTTAAACGAAACCGAAAAACAGCCATCAAACCTGGTATTTTTAATTGACACCTCCGGCTCGATGTTCCAGTCAAATCGTCTGCCCCTTGTTCAAAAATCCATGTCACTTATGCTTGAAAAACTTGATGCATCCGATACAATATCAATTGTTACATACGCAGGTAGCACCTCGGTTGCACTTGACCCCACACCTGCAAGTGAAAAAGAAAAAATTCTTAATGTAATCAACAATTTGCGTGCCGCAGGTTCGACAGCCGGTTCGGCAGGAATTGAGCTTGCATACCAAGCCGCCGAAAAAAGCAAAATTGACGGTAACAACCGGATTATTCTGTGTACCGACGGTGATTTCAATGTCGGAATTACCGATAATAGCGAGCTTGAAAATCTTATTGCCGAAAAACGTGCAAGCGGAATTTATCTTACCGTTTTAGGATTCGGCATGGGCAATTACAAGGATAACCGCATGGAAATGCTTGCGGACAAGGGCAACGGAAACTATGCGTATATAGATAATCTCAAAGAAGCAAAGCGTGTGCTTGTTGACAACTTGCCAAAAACCTTGTATTCCATTGCGGATGACGTCAAATTCCAGGCAGAGTTTAATCCTCAGACCGTGGCACAATACCGTCTTATAGGCTACGAAAACCGCAAACTTGAAAATGAGGATTTCATCAATGATGCCAAAGATGCCGGCGAAGTAGGCGCAGGGCATACCGTTGTTGTTCTTTACGAAATCACTCCTCAAACCGGTGATGTTCAGTCTGCACTTAAATATCAGAACGCAGGCGAAAACAAAGCAGATTTGCTCACCCTCAAAATCCGCTATAAAAACCCCGGAGAAAGCGAAAGCCAGCTTGTGGAAAAGGTCATAAGCACAATAAATTCCGATAAGGAAAGCGATAATTTTAAACTTGCATCAGCCGCGGCAGAATTTTCTCTGTTGCTTCGTGATTCGGAGTTTAAATCACAGGCAAGTTTTGAAAACGTTATAACCCGTACACGCTCTGTTGCTTCAGAAAATGATAAATTCGGCATAAACGGTGAATTTGTTCAATTGGTCGACCTTGCCAACTACATAGCAAAATCAGACAATTATTATGTAACCGGCTATTATTTTGACTAAATCATAGCAAGCGATAAGTTACCAATGGAGGCGGTGGGCGGTATAAACCCGTAGGGAACGTTTCATAACCGTTTCGTATATAAAATCGTAAAATCCCGTAGGGCATGTCGACCCGGCACGCCGGCGTACAAAATAGCGAAACTAAGCAAAAAATTAAAAGGCTGTCTCAATAAACACAAATTTATGCAAAAATACATTTTTAATATTAATGCATATAACCTGTTTAAAGAAACAGCCTTTTTGTTTTTTCTTTTTTAATCTTTAAATTCAAACAGTTTTTTAAGAGGAATATTCAACGCTTCCGCAATATCAATAAGTGTATCAAGAGTGCAGGAACAAGCTGCGGTTTCAATCCTCTGCATATGATTTTTACTTATATTTGCTTTTTCCGCAAGTTGCATTTGTGTCATGCCTTGTTCTTTTCTGTAATGTAATATATTAAGACCAATTCCTAACCAAACATCAAAATTTTCATTTTTCATACAGTATCACCTCTACTGTATATATTATATCCTTAATTTTCGCCTTAATCGACACTCTCCCAAGTTGTAAAAACAACAATAATGATTGACTTTACAACAAAATAATGTTATAATACACATATAGAGGGTGGCATTTATATGATAATTATTTGCATTTTAAGGTTTGACATACAAGGCCTTCCCCTTTGAGGTAAAGGCTTTGATTTGTACCATTCCTGCCTCCCTCTGACGAGGGAGGTGGGTTTGTCGCAGGCAAACTCGGAGGGAGAGATAATGTACAAACTACCCCTCCGTCAAAACCTGCGGTTTTGCCACCTCCCCTGACAAGTGGAGGCAAGGGTAGGGACAAACATGTAGGGACGGATGCCTGCATCCACCCGTTAATGAGACGACACAATTCCGTAGGGAACGGTTCCAAACCGTTCCAAAACGGCACAAACCAATATCGGCGTGTCGAGTCGCCACGCTCTACTTAATAGAAGGTGTTGATATTATGACAAAAAGATGTTGTTTTGCCGGGCATGCGAAAATCGGTTATTCTGATGAAATATATTCCGAGCTGGTTGAACTTATCGAAAAACTTATTATCCAAAAGGGCGTTACTGAGTTTATGGTGGGCAACTACGGCAATTTTGATGCACTTTCAGCAAGAGCAGTGCGTTGCCTTAAAGAAAAGTATTCTCACATCCGTCTCAGTCTTGTTATACCGTATCTTACGGCAGACATCAACAAAATACTATAAAAATTACGATAGCATTGTTATTGCGGACATTCCTTGCAAAACACCAAAAAAGCTCTATATATTAAAATGTAATGAATATATGATTCTAAACTCTGATTTTTTGATATGTTATGTTAAAAACACTTTTGGCGGAGCGTACCAAACTTTAAACTTCGCCTGCAAAAAGCAAATCGGCATATTTAATATGGCAACCTCCGGCGACAAAAAATATCTTATAACAAATTACTTTGTAAATTAAACAAAGGGCTGTGACAATTGTTTTGTCACAGCTCCTTATAAATTTTCTAATTACCTTCTTGCCAAATACATTTGTGCCCGGATTTGTAAACGAAAGTGAATCTAAAAATAACAAGTTTCCGTAAAGAATACAATATATATTTCCGTCACGCAAAATGCAACAGCAATCAACGTAATAAAGGTACATATTTTAGATAATTTCGCATTAATACGCAGAAAACCCTTTTCGTGTGCTGTCAGCACAATACCGCAAATAACGAGACATACCGCTAAAATAAAAGAAAACACAGTTACAGTTTCCATGATATTTTGAGTAAACTGAATTTCTTTTCGCTGCGAAGCGCTCATAAATGATTTTGCATAACCACTCCATCTGTTATCATAGCCAAAATTACCGATAAATCCGCTTACAAATGCTATTACAGCACTAATAAACAGAGGCAAAGTTTTAAAAAATCGAGCTGACGGCTTTGCATTATTTTTATTTGCGGTTACCCTAACCGGCTTCCCACAATGCGGACAAAACTGATTATCTGTATGTAATTCTTTTCCGCATCTTGAACAAAAAGCCATTATTAACCACCTCCTAAATTAAGTAAAAACCACCTTGTAATATTACTGTTTTACAAATTTCATTCCGTTAAAATATATCGTATTCCCCTGTTGTGAAAACGAATATGTTTCATTTTCTGTTCCGTTAAAAGAAGTGTATGTTATGGTTATCTCTTTCCCGTTAATAGTATAATTAAGCAACGGTCCTTCACCGTTTTTATTGCTTAATGTCATTGTGTCAGGATTACCGTCCGGACTAAATTCAATATACTGTTCGGCATATATAGTACCTGCTTCGTCTTCATAATAATATTTTCCGTTAAGGGTTGATGAACCGTTTTTTTCATTATTTGAGCAACCTGTTAAAACCACAAATGTTAGAATGATAGTCATAAAAAAAGCAAAAATTTTTTTCATAATAAATGTCCCTTTCTGTGTTAAAATATAAGATCATCGGTTTTAAGAGTTTTTATAAGACGCAGACCTGTTCTTTGTCTTCTTCTCCGATTCTGCCGTTTTTTTGCGCATTTTCACTTTGCAAAATGAAATCAGAAAATCTCTTTACCCCCTCTCTATATTTACTCGCAAATTAAAAAATGCGCCAACCGTAGTTAGCGCATAAAAAACGCAAACTCCGATTGTCGCTAAACTATTTTAATAGATAGGTATACTTATACATTCTACTAAATGGAATTTGCATTTTTATCAAACTCAAAAGTAGAATATATAAAAGCACACAAAAATATACAGATATTCCGTATAGAATACCCAGATTAAATCATATTAAAATAGTTTAGCATAATTATAATATCACATTTTTTATGTTTTATCAATACTTTTTTTGAAAAAAGCAAATTTCACAAAAATTTTTATAAAAAACGAAATTGCAAATCGAGCATGAGTGAGCATAAGTGAGAAAATAGGAGAAAAACGAAGTTTGAAAATTATAAATTAAATTTTTTCAAAAAAAGTGTTGACAAAATAAAACTTTTGTGGTACAATAATTCATGTTCAATAAAAAGAGATAAATTTGATGGAGGGAAAACTATGTCTACTTACATGGCAAAA
The DNA here is from genome assembly GCA_045580815.1 of Clostridia bacterium. Classification (GTDB taxonomy): domain Bacteria; phylum Bacillota; class Clostridia; order RUG12999; family RUG12999; genus JAZNOL01. The sequence continues at coordinate 26,585 of JAZNOL010000046.1, read as the reverse complement.
GCTAGTGAGCTTGAAAGAAAATGGTATATCATAGACGCTGAAGGCAAATCACTGGGTCGTGTAGCGGCAGCTGCTGCTCACGTTCTTCGTGGCAAACACTTGCCCACATTCACACCCCACGTTGACTGCGGCGATCATGTTATCGTTATCAACGCTGATAAAGTTGTGCTCACAGGCAAAAAATTAACAGACAAATACTACTACAGACACACAGGCTGGATTGGCGGCCTCAAAGCTGTTCAGTGCAAAACACTGATGGAAAAAAATCCTGAGAAATTAGTTTCAATGGCTATCGAGGGTATGCTTCCTAACACAACTCTCGGCAGAAAAGCAGCAACACGCCTTCGTGTTTACAAAGGTGCAGAGCATAACCATGCAGCACAAAAACCCCAGGCTTGGACGCAGGAAATTAAATAAGGAGGATATGAACGATGGCAGCTATTCAGTACTTAGGTACAGGCAGAAGAAAAAAATCAGTCGCAAGAGTTAGACTTGTTGCCGGCAAAGGCAACATCACAATAAACGGTCGTAGCATCGACGAATATTTTGGTCTTGAAACACTTAAAGTTATAGTTAAACAGCCTCTTACAGCAACAGAAACAGCAGCAAAATTTGATGTTATCTGTAAAGTTCAGGGCGGCGGTTTTACAGGCCAGGCAGGCGCAATCCGTCACGGTATTGCAAGAGCACTTTTAAAAGTTGACGAAGAAGCTTTCCGTTCAACTCTTAAAAAAGCAGGTTACCTCACACGTGACCCTCGTATGAAAGAAAGAAAGAAATACGGTCTCAAAGGCGCTCGTCGTGCACCGCAGTTCTCAAAACGTTAATCATTTTTTGGTTACAAAAACCTCCGTTTTTACGGAGGTTTTTTTTGTAAATTTGTTTCCTGATGTTGACAAATTGCTTTATGTATATTATAATTAAATTGTCAAATTATATCAACATTTATATGGAGGAATGTATCTATGAACACAATCAAAGAAAATGCAAACGAAATTATTGTATGTCTTTTTGAGCTTTTGGTTGGTATTTTGCTGCTTGTAAATCCCAACAACTTTACAACAGGAATTATCATTGCTTTTGGCGTTGTGCTTTGTGTGTTGGGTGTTATCAGTACAGTAAAATATTTTCGTACCGATGCACAGGAAGCTGCCGACGGACAAAGTCTTTTTAAAGGTCTTGTTTGTGTAATCGGCGGTATATTTTGCGCATTAAATTCAAAATGGATTATTGAATCATTTACTCTCTGGACAGTTGTGTACGGAATCGGCATTTTGTTAATGGGTCTTAACAAGGTTCAGTGGACAATCGACAGCGTTCGTCTTAAAGAAGAAAAATGGTTTTTGCCCGCTATTAGTGCAGCAGTTTCTATTGTTTGTGCCATTGTTATACTTATAAATCCCTTTGGCTCAAAAGAAGCTATATGGGTATTTACCGGAATTTCTCTCATTCTTGAATCTGTATTTGATATAGTATGTCTGGCACTCAAAAAAACTTCTGACGGCGGTACAATGTAATGAACAGCGAATGGAAAAAATATTTTAAAATATGCCTGAGTGTGTTCATCTTATATTTATGCATTCACTATCTTGACAATGTGCAAAAGCTTTTAAATACTGTGATTGGAGCTTCGTTTCCGTTGCTTATAGGTTGCGGCATAGCATACCCGGTAAACATTCTCATGAGCTTTTATGAGAAACACTATTTCCCAAAATCAAAAAATCGCATTCTCATAAAAAGCCGAAGACCCATTTGCATGGCAAGTGCATTTTTATCGCTTGCGGCAATAATTGTACTTGTTGTAAGCATTGTTGTTCCTCAGTTTATCTCATGTGTACAAGTTATCACGGCAGAACTTCCCGGTGCAGTAAAATACCTTGTATCGCTCATAGATAAAATTGATATTGTCCCCGAAAATATTATTAATACAATCAGCAGTATTGACTGGCAGTCACGCATCGGCAGTATAATTGAAATGTTTACCTCCGGCGTGGGAAATGTTATGGACATGGTTATAACATTGGTTACATCTGTATTTTCAGGTATTATATCCGCAATTTTAAGCATAATTTTTGCAATTTATATTTTATTTTCAAAAAACAAACTGCAAAATCAGTTTACAAAAATAATGAATCGATACTTACCGTCAAAAATGTGCGGCAAGCTCAATCATTTTTTATCGGTACTAAACGAATCTTTTCATAATTATATAGTAGGTCAGTGTACCGAAGCAGTTATACTTGGCTTGCTGTGTACTCTCGGAATGTGGCTATTGAGGCTTCCTTACGCAACAATGATAGGTGCTCTTGTGGCGGTTACTGCGTTAATTCCCATAGCCGGTGCATACATAGGAGCATTTGTGGGTGCATTTATGATTGTGACTGTATCCCCCGTTCAAGCCCTTGTATTCCTCATATTTATAATCATCCTGCAACAGCTTGAGGGTAATTTGATATACCCCAAAGTTGTTGGCTCGTCCATCGGTCTGCCCGGCATATGGGTGCTGGCAGCCGTAACAATCGGTGGCGGAATTATGGGCATTGCGGGTATGCTTTTTGGTGTTCCGGTTGCTGCTTGCATATACCGACTTCTTCGTGAAGATGTAAACCGCACAACTTAAATTATTTAGCTAAAAGAGGCTGTAGCAAAAAAATCATTTTGCTACCGCCTCTTTTTTATTACTGTAATATTAAAATTTTGGTGCATCCTGCCAATGGGTTATGTAATAATCTGCCTCTTTTTTAATATCAGCCTGCATTTCGGGCGAGGTTTCTTCAAACACGCCTATGACGGTCATTCCTGCTTTTTTCGCTGTAAAAACAGCAGGAAAAGTATCGTCAAAAAACATGCAGTTTTCTGTGTTTTCGCCAAGTTTTTCGGCAACGTCTTTATAGGCGTCAACCGTGTTCTTTGCAACGCCTGTCTCGCTTGAGGAAACAATAACATCAAAAAGCTCAAGCACACCGCACCGTTTGAGCGCCGGCAATGCAAGCTCAGTTGACAGGCTTGTTAAAACGCCCATTTTCAGTCCTTTTTCTTTTACATACAAAAGATATTCACGTGCACCCTCTTTAAGGGGCACATTTTTTCTGTATTCGTCATCTGCCATTGAAATCCACTCGTCAATAAGCTCTTGCGGAGTTTGAGGAAAATCAAACCTCTCTTTTGTGTAAACCGCAATTTCGTCAATCGTCATTGTACAGATTGCGGTTGTATAATCCTCCGGCGATACCATGCCCCGTTTTTCAAAAAAATCGCTGTCAACCTTGTCCCACACATGCATGGAATCAAGCAGAGTGCCGTCTAAGTCAAATATGGCGGTTGTTATATTTTTCGGTATTTTCATCAGTCTTTTTTCATCGCTTTCTGCATAGCAAGCTCAAAGGGGCTAAGCTCATCTTTTGCCGCATTTTTCTGGTTTTGCAGATATTTCTGCACATCACGGCGGTTTGCACCATCTGATTTTGAATATCGTTTATGGAAAGCCTCCTGCTTTTCTCTGAAACCGCAAGCACAGATATATTTTTTGTTATCGCCGTCACCGTAAAGCTCCATCACCTTGTGACAGTTGGGACAGCGGGTGTTTGTTTTTATGCTTAAATTCTGGCGATAGCCGCAATCACGGTCACTGCACACCAGCATTTTGCCACGTTTGCCCGAAACCTCAAGCAGATATTTTCCACACTCGGGGCAGGGCGTACGTGTCATATTATCGTGAACATATTTTTCGTCGCTGTATTTTACATCTTTTACAAGCTGTGAGGCGTATTCCTTGATTTCGGCAATAAAATTGCCGATGCTCACTTTCCCGTTTCGGATCTGCTCAAGCTTTTCTTCCCAGCTTGCCGTAAGCTCAGGACTTCTCAGCTTTTCGGGCACAAGCCCGATAAGCTGAATACCCTTTGATGTGGGATAAATTTCTTTTCCACGGCGTTCAACATAAAAACAGTCAAACAGCTTTTCTATAATATCCGCACGTGTTGCAGGAGTGCCCAGACCGCTGCTTTTTTTCATGATTTCTTTCATTTTGGAATTTTCTATAAATTTCGCCGGATTTTCCATTGCCGAAAGAAGAGTTGCCTCGGTATATCTTGCCGGCGGCGTTGTCTGCTGTTTTGACAAAGTGGCAGAAACGGCGTTAAGGGATGCTCCCGAAACAGGAACAGTAATATCCGGCTCGTTTTCTTCGTCGTCCCCGGGCATATCATAAACCGATTTAAACCCTTTGTTTATAACGGTTTTTCCGTTTGCGGTAAAAGTGTAGTTGCCACATTTTAACGTAATTTTGAGGCTTTCGTATTCATAGTTTTCAAAAAACGAAACCAAAAACCGTTTTACAACAAGCGCATAAATTCTGCGTTCTTCCGGCGAAAGCTGTGCCAATGCACCTGACAGCTCGGTTGGTATAATTGCATGATGGTCGCTGACTTTTGCGTTGTTTACACAGGATTTTGAAATGGTTTTTCTGCCACGGACAATCGCCGCCGCATGAGGTGCAAACTCACCGAAATTAACAGCTTTCACACGGTCTCCGAGTGTGGGCACAATATCATCTGTTATATACCGCGAATCTGTTCTGGGATATGTCAGCAGCTTGTGGTGCTCATAGAGACTCTGCATCAGCGAAAGTGTCTGTTTTGCCGAATATGCATACAGCTTGTTTGCGTCACGCTGAAGCTCGGTAAGGTCATAAAGTGCCGGCGGCGACATATGTTTTTTTGTACGCTTTATATCAACAACCTTAAATGGCTTGTTTTTTATTTCTTCAACAATTTTTTCTGCCTTTTCCTTATCAAAAAGACGGCTGTTGCCCTTGTCGTCCGCATATGTAGCGGTAAATCCGGCAAATTTTGCGTTTATTGTATAAAATTCCTTTGGCACAAATTTGCGTATTTCGTTTTCACGGTTTACAATCAGCGCAAGAGTAGGTGTCTGCACACGTCCGGCAGAGAGCTGTGCGTTAAATTTGCAGGTCAGGGCACGGGTAACGTTAAGCCCCACATACCAGTCAGCCTCGGCACGGGCCTGAGCACTCATAAACAGGCTGTAATAGTCGTTTGCATCTTTAAGATGAGCAAATCCGTCTTTTATTGCCTTGTCGGTCTGCGAGGAAATCCACAAGCGTTTAAGCGGTTTTTTTACGCCGCTTTTCATGATAATCCAACGTGCAACAAGCTCACCCTCACGTCCGGCATCAGTTGCAATAACAACAGAAGAAACCTCACTGCTTTTAAGCAGCGAAGAAACATGAGAAAACTGTTTCGATGTCTGTTTAATAACCTCTAAATCCATCTTTTTGGGCAGCATGGGCAAGGTTTCCATGCTCCAGGTTTTATATTCGTTGCCGTAATGCTCCGGGTCAGCAAGGGTAACAAGATGCCCCAGTGCCCAGGTTACAATATATTTGTCGCCGTGGATACTTCCGTTGCGATTTGATTTACAACCCAGCACACGGGCAATTTCACGCCCTACGGAGGGTTTTTCGGCAAGTACAAGTGTTTTTGACATAATTATCGTTCCTTTAATCTTTTTTCGTCTTTTTTATATCGTATCTGTATATGGCAATTCCGATAGATGCTATGGTGAGCAAATCTCCGATTGAAGAACCATATGCTTTGCTTACAAAGTTGTAAACAAACCAAAACGGTGAACCTATCAACGATATTTGCCTGATTCGCTTTTCGTCATCTATCCAGAATGCTCCTGTATGTAAAAGCACGCCAATAATGGGAAACAGGCTGAATATATCTTTATAAAGTGCTAATCCCGATGCAATAATCATTAAGTTTACAGCTATAATAAATAATTTGAGATGTTTTTTAATAAACTGTACATTCTTCTTTTGTGCCAACAAAGACGATATTGCTCCTACTATATCAAGAACCGCCCCTTCAAACGCCCCAAGAAGAATATACTGAACAATATAAAGTGTTCTTGACGAAACATTGAATAATATAATCCGGTTTCGCTTCTTTTGCTGATAACCCATCAAATAGAGTGTTACAGCCATAATTCCTATAATAAATGCTATTTTTTCCATTTTTCATTCCTTTCTGCTATTCCGCTGTAAAAAATCCGTTTATTTTTTCAGTACCAATTTATCAATTGCATATGCCACGCCACCGTCTTGACAGTCGGTGGAAACAAAATCTGCAATTTTTTTGATTTCGTCGGGTGAGTTGCCCATTGCAACGCTTATCCCTGCGACTTTCAGCACATCAATGTCATTTTCGCTGTCGCCCATGGCAATGCAGTTTTCGGGTTCTACGCCCACCAGCTTTGCGGCATCAAGCATTCCCACAGCCTTGTTCTGCCCTTTTGACGTCATCTCGGCAGAAGAATTATATTCTACAACAGAAAAGTTTTCATTAAGAAATTTAAGCTGCTTTGCAGACGGTTTTTTGTTGTAGCAGGTGAATTTAGAAATTTTCATTTCGTCATAAAGACGGTCAATGTCTGCTTTGGAAGCAATAACTCCGTCCCCGTTTTTGGGATCGGGATTGTTCTGATAATAAAAATGCTGTTCGCCCTGATAGCGTACGGCACAGTCTGTGTCTGCAAACACAGAAACAACCTGTTTTAAGCTTTCTTTGTCAACAGTAACACTTTTGACAGTTTTTCCGCCGATGACAATGTGCGCCCCAATTCCCGCAACAACACCGTAAAAGTCGGCACATTCAAGAATGTAATCGGGAATAAAGCTGTATCCTCTGCCGGTGTTGATAAACACAAAATGCCCTGCGGCAGAAGCTTCGTTTATGGCACGGATGTTTTCGGGATGAATGGTTTTGCCGTCAAACAGCGTGCCGTCGATGTCTATGAAAATTGCGTATTTTGTCATGATAATTTTCCTTTCACGGAATGTCAGGGTATTTGTGCATGGGTTGTACCGTCTTTATTTTTTCAGCACTAATTTATCAATTGCGTATGCCACGCCGCCGTCTTGACAGTCGGTGGAAACAAAATCTGCAATTTTTTTGATTTCGTCGGGCGAGTTATCCATGGCAACACTTATACCGGCTGTTTCAAGCATGGTGCGGTCGTTTTCGCTGTCGCCCATGGCAATGCAGTTTTCTCTTTTTATTCCTAATTTTTCGGCAATTTCAAGCATTCCATTGCCTTTTGAACAACCTTTTGGTATAACCTCCATATAAAAAGACATATTTATTATATCAAAATTTTCTGCCAGCTTTCTGACAGCGTCTTCCGCCGGAACAGGCATAACCGTCAGCTTTGAAATGCGTGCCGATGCAAATTTTGTGTCAAATTCTTCCGGAGAATAAATGATGTTTCCGTCTGCGTGCTCTTTCCATACCGTTAAGGATTCTTCACCGTGAGCAATACAAAGGTTTTCGCCTTCATACAAGCACATTACGCCGGAGTTTTCAATGATTTTCCACGAAAACTTCAGTTCTTCGGGTGTAAGTATAACACTTTTTATAACCTCATTTTTAAAAATTATATTTGCTCCGCAACCGGCAACATATCCGCTTAAAGGCACGTTTTGTTTTATGTAACCGGGAATACAGCTAAACGCCCTGCCGGTGTTGATAAACACATGATGTCCTGCTTCTGTTGCCTCTTTTATTGCACGGATATTTTCCGGCGGAACGGGCTTTCCGTAAGGCAGAAGTGTGCAATCAATATCCAGAAATATTGCGTATTTTTCCATTAAAACCAAATCCTTTGCCGATATTAAAAATTAGAGCCGTTCCAGCCCCATACGGAGCACATTTCGTATTTTACATAAATTTTATCCTGAGCAATACCAAGCTCTTCATTTAAAATGCGACAGATTTCGCCTGTGAGCGTATTGCAGTCGGCTTCACTTGCGTTGCCTAAAATTTTAACCTCGTTATAAGCACAGGGGGTGTCGCCGTTGCCTGCAAAATAAAGGTTTTTGCCACCCTCAATTTCGCACATAAGCCAGGCTTCCGATTTTCCGGGAATAAGGGCGATTGCTTTGCCCAGTGCGGTTTTTATGTTTTTTTCCTGTTCTTTTGTAATTTCAACGTTTGCTTTTGTCTGAATATAAGGCATAATTTTAATCCTCCAAAAAATAAATATACATCATTATTTTACACTTTTTTAAAAGATTTGTCAATACAAAATATGTGCGGAAGCATACGCAAAACACAGCTTCCGCACAACTTTTCAGTTTATCCCGGCATAAAAGAATCAATAAGCGTTCCCATTGATTTAAAAAATCCGTCACTGCAGGACACTTTCTTTTTGGTTTTATCTTTAGCTTCAATCATGGCACCCGCAACCGCTCCTATAGCTGCACCTGCCGCAAGTCCTGCAACAAAAGAAGATTTCACACATATTCCGCCTTTCTGTGAGATAAATTCTCACAGAATTATTATGCTTTATATTTTCTTTAATTAAACATATAAAAAATGTTTACAAAAATTGTCAAATACTATTGACTATTTTTCAAATATATATTAAAATAATATTATAACTGTTTTAAAATATCAACAGAAAGGCTATGATTAAATGGCTATCATTATCCCCTTTTCGGCGATGCGTTTTGATAAAAATACCGTCGGTGATCTGGCAGCAGTCACCTCTCCGCCATATGATATTATTTCGCCGGAAGAACAGCAAAAGCTGTATAATAAACATCCATTTAATGTGGTGCGGCTTGAACTTGGCGAAAATAATGACGATGATGATGAATATAACAACAAATACATACGCAGCAACCACATTTTGCACGAATGGCTCGAATCCGGCATATTGCATTTTGACAGCGAGCCATCAATTTATATTTATGGGCAGGAGTTTACGTTTGGAGGCAATACTCATTCGTGCAAAGGTATTATGTGCCTTGTACGTCTTGAAGAATTTGAAAACCGCGTAATCATGCCCCATGAAGACACGTTTTCAAAAGCCAAAACCGACAGATACAACCTCATTTGTGTAACAAACGCAAATTTCAGTGCTGTTTATTCGCTTTACACAGATACCGAAAAAAATATTGTAAGCGCCATAAACTCCGTTTCTGTCAACACACCTCCCGAAACAGAATTTACTTCTTCGGACGGTGTACATCAGCGGTTATGGCGTATTTCGGACGAAAACACAATTGCAAAAATACAAAACGAGTTCAGAAATAAACAGTTGTTTATTGCCGACGGTCATCACAGATATGCCGCAGCACTCAGCTACCGTAATATGATGCGCACCAAAAACCCCAATCATACAGGTAATGAGCCGTATAACTTTATACTGATGCATCTTGTTGAAACGGACGAGCCGGGACTTACGGTTTTTCCGACTCACAGACTTGTGAAAAATGTTATTGATTTTGATGAGCAAAAAACCATTGAGCTTTTAAGTAACGATTTTGAAGTAAGACGAATTGTTTACGAAGAAGACAGCGTCGTGCCCAAAATTGAAGAATCTTTGGCACAGTGTAGTGATAAAAAATCTTTTGCCCTGTACACAGGCAAAAATTATTACTATATGCTTACCCTAAAAAACACCAATGCCCTTCGGACACTAAGCCCGGAAAAATCTTACGTTTATTCTCAGCTTGATGTGACGATTTTGCATACGCTTATTTTAGACAAAATTTTAGGCATTGACAAAGACAGCCTCAAAAACCAACACAATTTAACATATACCCACAATGCTTACGAAGCAGAATCGCTTGCAAAAACCAATGCTTACCAGTGTGCATTTTTCTTAAATCCCACAAAAATCGGTGAACTTAAAGAAATTTGTTTTGCAAACGAAAAAATGCCGCAAAAATCCACTTATTTTTATCCCAAAATAATAACCGGCTTGATTATGAATAAATTTTAGTACCTAAGGAGTGATTATATGCTTGACTTTCTTCAGCCGCTTTCGTCATATGTTTATATCGGCTGGATGGATATTATCGATATAATTATAGTATCGTATGTCATTTACAAGGCAATAAGCCTTGTTAAAGAAACCCGTGCGCAGACGCTTCTTAAAGGTATTGTAATTTTGCTTGTGATAATGCAGGTAAGCGGATGGTTACAGCTCAACACCATCAACTATATTCTGCGAAACACAATGCAGGTAGGGCTTCTTGCTCTGATTATACTTTTTCAGCCGGAATTGCGTCGCATCCTCGACAAAGTGGGCAGAAGCAACTTTCCATTGTTTAAGTCCGACGAAAAATCAGGCGATACCGATTCTTTTGAAACGATAAAATCCATCGCCGAAGCGGCAGATTCGCTTTCTAAAACAAAAACCGGTGCGTTAATGGTTATTTTGCGTCAGACAAAACTTGGTGAAGTAATAAGCACCGGCACATCCATTGATGCCCGTGTTTCTCCGCAGCTTCTTGAAAACCTGTTTTTCCCGAAATCTCCGCTTCATGACGGAGCAGTCATTATAGATTCAGGCAGAGTTGTTGCCGCAGGATGTTACTTGCCGCTTACCGACGATGTCAGCCTCAGTAAAGAGCTTGGCACACGTCACCGTGCAGGCATAGGCATCAGCGAAACTGCAGATTGTGTTGTAGTTATTGTTTCGGAAGAAACAGGTAAAATTTCGCTTGCTTTAAACGGCAATCTCACACGTAATCTTTCGTACGAAAGTCTTAGCAAATGGCTTGAAAAACTGCTTATTCCGCAGTCTTCAAAAACCATTCCCGCCAAAAAAATTATAGGAAAGGTGAGAGATTCATGGAAAAAGGATGGATGAACAATAAAACCTTTCTCAGAATATGTTCGGTGCTTGCCGCATTTGTCTTGTGGTTTTTCGTTATAACAACCGAAGACCCGCCGAGAAGTGAAAAAATTAAAGATGTTGAAATAATATGCGGTCTTAATCAGGTGCAGCTTAACGAAGGCATGGTTGTTTTTTCAAAATCAAGTGATACGCTTGAATTTACTGCACATGGCAAACGCAGTTTTGTTACAGGTGTTCGCGGCGGATACTACGCAAAGCTTAATCTCGACAATGTTTCACAGCCTGGCAAATATTCCATAACACCCGAAATTTCGGCACCCGAAGGCGTAAACATAAAATCGGTTGACCCGTCGGTTGTTGAAGTATATATTGACAAATATGTCACCTCGGTTATGCCTGTTAAGGTTATTCCTGTAAACAATTTGTCAGAAGGTCTTGTCGCCACAAGTATTGAATCTGCTATAAAACAGGTAACAATCACTCTGCCGTCATTAGCGTTGGAAGAAATTTCGTACGCCGGTTTGGAAGTTGATATGTCAAATATTCACGAAAGCGGCAAAATAAACTGCAACGTATCTTTTTTTGACAACGACAATAACCGTATAGACAACAGCGGAATTATAACCGACATCGGAACGATTTCGGTATCAATAGAGCTTGAACAGCACAAAACGGTAAAAATTGTTCCTGATATGCGCATAAACGGGCAGTTACCGGACGATCTTGAAATAAAAACCACACCCTATGAAGTTGAAATTTACGGTGAATGCGATGCTGTAAACGTTGTAAATGAGCTTTCCACACAGCCTGTTGTACTTGATTCTGCTCTTGAAGCAGGTCGGGAATATGAAGCAAAGCTTATTTTACCTGACGGTGTTAAGCTTAAAGAGGGCGTTGATGACACAGTTAAAATTTCACTAAAAAACAAAAACGAAGGATAACGAGGTAATATAATGAAAGCAATAATTCTTGCTGCCGGATATGCAACACGTCTGTATCCTCTTACAAAAGACAGACCAAAGGCACTTCTTGATATTGCCGGCAGACCTATAATTAACTACATTACCGATGAGCTCGAAAAAATACCGGCAATTGATACGGTTTATATTGCAAGCAACGCCAAGTTTTTTGATGCTTTTGAAAAATGGTGCAACAGTTACAGCGGTCGCCTTAACATTGTAGCCGTAAACGATGGCACTACTGACGATTCCAACAAGCTTGGTGCCGTAGGCGACATCAATTTTACAGTTAACACCTGCAAAATTGACGACGATTTGCTTGTGATTGCCGGTGATAATATTTTCACCTTTGAGCTTAAAGATTATTATAACTTTTTCAAAGAAAAAAACGCCGATACAATTTTGGTAAAACGTCTTGATAAAATCGAAGATTTAAGACGTATGGCAAACGTTTTAACCGATGAAACCGGCAAAGTGACGGAAATGGAAGAAAAACCCCAAAATCCCAAAACAGATCTTGCGGCATTTGCATCGTATATTTATAAAAAGGATACTTTGCCGCTTATCAAAAAATACCTTGCAGAAGGCGGAAACCCTGATGCACCTGGATTCTTCCCTTCCTGGCTTCATAAAATACGCCCGGTTTACGCTTACGAATTTTGTGGCGAATGTTATGACATCGGCACTCATGACTCCTATAAAGAAGTCAACGAAATTTTTGAAAATTTTAAAAAATAAAATTTTGCGTAAAAGCATATTGCACTAATATCGTGCAGTATGCTTTTTTGTGCAAAAAATTCAAAAAACCTCACCCTACAAGTTTGTACCGACCATTAGCCTTTTCTCCGGCGGAGAAGCCGCTATACAGATTTTATTGTGCAAATTATTGACAACTATCAATTTTTGTGGTACAATAATACTGCGACACAATTAAATAGCACATAGTATAGGTGTGTATTTTTATTTTGGTAAAAATGCATGCTCTACTTTCACATACTTGTATTATGTGCAAAAATTGTGTCGCAGCAAGGAGCTGTGCATTTTTCGTGCGTGGTTTCGGCTGCGCACTTTTTTATTTTACATACTCTGTTTCAAAAGTCGCTACACACTTTGAGAAAATCCGCTATATACAGCGGATTTTCTCTTTCGCATATATCAATAAGGCAAAACGGCTGCAAACCGTTTTGCCTTATTTTTATTAATCTTCTATTTTTGCTTTGCGTGAATTGATTTTTTTGAAAATCTCCATACCGAATTTTGGTTTACGGCTGTAGGTATAAAGTCCGTTCTGTTCCTGCTCAACATCATAAAGCTGTGTATAACAGAAGCCGAACATATCCTTGTTATCAAGAAGTGCATCTGTAAGACCACGATAACGCTCAACAAATTCTTCTTTGGTTTTCGGTCCGTCTCCGTAGCCCCATGCGTTGCCTTTTTCATCCTTATCCATAACCCATTTTATGCCGCCGTATTCGCTGATAAACACCGGCTGTCCCTCATATTGCTGGCGTTTTATATGGAGATGCCAGTTTTTTGTATCTTTGTCCAGGAACAAGTTCTTTTCTAAAATTCCATCGTAGCGAACATGAAGAATTTCGGGGTCCTGAGAATAGTCGTGCAGGTCAAATATATCTGTAATAACATGGAAGTTACCGCTTGTGTCAATGCATGGACGTGTTGTGTCAAGAGCTTTTGTGTCAAGATAAACCGATTTTAAAATATTGTCATCCTGCTTACAACCGTTCCTGTCCCATGTTTCGTTAAACGGACACCAGCCGATGATTGCCGGATGGTTGAAATCACGCTCAATTGCTTCACGCCACTCATTGATATAAATATGTGCAAAAGCAATGTTTGTATGGTCAAATCCCCAGTTGGGATATTCTCCCCATGCAAGATAACCCAGCTTATCACAATAATAAAGAAACAGCGGTTCAAACACTTTTTCGTGAAGTCTTGCACCGTTAAATCCGGCATCAAGCGAAATTTTAATATCGTTTTCAAGTGCTTCTGCGGACGGTGCGGTGTAAATTCCGTCAGGATAAAATCCCTGGTCAAGCACAAGACGCTGGAACACGCTTTTTTCGTTAATGAGGAATTTCATGCCCTCAAGACGCACACTGCGAAGTCCGAAATAGCTTAAAATCTTATCTTCTCCATAAGCAAGCTCAAGGTCGTAAAGTCTGCCGCAGCCAACCTCCCAGAGATGTTTTTCTGAAAGTGCTATTTCAAAATTAACTGTGCCACCGTTTGATTTTACAGCTGCCGTGCCTACCTCTTTACCCTCGTAAAATGCTTTTGCAATAAGCTCACCTTTTCCGCAGACAATTGCCGAAACACTCAGCTTGCAGTTTTCGATGTCGGGATAGTATTTTGCGGTTTTAATATATGTTTGCGGCACAAATTCAAGCCACACAGTCTGCCATATACCTGTTGTGCGTGTGTAATCACAGCCTCGTGAATAATACTGCTCGCTCTGTTTGCCTCTGGGCTGACGGCCTGTGCGCATAATATCCTCTGCACAAACGGTCACTACGTTTTCTCCGTCTTTAAGATATTTTGTTATATCACATTCAAAAGAGGTATAACCGCCCTCGTGAGTCATTGCAAGCTCGCTGTTTATATATATGTAGGCTTTGTAATCCACCGCACCAAAATGTATAATACAATTTTGATTTTTATATTCAGATGGAATTTCAAAGCTGCGGCGATACCACACACAGTTTAAAAAATCGGTGTTTTCTATGCCGGACAGCTTGCTTTCGGGACAAAACGGCACATTAATTTTGTGCGAAAACTCTGCCGTTTCGTTCCATTTTCTGTCTCTGCCGCTAATGCCGAAATCAAATTCAAAATCCCACTGTCCGTTTAAATTTATCCACGCATCACGTTTCCATATGGGGTTGGGATGCTCCGGTCTTAAAATATTCATAAAATTTTACCTCCGTTTTTCAAAATAGTATTGACATAACTTAATTATAATGCTAAAATAAATAAAAAACAATGGGTATTTTAAGCAAAAAGGTGAGGAATACACGCATGAAAGAAAATATGTTTTATTATGGCACCATAACCGGCAAAAAACCTTTGGAAATTTCTCTTGCCGGAATATCCTTCTGCGACGGCACATATAAAATTGAACGAAAAAATTCTTGGATATACTGTTTTGAGTATATCATATCAGGAAGCGGAAGTGTAACCTGCGGCACAAACACTTTTGTTGCCTCCGCCGGGGATGTTTATATGCTTGACAAGGACAAAAACCATTTTTACTACTCTTTCGACGACGACCCCTGGGTAAAAATGTGGTTTAACATTGACGGTGTTCTTGTTAAATCTCTGTTGGATGCTTACAATTTAACCGGCGTAAACCACATAAAAAACGCCGGCGAACCGGCAAAAATTCTGTTTGAAAAATTTTTGACTTCTATTCGTGAAAACATCCAAAATCCTGAGCTTATGCTGAAAAAGTCAGAAGAAATATTGCATGCCATAATTCGCTGTTTATACGAAATCCGCATCGACAGCCCAAATTCTTTGTCTGACGGAGAACGACTCAAAAATTACATTGATGCAAACATTGGCAACAACATTTCTGCAAACGACATGGCAGATTTTCTGCATCGCTCGCCGTCACAGATAACACGTATTTTCAAAAACGAGTTTGGTATTACACCCTATGACTATGCCATGAGGCGGAAAATCGAAACCGCACAGCATATGCTGAGAAACACCTCGCTTCGGGTAAAAGAGATTTCTTACAGTCTGGGCTTTTGCGACGAGCATTATTTTTCGGGATATTTCAAGCGCCGCACCGGTATGTCCCCTGCCTGGTACAGACGAAACGGGTAATAAGACAAGTATAGTAGTATTTTGAAGAAATGCTACGAAATTTAAAGTATGGTTAACTTATTCTCCAAAAATCGTATTTGTGGCTTTTAAAAACTTAAAAACAGCGCAACTTCGATGTCAAATCGGGTTGAATTTAGCTTTTTACTGTGGTAAAATGTACTTGAAATTCAAGGATTTTATCCTTGTGTCCGGGAGGGAAAGAAAAATGAATAAAACAGCGTTTTTCTGGGACTTACTCAAAGGCAAACGGGCACGGTACTGCTCTGCCCTGCTGCTTGGTATTTTCAAATGCGGCTTTGAGATTTTTGAAGCCTATCTCACCAGTCTTATTATTGACGAAGTTATCGGCAAAGGGCAATACCACCGTATTGGTCCCATAATCGGCACGTTTCTTGCCTCCGGCACACTTCACATGATAATCTGGTATTACAACCGCTACACCATCGACCTGGTAGGTCAGCACGCCGCTTTAAAAATGCGTCAGCGAGGTTTTAACAAGCTGATGTCGCTTGATTTTGACTATTTTGACAAAAACCGTACCGGTGATATCATGACAAGACTGACGGCGGATATTGATTACATACGTCACTTTTTTGCCTGGGTTTTATATATGATTATTGACCAGGCAGCAATTTTTATAGCCGCAATTGTAGTTATGATTACCATGTGCGACGCAAGCTTTATTGCACTTATGGCTCTTGTTCTTCCGCTGGTTGTTTTTGTAAGTATCAAATCCGTCAAAGAGCTTGCACCGTGTTTCAGAAATGTGCGTGAAATGCGAGCAAATCTGAACACAATTGTTCAGGAAAACATTAGTGCAAACCGTGTTGTAAAGGCTTTTGGCAGAGCTGATTTTGAAAACCGCAAAATGGAAGCCTTTAACGACTCTTTCAGGTTTGCCCAGTACAAGGTTAATGCCGTTGCACGAAAATATTCACCGATTATTGCCAACATGGGCTCGATTTTTTCAATTTACAACATCACTGTCGGCGGTATTTTAGTTATTGCCGGACAAATGACAATCGGGCAGATTGTTATGTTCAATGGCATGGTATGGATGATAACTGCCCCCCTTGCCAACTTTGGCAACCTGTTTAACGAAGCGGCAAACTGTATGGCTTCAAGCGAAAAAATTATGGCTCTTCTTGAAGAAAAACCCCGCATCGTCAACAGCGAAAATCCCGACAAAAGCCGTATTGACGGTAATTTTGAGTTTAAAAACGTTGTTTTTGACTATGCCGGCGAGGGTGCACTTCGTAACATAAGTTTTAATGTAAAAAAAGGTCAGCACGTGGGTATCATCGGTGCAACAGGTTCAGGAAAATCCACAATAATCAATCTTATCAGCCGTTTTTATGACCTGACAGACGGTGAAATTTTAGTTGACGGCGTGCCGATTAAAGAAATTGATATTCAGCGGCTTCGCAGTAGTATTGCCGTTGCACAGCAGGATGTATTCCTGTTTTCGGAGTCTGTTGCCGCAAACATTGCTTACGGCGATGCTCTTGCACCAATGGAGGATATTATTGAAGCGGCAAAAATTGCCGATGCTCATGGGTTTGTATCAAAACTTCCCGAAGGGTATGACACCGTTATCGGCGAACGTGGTGTAGGGCTTTCGGGCGGTCAGAGGCAAAGGCTTACCCTTGCCCGTGCAATACTTAGAAAACCGTCGGTGCTTGTGCTTGATGACACAACCTCTGCACTTGATGCCGCTACTGAAAAATATATTCAAAATCAGCTTAACTGCTATTTCAGGGACAAAACAGTTTTCATGATTTCTCAGCGAATTTCTTCGGTAAAAAACTGCGACCTGATAATTGTGCTTGAGAATGGCGTTATTACTGAAATGGGACGTCATGACCAGCTTGTGCGAAACGGTGGATATTACAGTGATGTTTATCACCACCAGCTTGGCGAAAAAGCAGAAAGCGAGGTTGATTGATTGTGGCAAAAGTCAATAACTATAAAAAAGACGAAGACCTTAACGTAAAACTGGATTTTTCGCTTCTTAAAAAAGCCGGCAAGTATATTTCGCCTTACAAAAAAGACCTTATCATAACCCTTTGCGTTGTTATGATAAACAACGTGGTTGCCATGGCAAACCCGTTTCTTACACAGCTTGCCTTTGACCATGCTATTCCGAATGAAAATGTAAAAGGGCTCATTATGATTGGCATTGCCATGCTGACTATTATGATTGTGGGATTTTTCACACAGAAATTCCGTATGAAGCACATGAACATTGTTGGTCAGGGAATTATTTACGATATGCGACGCGATTTGTTTTCGCATTTGCAGAAGCTGCCGTTTTCTTATTACGATTCACGTCCTCACGGCAAAATTTTAGTAAGAGTTGTAAACTACGTTGACTCCCTTGCTGATATGTTCTCAAACGGCATTATAAACGTTGTTATGGAGCTGTTTTCGATTGTTGTAGTGCTTTGCTACATGATTTCGCTCAGCCCTAAGCTGACGCTGATTTCTCTTGTTGGCTTGCCGGTTCTGGGAATTGTGATAAACAGCCTTAAAAATATTCACCGCAAGGCATGGCAGAAATACAGCGATAAAAACTCCAATCTCAATGCTTACTTGCACGAAAGCATAAACGGTGTGCGTATTACTCAGGCGTTTGTGCGCGAAAAGAAAAACAAACGTATTTTTGCACGTCTTGCAACCGACAGCTATAAGACGTTTATGAAAGCAAAATCCATTGAATTTGCTATTTTTCCCACAACATATTTTCTGTCGAGATTTACAACCTGTTTTATTTATTTTATTGCAGTGGGAGCACTTACAAAAGACCCGGCGGCATATCAGATTGGTATGATTTACGCCATGACATCTTACATAAGCAGGTTCTGGGCACCGATTTCTAACCTGAGCAATATATATAACAGTGTTATGACAAATGCGGCGTACCTTGACAGAATTTTTGAAACTCTTGGTGAAGATATTGTTATTCATGACAAGGAAAACGCCTATGAAATGCCCGATGTGAAAGGCGATGTAGAATTTAAAAATGTAACATTCCGTTACGACAAAGAAGATAAAACAATTTTGGAAAACGTCTCATTTAAGGTTAATGCAGGCGAAACAATTGCCCTTGTGGGACCCACCGGTGCCGGAAAAACAACCGTTGTAAACCTTCTCAGCCGATATTATGACATTGAAAGCGGTGAAATCTTAATTGACGGGCACAACATTGCGGACGTGACCGTAGAATCGCTCCGTTCAAAGCTGGGATACATGCTTCAGGACAGCTTTATTTTTACCGGCACAATCATGGACAACATCCGTTACGGCAGATTAAATGCCACCGACGAAGAGGTTTATGCCGCAACACGTGCTGTTAACGCAGAGGAATTTATTTTAAACCTTGCAGACGGCTATGACACATTTGTCAGCGAATGCGGTTCAACTCTTTCTGCCGGACAGCGTCAGCTTATTTCTCTTGCCAGAGCAATGCTCCGTGACCCGCAAATTCTGATTCTTGACGAGGCAACATCAAGCATTGATACAGAAACCGAACGCAAACTCATTGCCGGTATAAACAAAATTTTAGAGGGCAGAACCTCCTTTGTTATCGCCCACCGTCTTTCCACAATCAAAAATTCCGACCGCATAATGGTTATCGGCGAAAAATCGGTTATGGAATGTGGCACTCACGATGAGCTGATGGCTCTTAAAGGAAAATATTATCAGCTTTATACAACACAAAACCGTATGGAATAAAGATTGCTTTTATTACACAAAACGGGGCTGTAGTAAAATGAAATCATTTTGCTACAGCCCCGTTTTTCATATATAATAAAGCTATTTCTTTTTACTTTTATATACCGTGCTCATACACACCGATGCCGGCAACAGCTTTGATGCCATATGCAAAAGCTTTGCACGGATACCCGGCACAATAACCGTTTTTCCTTTAAACATTTTATCAATCGCATATTTTGCGGCAAATTCCGGTGCAAGTGGTGGTGTTGAAAATTTTTTTGCACCCGCAACAGTATTAAAATCCGTGTTTACCGATCCGGGACAAAATACACTTATTTTAACTCCCGACTTTTTCTTTTTCAGTTCAAAGGCTATTGCCCTGGTAAGCTGTGTTACATATGCTTTTGATGCATAATATGATGAAAACACAGGTCCGGGAGAAAACGATGCCAACGATGACACATTGAGAATGTGTCCGCTTCCTCTCAGGTTAAACTCACAAAAATACAGCTTTGTAAGGATGTGCAGTGCTTTTATGTTAACGTCAATCATTTCAAGCTCACGTGAAAGAGAGGTTTTATCAAATTCTCCAAAAACACCAAATCCTGCACAGTTAATAAGCACATCCGCATCACGATGTTTTTCAAAAAGTGTATTACAAGCGGAAGCATCGGTTAAATCTGCCTGCTCAATAACACATTTGTTTTTCATCTCTTTTGCAAGAGCATTAAGACAATCGGTCCGTCTGGCAACAACAACCGTATCTGCACCAAGCAAGTCAAGATATTTAGCTATATAAAACCCTATTCCGGAGCTTGCCCCGGTTACAACAGCTTTCATTGCGCTTCCCCCGTTTTGCCGTTTAATCAAAATATTTTGTTTGTTGCAAATAAGTAATATTTTAGATTCCTTATTAATAATATCATATATAATATATTATGTCAATCTTCAAATTAAATTTGTCAACGCCTGTTTACCCTGCAAATAAACATAATTTTGAAAAAATATAAAAATTTTTAAAAAAATTTCAAAAAAACTATTGACAAATAAAAAATATGTGGTATAATATAATCATAAAAACAATAATCATTATCATTATTGATTTTAAAAAGGAGGTCCTATGCAGACAAAGTTAAAGTTTTCACGTCAGCGTGAAGCCGTTTTAAACGCTTTGCAGTCAACAAAATCGCATCCGACCGCCGAATGGGTTTATGAAAATGTTAAACCGGAGTTTCCAAACATCAGTCTTGCAACAGTCTATCGCAACTTAAATCTTCTTTGTGACTGCGGCTCGGCTATGAGAGTTCACATCGGCGACGGCAAAGAGCATTTTGACGCAAATGTCGAAAATCACTATCATTTTTGCTGTCGGGACTGCGGAGGCGTTATTGATGTTTCTGAGGATGAAATTCCCGGAATAAGCAAGCCTGTTGAAGATAAATTCGGGTTTAAGGTTGACACCCACAGCATTGTTTTTTATGGTCTTTGTAAAGAATGCAAATAAAAGTGTAATTTTTCACTTTCTGCATTTAAAATAAATTTAATTAAATATATTTTAGGAGGAATTTGATTATGAAAAAATTTGTATGTTCTGTTTGCGGTTATGTTCACGAGGGTGACAATCCCCCGGCAAATTGCCCGGTTTGTAAAGTTCCGGCTGAAAAATTCAAAGAGATGGTAGAGGGTGCAGCTCTTGCAGCTGAACACGAATACGGTGTTTACGGCAAAACTGTTAAAAACAACCCCGATATCAGCGAAGAAGATAAAAAATTTATCTTTGAACAGCTTATGGCTAACTTCAACGGCGAATGCAGTGAAGTAGGTATGTATCTGTGCATGGCAAGAATTGCTCACAGAGAAGGCTATCCTGAAATCGGTCTTTACTGGGAAAAAGCAGCTTATGAAGAAGCTGAACACGCTGCAAAATTTGCAGAGCTTTTAGGCGAAGATTTAGAGCCTAACATGAAAGCTACAACAAAAGACAACCTTGCATGGAGAGTTGATTGCGAATACGGTGCAACACAGGGTAAATTTGACCTTGCTGCCTGTGCAAAGAAAAACGGTCTGGATGCTATTCATGACACAGTTCACGAAATGGCGCGCGACGAAGCTCGCCACGGCAGAGGTTTAGAGGGTTTACTCAAAAGATATTTTAAATAATATAATTTTAATACCTGTCGTTTTTATACGGCAGGTATTGATTTTTTATGGTGATTGTGGTATAATGAATATATATTTAAAGACCAAAAATATTGCAGACCTTAATACAAACCGCAAAATACAAGGAGAGCATATTATGAAGAAATTGTTAATTGTAGTAGACATGCAGAAAGATTTTGTTGACGGTGCACTCGGCTCGAAAGAAGCAGTTGCGATTGTCGACAATGTAGTAGCAAAAATCGAAAATTTTGACGGAGATATTATCGTTACATATGATACTCATTCTGAAAATTACATAGACACCCAGGAGGGAAAAAATCTTCCGGTACCTCACTGTATCAAAGGAACCGACGGCTGGAAGCTTGACAGCAAGGTTCAGGCGGCAGTGGACAAAAAGAATTTTACTGCAATTGAAAAGCCCACATTCGGTTCGACAAAGCTTCCCGAATATATGAAAAATAATTACAATCCCGATGAAATTGAAATTGAGCTTATTGGTCTTTGTACTGACATATGTGTTGTATCAAACGCACTTTTGATGAAAGCAAATTTTCTTGAAACAAAAGTAAGCGTCGATGCAAGCTGCTGTGCCGGCGTAACTCCCGACAGTCACAATGCTGCTCTTACAACAATGAAAATGTGTCAGGTAAATGTGATTGGAGAATAAGCGGATTAAACTTATAGGAGATGACTTTTAATGTTTAATGCAGAAAAAATTAAAAACGAATGTGTTGAATGGATAAAAAATTTTTTTGAAAATAACGGCAAAGGCTGTAATGCGATTGTTGGTATTTCGGGCGGTAAAGACAGCTCTGTTGCGGCGGCACTGTGTGTTGAAGCTTTAGGCAAGGACAGAGTTATCGGCGTGCTGATGCCGCAAGGTGAGCAGCACGATATTGATATGGCATACAAGCTTGTAAATCATCTGGACATCAAACATTATGTTATTAATATAAAAGATGCGGTTGACGGCGTACTTGGCAATCTTCCTGCCGAATTAAGCATAACTTCTCAGACCATTCAGAATATTCCTCCACGCATAAGAATGTCAACACTGTATGCAGTTTCTCAAAGCTGTAACGGTAGAGTTTGCAATACCTGCAACTTATCGGAAGACTGGGTTGGTTATTCCACACGTTACGGCGATTCTGTGGGAGATTTTTCACCAATGTCAAACCTTACGGTAACAGAAGTAAAGCAAATAGGATATTTGCTGAACCTGCCGAAAGAGCTGGTAGATAAAGTTCCGATTGACGGTCTTTGCGGAAAAACAGACGAGGAAAATCTCGGATTTACCTATGCCGAATTGGACGTGTATATCCGCACCGGCGAAATTGCCGACAAGAGCAAAAAAGAGATTATTGACAAAAAACACAAGGCAAATTTATTTAAGCTGGAGCTTATGCCAAGCTTTAAACCGGATATGGATTAATCGTCATTAACAACATATCCAAATAGTATCTCTTATTAATTTTGTATTTTCACCGATATTTCTTATAATAAGTGGCTGCTTGTCTTTCTGTCGGAATCAGAATATGCAGCAGAAAAAGCAGATGAAAGCCGGTGAAAATATTTTTAACAAAAGACTTTACAAAATTTTTCTGTTTTGGTATACTGAAAATACAATATTTGAGAAGGAAGGAATTTAAAATGGCAAAAAAAGCATCATTAATTATTGTTTTTGTATTGGCTCTTGCAACTTTGCTGAGTGCTTGCGGCGGAAACAAAACCGCAAAAACCCCCGAAGAATTTACATCGTTTATGGAAGATAAAAATTTCCGCGTGGATGATGTAACGGCAAGCACGAATACAGATGACTTAGCAAACAAAGTACTTGTTGCATACAACGGCAACTATCAGATTGAATTTTATGAATTAATCGATGACGCAACCGGCAACGGTGTTTTTAACAATAACAAGGATATTTTTGAAGATAAGCACTCCGTAAAAACCATGTCAACAGAGATTACCACGTCCAATTACAGTTACTATCATTTTACCGGTGAAGACAATTTTTATATGATTTCCAGAATAAAAAACACCATGCTTTACTGTGTGGCACACAAAGATTTTAAAGACGAAATTGTTGATATTGTAAAAAATCTTGGATACTAAAATTACACAAAAATTTTCACAATACCTGCTGTTTTTTTACAGCAGGTATTGACTTTTTTTAATTACTTGTGATATAATTAAATTAATTAAAAATTATTTACAGGAGGTAACATTATGTTAAATGAAAAAGTTGCAAAATTACTTAATGAACAGATAACAAAAGAGTTATACTCTGCTTATCTGTACCTTGATTTTTCAATATTTTACGAAACACAGGGACTTGACGGTTTTTCCAACTGGTACATGATTCAGGCGCAGGAAGAACGTGACCACGCAATGCTGTTTTTAAAATATTTACAGCTTGGCGGCGAAAAAGTTGACCTTGGTGCTGTTGACAAACCGGACAAAAAGCTTGAAACACTTATGGATCCGCTTAAAGCCGGTTTAGAACACGAGCAGTACGTAACAAGTCTTATAAATGACATTTACGCCGCTGCATATGATGTTAAAGATTTCAGAACAATGCAGTTTTTAGACTGGTTTGTTAAAGAACAGCTCGAAGAAGAAAAAAATGCCGATGACATGATTAAAAAAATGGAGCTTTTTGGAGGTGACTCCAAAGGTCTCTACTCACTCGACGCAGAATATGCTGCAAGAGTGTATAGTGCACCGTCATTAGTGTTATAATTTATAAAAAGGAGGGTTTAAACTATGGCAAAATATGTATGTCCTTGCGGATATGTTTATGATCCCGAAATTGGTGATCCCGAAAATGGCGTAGCTCCCGGCACAGCATGGGAGGATGTTCCGGCAGATTGGGTTTGTCCCACCTGCGGTCTTGACAAAGACGCTTTTGAAGAAGAATAATATCCAAACTCAAACGCCGGAAAGTAAGGTTGCTTTCCGGCGTTTATTTTCAAAATTAACAATCGGTGAATAACACTTTAATAAAAAGGAGTTTTATCTATGAAAAAATTATTACTTGTTGTAATTGCAGTTTTTACGGTTTTCACGTTGGCAGCCTGCGGTGGACAAAAACCTGTCACACCTCCGTCATCTCCTGCATCGGGACAAACACCGGCATCGTCACAATCTCCGTCAAATGGACAAACCCAAAGCAATACAATCGACACATCGTCATTTATCTCTGAAGAACGAGCACGCGAAATTGCCCTTGAGCACGCAGGACTTTCGGCAAACGATGTTGTTTTTGAACGCACCGAGCTTGATTTCGACGATGGTGTGTGGCAGTATGAAGTTGAGTTTAACCATGGAAAAACCGAATATGATGCCGACATAAAAGCCTCTGACGGAACAATTCTCGAATGGGCCGTTGATATAGATTAAATTTTGCCTTGCCATACATCGGTTTTATGCTTGACTTTTTATACCTCATATGGTAGAATATATGTATTATGAACTGGAAAGAGTTGACATTATGAACGCACAGACCGCTTTTTGCAGAATATGCGGTGCACAGCTGCACAACGCCACAAGATTTTGCGGCAATTGCGGCAACAGTCTTTATCCGCAGGTATCTGTATCAAATAATGATACAAACACTGCCGCTGCTTCACAAAATATCTATCCGCAAGCCCCGCCGGCAACCAACTATGTAAACACCACTTCTTTTCAGCAAAATAACTATTCGCAAAACAGAAACATAAGCAGAAAAGAATATGCTGACAAATACGCACCGCGCGATATCAGAAACCACATCCGCTCTGCTGCTATAATAGGATATATCAGCTCTGCAGTCACGTTGATTTTCGGCATTGTTTTTCTGGATATATTTTCCATGGTGTCTGCACTGATAATTTTAGGCGTTTCGCTTGGGCTGCATCTTACATACCAAAGAGGATGGGCAATAGCACTTGTTTCCATAGGCGGTTTTGGCTGTCTGCTTTCTATAATTTTGTCCGGTTCTGTAAGCTCGTATCTCATTATTGCTGCAGGTGTAGGTGCAATAATATCATGCAACACCTTTGAAAAAAGCTATCAACAATTTATATCACAATAAATCAGGAGGAATCACAAATGTCAAAAACATTATATCAGTTTAAAATTGACCCGGAACAGCGTTCACAGCTGGAAAATTTGCTTCATATAGCAATACAGGAAGAAAGGTACAAAAGTGTCGGTCATTCAAACCTGTACGCTTTAGGCACAGGCTGGCTTACTGCTTCAAGAAAAATCCAGTACAAAATAACAGGTAACATTCTCAGCCTTTGCATCTGGAAAGCTGTTGCTGTCATTGTTCCTTCATTAGAGGTCGGCAGCTGTAGTGCAGATAATTTTTACGGCTCGGCATTTAACTCATCCATGAAAAATGCAATCGACAGAATTGCAATGCGTGTAGGACAGCACTGTATGCTTGTTCCGCTCAGAATGGGCGAAACCGTAAGCGGCGATTTTCTTGACAAATTGGGAGATCCGGCTCCGGCTTACAACCCCGGCATAAACGTTAACCCCGCGCCTATTCCCACACCTCCGCCGTCGCCCACACCCGCCCCTGTACAAACACCGCTGCAGTCAACGGCTAATTTTTGCCCGCAATGTGGAAAACCGGTAAATCCCGGGGCAGCTTTTTGCACTTCCTGCGGAAGCAGAGTTACTCGCTCCTAAACTCTTTAATATTAAAAGTTTTTGTAAAAAAGTATTGCATTATACGTTTTTTTATGGTATAATATTTGTATTAATCTAAAGGAGGTTTTCACTTTGAATTCTAAAAACAATACCGCCGTTATGAAAACAAATTCCGGTATGGGGTTTGCTATGGCAAGCATGATATGTGCTATACTTTCATTAGTTGGCGTAGCTACTTTACTTATAATACCTAACATACTTATTGCTATTGTTCCTCTTGTTACCGGTGCTGTAGCTTTAAAATTAAGCGGCATGGCAAGAACACGGAAATATGACGGTATAATGACATCGGTCGGCAAAACTTTCGGCATCATAGCTCTTGCTGCTCTTGTGTATACTGTTGTATTCTCCACACTTCAGCAATATATAAGATAATCTGCGTAAAAATAAGATTTTAAAAGCCACTGCAACACATCTTGTGTTTGTGTGGCTTTTTTTAGTTGTAGGACTTGATTTTTCACTGATATTGTGATATAATGTCAAAAAACAAAATTTTAAAAAAATATACTAAAGTGCGAGGAA
>JAZNOL010000045.1:0-4485 GCA_045580815.1 Clostridia bacterium | reverse complement strand
GTTTCTGTATTTAACTACGTACGAAACAACATCAAAGCAGGTCTTCTGACTCGTGTTTTAAACGCCTATAATCCTAGCCTTCTCGGTTTCCCAATGACCGGCTTTCGCCGACAGAAAATAAACTGAACACATACAGCGACTGTTATCGTCCGGGATTCTCACCCGGTTCCCTTTTCACGGACTGTACCTTGCAACCGCCTGCGGTACAATCTGCACTTTGTGTGAAAATATTAAATTGTACCTATAGTATATCATATATTATTTTATAATGCAATATGCCAAATCGGACAATTTTTATTCTTGGATTTGAGTTTGTTTTGTGATATAATAAAAATAAATATGTAAGTCACAAGCGAAAGGGTTGTAGATATGACACAAGAGGAAAAATTCAGACAAATGACTGAAACCGATGTAAAACTGCTTGTAAGCAAACTTTCCATACCGACTATTATCAGTATGCTCATTACTACAATTTATAATATGGCAGACACATATTTTGTAGGGCATCTCAACACCAATGCTACTGCGGCGGTAGGTATTGTGTTTCCGTTTATGGCAATTATGCAGGCATGCGGTTTTTTCTTCGGTCATGGTTCAGGGAACTACATTTCCAAGGAACTCGGCAGACAACGTACTGAAAATGCCGAAAAAATGGCATCAACGGGCTTTTTCTCAGCTTTGATTTTTGGTTTCATAATCTTGATTGTGGGCAGTGCTTTCAGGACAGAGTTTGTATATCTGCTCGGTTCAACTGACAAAATCGCCCCCTATGCGGAACAGTATCTTCAGTACATACTTCTTGGTGCACCCTTTTATACAGCATCTTTGGTTTTGAATAACCAGTTCCGTTTTCAGGGCAATGCAGTTTATGCAATGGCAGGCATAACAGTCGGCGGTGTTCTAAATATATTTTTAGACCCACTTTTGATTTTTGTTTTCGACTTAGGTATCAGCGGGGCTGCAATAGCCACTGCGCTTAGCCAGACTGTGAGCTTTTTGATACTTCTTGCAGGCACACGCAAAAAGGAAAATATAAGCATTTCGTTTAAAAATTTTTCGCCGAAGGCAGAATATTATAAGGAAATACTCAAGGGAGGAGCCCCGTCTTTGTTAAGACAAAGTCTCGGTAGTGTTACAAATCTTACTCTCAACTATTCAGCCAAGGCGTTCAGCTTGGCGGCAGGCTACGACAAAGAAGCTGCAATAGCCGCAATGAGTATAGTCGGCAAGATTACAATGTTTGCATACTCTACAGTAATAGGTTTCGGTCAGGGGTTCCAACCGGTTTGTGGTTTCAATTATGGTGCCAAAAAGTACGACAGAGTGAAAAAAGCCTTTGTTTTTTCAGTAACCGTTACCACTGTGTTTATGATTGTTGCAGGAATACTTCTGTCGTCGTTTGCTCCTGGTGTTGTGGGACTTTTCAATGAGGACGTGCCTGAGATAAGGTCACAGGTTATTGAAATCGGAGCACTTTCACTTCGACTTACCTGTATTGCGTTTCCGCTTGTAGGTTTTTTGATACTCAGTAATATGATGATGCAAAATCTCGGCATGGCAATCAGAGCATCTTTTCTCGCGATGACTCGCCAGGGACTTTTATATGTTCCGCTTATTTTGATACTTCCAAGGTTTTTCGGCTTTTTGGGAATTCAGATGACACAGGCGGTTTCCGATTGCCTTTCAATGATTGTGTCAGTGTTCCTGACCAGAGGGGTAATCAAAGAACTGAACGAAAAAACACTTTCGCAAAACAAAAATCCTGCGGTATAAGCCGCAGGACTTTACGATGTGTAGTTTAAATTAGCAGCAGCAATCGTTGTTGCAATCATTGTTGCAGCCACAATTATTGTTATTGTTGCAGCAGCATCCGTCGTTGCTGAAGATTAAGAGGAACAGAATGATGAACCAAAGAATAGTATCATTGCCGTTGAAAAGACCTCTTGAGTTATTGTTGCAGCAGCATCCACCAAATAAATTCATTTAAAAATCCTCCTTAATTTTAAGTTCATTACATACTATGTCAAAACGGATTTTTTGTTACAAGAGGTGACTTTGTGAAAATTTCTATTCCCGAATATGTAAAAAAAGCAATATCTGAATTGAATATCAGAGGTTTCGAGGCCTATGTAGCAGGCGGTGCTGTCCGCGATGCACTTTTGGGTATGTCACCTGACGATTGGGATATAACTACAAATGCCCACGTTTTTGATGTTCAAAATATTTTTCCACGACATTTTGACACAGGCATAAAGCACGGCACGGTGACGGCACTTGTTGACGCGAAACCTATAGAGATTACAACCTATCGCATAGAGGGAAACTATGAAAACAACCGCCGCCCAAGCTCGGTTGAATTTACATCAAACCTTTCTGATGACTTGAAAAGACGTGACTTTACGATAAATGCTATGGCATATAATGACGAAAAAGGCCTTGTCGACCTCTTCGGCGGTGAGGATGATTTGAAAAATAAAGTAATAAGATGCGTCGGCAACCCTGACGAGCGCTTTACCGAGGATGCTCTTCGCATAATGCGTGCAGTTCGTTTTTCTTCAAGGCTTGGATTTGAAATTGAGTCCGAAACTTTGAAATCAGTTCGGAAAAACTGCCACCTTTTAAAAAATATCAGCGCAGAACGTGTTCAGTCCGAACTTGTCAAAACTCTTCTCACAGGAGCAGACGTTGATATACTGTTTTCAAGCGGAATTATGGAGGTTATTCTTCCGGAAATTGTGAACAATAGCAAGCTTGTAAATTCAGTTCCGGCGGATAAGGAATTGAAACTTTCTGCTCTTTTTTATGGTACTGAAGATGAAATCTGCAGAAAATTGCTTAATAGGTTGAAAATTGATAACAAGACAAAATATAATGTGCTTAAGATTTTAAAATGCAGTACAATGGAAATTCCTGATAGTGAAATTTCATCACGCCAAATGCTTCGGGATTTTGGTGATGAAATTCTTGGCAAAACAATATCTTTATGGAAAAACATTCAAAATAATGTCGAAAAATGTGAAGAAGCAGAGCAGATTTTAAGCAAAACAAAGCTCCAACCACACTCTGTTTCAATGCTTGCTGTTGACGGAAATGACCTGAAAAATATAGGAATTTCTGGTGTTGAAATCGGCAAAACCATGGCGTTTTTGCTTGATGAAGTTATTAAAAACCCTGAACTTAATACAAAAACTAAACTGCTGAATTTGTTGACAGAAAAATAAAAATGGAGAGCTTACACTCTCCATTTTATTTTTTTGAAAATTGTTGCCGCTGCAATGATTTTTAATAAATCTGCAGGCAAAAACGGTGTCACGCATACGGCAAGTGCCGAGTATGGCGAAGTCCCTGTCAGTATGCAAAACCACGCAGTTCCCGCAACATAGCAAATGACAGTGCCAAAAATCATAGATAAGGCTGCATAAACCAATTTATTTGTTTTTTCGCACACGAATCCCGTAATAAGAGCAATCAGCAAATATCCTAAAATATATCCTCCCGTTGGCCCTGCAATAATAGCGACTCCGCCGCGGAAATTTGCAAAAACGGGCAATCCGACACATCCGATTAAAATGTAGACCGCAACGCTGATTACACTTGATTTTGCACCAAGTAAAATCCCTGCCGCCATAACTGCAAGCGAGGCAAGATTCAATGGTACGGGCTGTATTGGAATTGAAATCTGCGCCGCAACTGCGATAAAAGCCGCAAACAACGCACAGTACGCAAGATTTTTCGGTTTCATAGGTTATCCTCAGACATTTTTTATTTCAGGGCTTTAATGCAGTCCTGACAAACCATTTTACCCTTGTGCTCGGTCAGATTTTCGTCGGAGCCACAGAAAATACAGGTGTTTTCATACTTTTTCAAAACAATTCTGTTTCCGTCGGTGTAAATTTCAAGCGGGTCACGAATTTCGATTTTCAAAGTTCTGCGAAGTTCTACCGGAAGAACTATTCTTCCCAGCTCGTCAACCCTTCTGACAATTCCGGTTGTTTTCATAATAAATTCCTCCTTATGATGTTACATTCATAGATATATTATAATCTACAGCCCAAAAAAATTCAATAAAAATTTACATTTTTTGTAAATTTAAATCGTTTTAAAGCGGATTTGTTAAAAAAATGACAAATTTATGTCAATTACACCGTACTTTGTGAAAATTTACTATTGCAAAATTCGTATAGTATGGTAAAATGTAATAAGTAAATAATTTAAGGAGTGAAAATAAATGCCATTAGTAACAACTAAAGAAATGTTTAAAAAAGCGTATGAAGGCGGATATGCAATCGGTGCTTTCAACGTAAACAACATGGAAATTATTCAGGGTATTACAGAAGCTGCAAAGGAAGTTAATGCTCCATTGATTTTGCAGGTTTCTGCAGGTGCAAGAAAGTATGCAAACCATACTTACCTTGTTAAATTGGTTGAAGCTGCTGTTGAAGAAACAGGCTTGCCAATCGCTTTGCATCTTGACCACGGTGATTC
>JAZNOL010000044.1:0-37764 GCA_045580815.1 Clostridia bacterium | reverse complement strand
GCAAACCAATTAAAGTTGAAATCCACAGCGACGATTGCGATGATTTTATCAAACAGCTTGAGCAGTTTGCAAAATAAAACTCTACATAATTGAATATTATGTAAACCAAATTCGGCAAGGAATTATTCCTTGCCGAATTCTATTTTCAGCCCTTTTTCGCTTTTTTCGTTCTGCCGTTGAGTTATTTCATAAATAAGCTCGTCGGTTTCGGCTCCGTCGGCAATATAATACGAAGCTCCGCCAATTCTTTGCGCTCCGCCGGGAAGCTTGTAGGTGTTGATAGATTCGGCACTCATTTTTTTTGCAACATTTGCATACGATAACCACTCTGCCGAAGGAATATCTGTTTCAATACAATTTCCTATTTCATTTGCAAGCGATGGTAATCTTATAAGAATTGATGCATTAAGCTTTTGCTCTACAAGTGCTTCCAAAAACTCCTGCTGAACCTTGATACGGTCTTCGTCGCCCATAGGATACTGACGAAAACGCACCAGTTGCTCTGCCTTGTCACCGTCAAGATGCTGCTGACCCTCTTTTAAATCAATATACAAATCCTGATAAGGGTCTGTGTATTTCATATCCTGGGGAACATAAAAATCCACCCCACCAAGTGCATCAATCACACGTTCAAATGTGTCAAAAGAAAATTTAACATAATGGTCAATTTCTATACCCAGCAGGTCGTTTACCGTTTCCATAGCAAGGGAGGGTCCGTCAATGGCATGAGCGGCATTGATTTTCATTTTTCTGCCGTTTACGGATGCGCGGGTGTCACGGGGAACAGAAAGCACATCAATACTGCCGGTTTCTCCGTTAATAAAAACAACCATCATAACATCCGAGCGCAATCCGCTTTCATCCATGCCCATAACAAGCACGGTTTTGCTGCCAATGTTTTCACCGAAAAAACTACCGTTTACAAAAAAGTTTACGCAGGCGTAAATACCAACGCCTACAAATACTATAAGAATCAAAGATAAAAGTCTTCTGAAAAATTTCATTTGTGCCTCACAATCTGTTGCAATGCAACCACAATGTGCATAAATCTGTAAAAATGGTCCACTTGTTATTATATCATTAAATGTGAGCAATTTCAAGAGTGTTTACAAAAATTTTTAAGGTTATATAAATTTTTTCGTTTTATACGTTAAAATGATGCTGTTACAAATGTTGAAAGCATACCGTATATCAACGAAATAGTGTAGGGGTCGATGATTACATCGACCCTCAAATGATGATATTTTCGGGCGGATGTTACCATCCGTCCCTGCATAAAAATATTTGAATAAATTATGTCTGTTGAGACAGCTTCTTTTTTCTGTATTCTGACGGAGATATTCCTTCTTTTATTCTGAAAAGTCGTGAAAAATATAATTGATCTGAAAAACCTGCTGAGTTTGAAATTTCAAATATTGATGCATTTGTATTGAGCAGCAGTTCTTTTGCATATTCAATCCTTTTATTAAGAATATACTGTTTAGGTGATATTCCTACGTCAGCAGTGAACTTTCTTGTTAAGGTTGAGTGATCAAGATTCACACTTTTAGCAAGGCTGTTAACCGTAATATTGTTATTAAAGTTATAATCAATTATATTGATGGCTGCAGCTATCGGATCTGTTTTATACTTGTAATCAGAACATTCAAACAAAACCGAAAAGAAATTATAAATTAAACTGATTTGCATCAGTTCTGATGCAGTTGACGGATTTGCTGCTATAGAATACAATTTGTTCATTATGGATTCCAGCTCGCTGTATAAAGCAACATGAAAAACGGGATTGCTTCCGCTGATTCTTAATTTTTGTACATATTCTTCGATTGTATTTCCATATAGACCAACCCATTGTATGCTCCAGGGTGTAGTGGCTTTATAATATATCTTTTCGTTCGGACACATTACAAACAAATCATGTTCTTTTAATGTTATTTTGTTTTTTCCGTATAATACAGCTTCTCCGCTATTTACCAATACGAATAAATAATGATTCCGTATTTCGGGACCGTATGTATGATTTTTTGTATTTATTCTTTTTCCGCAGTAGTAGATTCCGATGTCTGTTTTGTAATGCAAATCAGTTTTTTTCTCGAATAATGTATTATCTTTCACGATTGCCTCACCTCAGACTCATTTTATCACAAAAAATCAAAAAAGTCCATATAATTACAAAAAAATGTCATTCCTAATTTTGCTGTGTATGTGTATAATTATTATAGAAGCTGACAGCGAAACAAAAACTAAGCATATTGCTGTGATTATTATGAATTTTAACAGAGAGGGCGGATATTATGTATGATACAATTTTAACGGATTTTCCGAGACTTGACGGAGAAACAAGTGATTCTCCGAGAATACAGCGTGCAATTGATGCAACAGAAAACGGAATTTTGTGCATTCCCAAAGGCGATTATGATATAGAAGAAACTCTGTATATTAAAAATCGTTGCTCACTTGATATGCATCCTGCCGCAAGACTTATTGCAAAAGCAGAAATGGAATTTGTTCTTGAGTATTCTTCAGAGGGAAATTATCATGCTTTAACTATTTTCAATAAAGACGGTAGTGTGTACGATAATCTGGGGCTTTTTATCCGCGGCGGAGATATTGACGGAAACGGAATGGCAAGTTGTTTTTCGATTACAAACGCACATCATTTTACAATAACCAATACTGCATTTCACAACGGCAAAAAATACGGCTTGTGTATTGGCGGTGACAGAGGCGGTCATATATATGAACTTATTTGCAACAATATTTACTGTAAATGCACAATGAAAGGACTGTCAGGGAATATCGGTATTTTTTCTGACAGGCATGATTCTCATTTTAATGACTGCATAGTTGTAGATTATACCATAGGTATGCAGATATGTGGCGCTGCAAACAGAATCACAAGATGCCATCTCTGGAGCGGAACAATACCGCCGAAAAACTATTCAATAGAGGAATGGTCCGAAATATATGCCGAAAGAAAAAAGAAATTATATGGTGGTATATATGGAGAAAACAAACAGGAGCTGTACGACAATGATGTTCCCGAAATGCTTATAAACTCCATATCATTTGACATAAAAGGATATTGCAATGTTCTTGACGGATGCTATGCCGATACTGCTGAAGTCGGATATATGATTCACTCAGACACAAGACTGGTGAATTGTGACTTTTTTAACAACGAGCTTATGGGCCTGAAAAAATCGACGGCGATTAAACACCTTGGCGGAAACCTTTCTGTTATGTCTTGCCGTTTCAGAGGTACTGTCGGCAGTGAAAAACTGTACGAAGGAACGGGCGAAAATGTATCATGGATATCCAGTGTTTCTACCGGAGGCGAGGACATGAAGATTCCGGAGTGTTTTTTATAAGCTGTTTATTTGAGAGTTTTTGAATATAGAAAAAGAACCGTAATTTTGATACAAAATTACGGTTCTTCTTTGGTGGAGAGATGGATTCGCTTTTCTGCGGAAAAGCCGGTTCGCGGATCTGACAGTTCACCGGACTGTCATTCAACACCGCTCACTTCGAATCCCTTTGTCATTAATTCACAAAAAATAAAGAGCACCTTTTTCAGATGCTCTTTATTTTTTTGGTGGAGAGAGATGGATTCGAACCATCGAAGTCGTTGACAACAGATTTACAGTCTGCCCCCTTTGGCCACTCGGGAACCTCTCCGAAAAAACAAACAGTATTGCTACTGCTTGTCTGGAGCTGGTGATAGGACTTGAACCTACAACCTGCTGATTACAAATCAGCTGCTCTGCCAATTGAGCTACACCAGCATATTAACTTTTTGTGTCACTCTCACAAGCGACTTAATTAGTATACCACAAAACAAAACGTTTGTCAATACTTTTTTTAAAAAATTTTTAAAAATTTTAAATTTCTTTTTTTAAGCCTCTGTTTTCTCGCAAGCGACTTAATTAGTATACCACAAAAAAACACATTTGTCAACCTTTTTTTATATTTTTTTCAATTTTCTTTTTCAGTCTATGGTAAAAACTTCTATGTCCTCTGTGATTTATACCAAAATATTTTTTATATGGGGCGGATGCTCACATCCGCCCCATATAACATATAACTATTTAAAGTAACATCCTTGCATTTAATTATTTGATTTTTTTAAATATTTCAACCTTTGATTCAAAATCTTCTGCTGCGCCCATAAAATATCCCATGTTCATAAGGGCGTTGCCGCTGAATTTTTCGCCTGTGCTTTCTTTTTCGTACATCGCCGATTCCTCAAGACCGCAAAGGCGGCAAACAGAATTATTGAATACTTTTCTTAATTTTCCGCAGGAAATGACAACAACCTCATTTTTATCGGCAGAAACAAATTCCCAAACTGTCACATCAGATTCATACGGAGATTTTATTCTGTACATATCGCCAAAGTGTATTGTATCCCTGATTTTTTTGAACTGCTCAATGGATGCTTTTGCCTGCTTTATATCTTCATCGGACAGTTTGTTTAAATCAAGCTCAAAGCCAAACTGACCTATTGATGCAACATCCCCTCTGGTTTTCATAGGTGTTATACGTCTTACCTGGTGATTGGGAACAGCAGAAATATGAGCACCCATTGTTATCGGCGGATAAACAATACTTGTGCCATGTTGAATATAGCAACGTTCAATGGCATCTGTATCGTCGCTTGTCCACACCTGCGGCATATAATAAAGCATACCTGGGTCAAAACGTCCGCCGCCACCGCTACAGCTTTCAAAAAGCACGTTGTTAAATTTTGTAACAAGCGTTTCCAGAACCTCATACAGTCCGAGAATATACCGGTGATACAGCTCGCACTGATGTTGCGGGTCAAGCGATGCCGAGCCAACCTCTGTCATATGTCGGTTCATATCCCATTTTACATAAGAAATTTTTGACTCTCCCAAAATGCCCGACAAGGTTTCTATGATATAATCACGCACTTCTTTTCTGGAATAGTCAAGAATAAGCTGGCTTCTGCCCTCCGTGCGTTCTCTGCCGTCAACATGAATACACCAATCGGGATGTGCACGGTAAAGGTCGCTGTCAGGAGAAATCATTTCCGGTTCAAACCAAAGACCAAATTTAAGCCCCATTGCTTCAATTTTTTCCGAAAGTCCTTTTACACCGTCCGGCAGTTTTTTTGTATCCGGATACCAATCACCAAGAGAGCAGTTATCCATATCACGTTTGCCAAACCAGCCGTCGTCAAGAACAAGCAGTTCTACACCGATTTCTTTTGCTTTTTTTGCAATATCAAGAATTTTTTCTTCATTAAAATCAAAATATGTAGCTTCCCAGTTATTAATAAGAATGGGACGGTGACTGTTTTTATATTTGCCTCTGCAAAGGTTCTCTCGGTATAATTTGTGATATGTGCGTGACATTGCTCCAAGCCCGCTTTCCGAATAAACCATAACAGCCTCGGGCGTGTAAAAGCTCTCTCCTGCATTTAAAATCCAGCCGGAATTAAAGGGATTTATACCAATAAACGCACGTGTGGATTCTGTCTGCGAAACTTCACAGCCAGCAGTAAAGTTGCCGCTGTAAACAAAGCTGAAGCCAAAAACCTCGCCCGCTGTTTCCGTAGCATTTTTGCTCATAAGTGCCATAAACGGATTTTCCTGATGACTGCTCGCACCTCGGCGGCTGTCAACCAACTGCATACCGTGCATAAGCGGTGCTTTTTCTATACGTCTTTCCTGTGCCCATGCACCACGGAGAGTAAGCAAATCAAAATCTTTGTTTTCAAAATCAACCGCAGCACTGAGAGTATGCAGAAGTTTGATTTCGTCCTTTCCGCCGTTGTTAATAACTGCACTTCGTGTTATAACATCGCAGTTATTAAACACGGTGTATCTCAAATCAACACTTACGCCTGTGAGGTCATCTTTAAGAGTGATTGTAAGTGTTTCCGCCTCGTTCTCGCTGTTTGTATAAACAGCCGGAAGTCCGGGAATAGACGGTTTTCCGTTTTCTATTTTGTAACCGGCATAAAACAGTTTTGAAACCGTTGACCCGTCTTTGTAAACGGCATGAAACGCCGGATAACGGAAATCTGCACTGCCGAAAGTGGGATATTCCTGAGGAAGCTCGTTTGTTGAACAGTTTCTGCTTTTAACGTCAGTAGCCGAAAATCCCAGCGGCCACAGATATTTGATGCCCGTTTCAATACCGGGAATTTCGTCCACTCTGCCGCCCCAGTGTAAATGAAGCAGATATTTCTCTTCAAAAACGCCCATAATATAACTTGAGTTTGGTGTATTCAAATAAAAAATCTGCTGTTTTTCGTCAAATCGTATCGCCATGAAAATTCTCCTTTAAAAGAATATAGTTATCTGTATTATACATCTTAAAACAAAACTTGTCAATGTTTATATGTTGTATTTTTATGTATTTATGTTGTTTTTGTTATTTGCCGTGTACATTTTGCGGAATGGTTATGAAACGTTTGCTACAAACCCTTGTCTGCCCTTGTCAGGGGAGGCAAGATATAGTGCAAACTTGAAAAACTGCACAACTCCGCAAGGAACGATTCGTAACCGTTCCGCTATTGTAAGTTTGTACAATCATGCCTTCTTATGAAGGCATCCCCTCATCAGTCTCGCATCCGCTCGACAGCTTCCCCTCGTAGGGGGAAGCCTTTGGACGATGCAACCATAAACTCCTCCTTGCCTAAAGAAGAGTGGACAGATTATAATATTAAGTGTAACAGGGCAGTGACCAAACGTCACTGCCCTGTTTATCATATTATTACAAATTATTTCTCGATGATTTCTTTTGTTTCCATAGCAATCATGAGTTCTTCGTTTGTGGGGATTACAAGTGTTGTAACCTTTGCACCGTCTTTTGAAACGTTTGCTTCTTTGCCGCGAACTTTGTTCTTTTCTTCGTCAACGGCAATACCCATATACTCAAGACCTTTAACGCTACCGAGACGAACATCGCTGTCGTTTTCACCGATACCTGCTGTAAATACAAGCACGTCAACGCCGCCCATTGCAGCCGCATAAGATGCAATATAGCTTCTTACCTGATATTTGAACATATCAAGAGCAAGTTTTGCTCTTTCGTTGCCTTCTTCAGCCGCATTTGCAAGGTCACGGAAGTCACTTGAAACACCTGAAATACCGTCAACACCTGATTTTTTGTTAAGAATTGAAACAACATCGTCAGCAGATTTGCCGAGTTTTTCTGCAAGGAATGTAACGATAGCCGGGTCGATGTCACCGCTTCGTGTACCCATGCAAACACCGGCAAGAGGAGTGAGACCCATTGATGTGTCAACAGATTTGCCGCCGTCTACTGCTGTGATTGATGAACCGTTGCCAAGATGAGCTGTGATAATTTTGAGCTCGCTTGCCGGTTTGCCCATGATTTCTGCTGCTCTGCCTGCAACATATTTGTGTGATGTTCCGTGGAAACCGTAGCGACGGATTTTATAGTTTTCATAGTATTCATAAGGAAGTGCGTACATATAAGCATATGCAGGCATTGTCTGGTGGAATGCTGTGTCAAAAACAGCAATCTGAGGAACATCTTTGCCCATTGCTTTTTCGCAGGCTTCGATACCGATAAGGTTTGCCGGATTGTGAAGAGGAGCTAAGTCAAAGCACTGTTTGATTGCATCTTTAACGTCTTCATCAATTTTAACTGAGCTTTTGAAAAGCTCGCCGCCGTGAACAACACGGTGACCTACCGCTGAAATTTCTGCAAGTGAACCGATAACACCGTGGTCTTTGTCGCAAAGAGCATCAAGAACAAGTTTGATTGCTTCTTCGTGAGTGGGCATTACTACTTCAAAAGTAAGTTTATCTTTGCCTGCCGGAGTGTGGTTGAGTTTGGGCGAATCAAGACCGATACGTTCGCAAAGGCCTTTTGCCATAACTTCTTTTGTTGTCATATCAATAAGCTGATATTTAAGTGATGAACTGCCGGCATTTATAACTAAAATTTTCATAATCTCAAAAATTCCTTTCTAAAATTATTTCTGTGCCTGAGCCTGAACTGCTGTGATTGCAATAACGCCAACGATATCGTCTGCGCTACATCCTCTTGAAAGGTCGTTAACAGGTTTTGCAATACCCTGTGTTATAGGACCGTAAGCTTCTGCTTTTGCAAGACGCTGTGCAAGTTTGTAACCAATGTTGCCTGCGTCAAGATTCGGGAATACAAGCACGTTTGCATGACCTGCAACAGGTGAGCCTGGTGCTTTTGATTCGCCAACTGAAGGAACGATAGCCGCATCAAGCTGCAACTCGCCGTCAAGGTTAAGATCCGGACGTTTTTCTTTAGCAAGGCGTGTAGCTTCCTGCATTTTGTCAACAAGGGGATTTTTTGCACTGCCGTATGTAGAATATGAAAGCATTGCAATATTGGGTTCTGCCTGAATAAGCTGTTTAAAGCTTGCAGCAGAAGAAATAGCGATTTCAGAAACCGCATCTGCATCCGGGTCTTCATTAAGACCTGAGTCTGCAAAAATAAATGTGCCGTTTTCGCCATATTCGCAATCCGGAACACAGATTACAAAGAATGCAGAAACAAGTTTTGTGCCGGGTGCAGTTTTAAGAATCTGCAATGCCGGACGAAGCACGTTTGAAGTTGAGTTTGCCGCACCGGCAACCATGCCGTCTGCAAGGCCAAGTTTAACCATCATTACACCGAAATAAAGCGGATTTTTCATTGTTTCAAGTGCCTGCTCTTCAGTAACGCCTTTTGCTTTTCTCATTTCATAAAAAGCGTTTGCAAATTCGCCAAGACGTGCGTCTGTAATCGGATTTACAATTTTAACCTTGCTGATATCAAGACCATCTGCAAGTTTGTTAACCTCTGCTTCATCGCCAAGGATGATAAGGTCAGCAAGCCCTTCTGCCGATGCAGCAGCTGCTGCCTGAACAGTACGGATGTCTGCGCCTTCGGGCAGAACTATTGTCTGTTTTGCCACTTTTGCACGTTCTTTAATTGTTTCGAGAAATTTTCCCATTTTCTATACACTCCTTAATATTTTCTGCGGTACTTAAACCGTGAATTTATAAAAATGCATATACATTATACACCTTTTTCGACAAAGATACAATATATTTTTAAAAAAAATTTGAAATTTCATTAAAAATGTGATAAAATAGTAATATACGGATACCTTTTTTAGCTAATTTAATAAATCGGAGATATTAATTATGAAAATTTGCGGTATAATTTGCGAGTACAACCCTTTTCACACGGGACATGAATATCACATAAAACAGGCACGTGAAAAAACAGGTGCCGATATTGTTGTTGCACTTATGAGCGGAAATTTCACTCAGCGTGGTGACGGAGCACTTTTTGACAAATGGGTGCGTGCCCGTGCAGCTGTTGCCGCAGGTGCGGACATTGTTATTGAACTGCCTTTTTGCTATGCCTGTCAGACGGCTGAATTTTTCGCCCTTGGTGCTGTTAAAATGCTTGAAAAATGTGGATGCATTGATTATCTTGCTTTTGGTTGTGAAACCGATGATATTGACTTACTTGAAAATGCCGTTTCTATAACTTCCGACAGCAACGTAAAAGAACATTTATCGGTAGGCAAAAGTTATCCGTCGGCATTGTCTGATGCTTGCGAAAACGGAGTTCTCTCCCCCAACAACATTCTTGCTATTGAATATATCCGTGCACTGAAAACCTTAAACAGCAAAATTGCACCTGTCCTTATAAAGCGTGAGGGCGAAGGCTATAACAGCGAAAACACCGATGGGAAATTCATCAGTGCAACAGCCTGTCGCAAGCTTTTTGAAGACGGTGATTTCATATCACTTAAAAAATATATTCCGGCAGAAAGTTTTAAAATTTTTAAAACTGCTTTTGATTGCGGTCGTTTTTTTGACAGCGAAATTCTTTCTCCGTTTGTACTGGGATATCTTCGCACAAAAGGGATTTCCGAAGGCGGTGCATATGTTGCCGAGGGTATTCATAACCGAATAAATTCCGCTGTTTTTACATCGTCTGATCTTGAAGATTTATATCGTAATGTAAAAACTAAGCGTTACACCATGGCACGCATTAAAAGAATTGTTTTAAACGCAATTATAGGAATTTCGCACGAAGATATCAAAAAATATTCTGCGGTTGGTGCTTCGTATATAAATGTACTGTCTTCCAACTCATTAGGATATTTATTTATTAACAGTGTTAAAGAAAATTCAGACATGACCGTTATTTCTAAAATATCCGACAGCAAAGCTCTTTCGGAAATTCAAAAAGAAATTTTTGACATTGACTATAAATCTTCTTCAATTTATTATTTAGGTATGAAAAACAAAAAATACCGCACCGCCGAAACTGAAATCCGACGTAATAACAGTATTTTTTTGTAACAAAAAATTAGAGTATGTTTCGTTCGTACAAACTGCATATCCCATCTCTGCCAACGATAATATGATCAACAAGCTTTATGTCAATACTGCTTAGCGTTGATGCAATATCTTCTGTTGCCTTGATATCGTCAATTGACGGTTCTGCGTTTGCACAAGGATGCGTATGTACCGCAATAACACCTGACGCACCGTTTTTTACTGTTTCATCAAGAATAAACCGCTTGTTTACGCCCACGTCTGTTTCACTACCACGAGAAACCGGCACAATTTTTATCAGTTTGTATTTTTGGTCAAGTAAAAACAAGTAAAAATCTTCATACGGCATAACATTTATAGCCACCTGCACAAATTTTTCACGTACCTTTGGCTGTGACAGTTCCGGATTCTCTCCAAAGGTTTCGTATTCTGTGT
Organism: Clostridia bacterium; assembly: GCA_045580815.1. Lineage (GTDB taxonomy): Bacteria > Bacillota > Clostridia > RUG12999 > RUG12999 > JAZNOL01. The sequence continues at coordinate 27,013 of JAZNOL010000044.1, read as the reverse complement.
AGTGCATAAGCTTGCCAAAAAGCGATAATGACACCGCTTCATTTTCAGACATATCTGCCGATGACTGCAAATCCTTTATTCCTGCTGACAAAATATTTTTTATGCATCCGAACTCTTCAATAAGCCGGGTTGCGGATTTTTCTGCTTTTTCGTTTGTCATCATATATCCCAGAATTTCGCAAAGCAGTCTTTTTTCGTTTTCTTGTTCTTGTATATTTTTATAAAGCATTTTTACCTCTTTTGCTCTTTTAGCATCTATCATTTGTTTCTGTTTTATATATTATACATCAAAAAGTTCGTTTTGTAAATAAAATATATTTATTTTAAGTATTTTTTTAATTTTTTTTAAATTTTTTTCAAATTTCTCTTGACAACCGTAAAATATAGGTGTATAATTATACTTAATTTTAAAGCACAGGAGTATTTTTAATCATGAACACATCTATCCGCAATCGATTTTCATACTTTTACAGCGTAGCGTATTTTTACGGCTATGCCTTTTCGTCGTGTGAAAATTAAATGCGGTTAATGTAAATTGAGATTTAAATTTAAAACGTAATTTTACCTCGTTTATGTTAGCGGACATAAGCGGGGTTTTTAGTTTGTAAGGAGGACTTTATGGACAAACTTACCGAAGCAAGAGGCATAATAAACGAAGTTGATAAAAAAATGGCAGAGCTTTTTTTAAAGCGTATGGGTGCCGCAAAAACAGTTGCTCAGTACAAGCGTGAGCACGGTCTGCCCATTCTTGACCAAAAAAGAGAAGACGAGCTTATTGAAAGAAACTGCGCCTATATCGAAGACGAAAGCCTTAAAGGGTTTTATGTGACATTTTTGCGTGATATGATGAAAACCTCACGCAATTATCAGCACATGCTGGTTAGCGGTGCAAAAATTGCTTACAGCGGTGTTGAGGGTGCATTTGCCAACATTGCCGCAAGACGTACTTTTCCCGACGGGCAGACTATCGGCTATGAAAACTTCAAAGCCGCTTATGACAGCGTTGTAAAAGGTGAATGTGAATGTGTTGTTCTCCCCATTGAAAACAGCCATTCCGGTGAAGTAGGTCAGGTTATGGATTTGATTTTTTCCGGTCCCCTTAAAGTATGCGAAATGGTTGAAATCGAAATTAATCAGAATCTGCTTGGGGTTCCCGGTGCAACATTAGCCGATATAACCGAAGCAATAAGCCATCCACAGGCACTCTCCCAATGCGGTGAATATTTAAAAACTCATTTTATAACATCAAAAGAAGCTGTAAACACCGCACTTGCCGCAAAAGCTGTTGCCGAAAAAGGCGACATTCACACAGCGGCAATTGCCAGTGAAGAAACCGCAGAGCTTTACGGACTTGAAATTCTCGAACGCAAAATCAATGAGGATTCGGGCAATACCACAAAATTTGCGGTGCTTACCCCCTCGGGAATTACTCCCCCCTCCAGCGAGGCACACACAATGCTTTTGTTTACTGTTAAAAACGAAGCCGGTTCACTTGCAAAAGCCATCAACATTATTTCGGGTCACGGTTACAACATGACAGCCCTTCGCAGTCGTCCCATGAAAGACCTTATGTGGAAATATTACTTTTATATAGAAATTGAAGGCGTTGTTAAAAATGATATGCTTGATGAGTTAAAAAACTGTTGTGACAAGCTTAATGTTGCAGGAACTTACAAAACAATCAGTGCAAAGAAGGTGCCCAAATGATTATAAAAGTAAATATAAATGATGGTTATGACATTGTGCTTCAGCGCGGCATTTTGAAAAATGCCGGAGAATATCTTGATTTAAACAGAAAAGTATTCATTATTACCGACGACGGTGTTCCGGCTGTTTATTCTCAGCAGGTTGCCTCGTGCTGTAAATTCTCTCACATTGAAACGGTAAAATCCGGTGAAGAAAGCAAAAGCCTTGCGACCTTTGAAAAACTTCTTAAAAAAATGCTTGAGCTTGGTTTTTCCCGTGGCGACTGTGTTGTTGCCGTAGGCGGCGGTGTTGTGGGCGATCTTGCAGGTTTTACCGCCGCAAGCTATATGAGAGGAATTGATTTTTATAACATTCCCACCACGGTGCTTTCTCAGGTTGACTCGTCAATCGGTGGAAAAACCGCAGTAAACTTCTGCGGTGTGAAAAACATTGTCGGTGCATTTTATCAACCGAAAAAAGTGCTGATTGACCCTGAAACGTTATCATCGCTTCCGCCACGCCAGATTTCAAACGGTCTTGCAGAAAGTGTGAAAATGGCGCTGACTTCGGATGCAAAGCTGTTTGAAATGTTTGAAACAGAGGGTCCACTTGAAAATATAGACGAAATCATTGCAAAATCCATTGATATAAAACGCATTGTGGTTGAACAGGACGAAAAAGAAACAGGTCTTAGAAAAATTCTTAATTTCGGTCACACAATTGGTCATGCAATCGAAAGTGCCGAAAATTTATCACACTATTATCACGGCGAATGTGTTGCCCTGGGCATGACGTTTATGTGCTCAGACAGTGTAAAATCCCGTCTTGAGGCCGTTCTTGAAAAACTGTCACTCCCCGTTGCGGCAGATGTGGATTTTGATAAAATCTGGTCGGCAATGTGTCATGACAAAAAATTCAACGGCGACAGCATAACCGTGATTTATGTTCCTGAGGCAGGAAATTTTGAAATGAAAACATATACAAAAGACGAACTGAAAAATCATATGCAGGGAGTGTTTGCAAAATGAAAAATACATTCGGACAAAGTGTAACTGTCAGCATTTTCGGTGAAAGCCACGGCGGCGGAATCGGTGCAATTTTAAGCGGAATTGCTCCCGGCATTGAAATTGACACAGAGTTTATTCAAAAACGTCTTGATCTGCGCCGTGCAAAAAACAATCTTTCCACCTCACGTCGTGAAGCTGATGAGTGTGAAATTTTAAGTGGCGTTTTTGAGGGCAGAACCACCGGCACGCCCATTGCAATGATTATCCGCAACGAAAACACAAAAAGCGGTGATTACAGCATTTTGCAAAATATTGCCCGTCCCGGTCATGCCGATTACACCGCAAACTGCAAATATCACGGTTTTCAGGATTACCGTGGCGGCGGTCATTTCAGCGGACGTATAACGGCGGCACTTACTGCGGCAGGTGCGGTTGCTCTGCTTGCTCTTAAACAAAAGGGCATTGAAATCGGAACTCACATGAAAACCTGCGGCGGCATATCTGACCGTGAATTTGACAATTTGAAAAATGATATAGAATTTTTAAATAATGCCGAATTTCCCATGCTTGACAAAAATAGCGGCGAAAAAGCAAAACAGGCAATTTTAGATGCAAAAACCGACGGTGACAGCGTTGGTGGAATTTTACAGACCGCAATCATCGGCATTACACCGGGTGTAGGCGAACCGTTTTTTGATTCCGTGGAAAGTGTGCTTGCTCACATGCTGTTTTCCATTCCCGGAATAAAAGGCGTTGAGTTTGGTGACGGATTTGAAATCACCAAAAAACGCGGTTCACAGGCAAACGATGAATTTACCGTATCAGACGGTGAAATCATAACAAAAACCAATTCAAACGGTGGCATAAACGGCGGTATTACAAATGGAATGCCGATACTCATAAACTGTGCCGTAAAACCCACTCCGTCCATTTTCAAAGCACAAAGTACCGTTGATTTCAAAAACAATACCGATACAGTGCTTGACTTAAAGGGGCGTCACGATCCGGCAATTATTCACCGTGCACGTGCTGTTGTTGACAGTGCTGTTGCACTTGCTTTGTGCGACCTTCTGGCACAGCGGTTCGGCACAGATTATTTCACGGAGGCAAAACAATGATATACGGCTGTATAGGCGAAAAACTGGGACACAGCTTTTCTAAAGAAATTCATGCAAAAATTGCAGATTACAAATACGAGCTTTGCGAAATAGAAAAACAAAATCTTGATGTGTTTATGCAAACCCGCGATTTTAAAGCCATAAACGTTACCATCCCCTACAAACAGGCGGTTATTCCTCATCTTTATTATATAAGCGATACTGCAAAAAAAATCGGTGCTGTAAACACTATTGTCAATAAAGACGGCAAACTTTACGGCTATAACACAGATTTTTACGGTATGAGCAAGCTTATTTCAAAAGCAGGAATTAATTTTGGCGGCAAATGCGTTCTTATCTGCGGAAGCGGAGGCACTTCAAAAACAGCTTATGCTGTTGCCGAAAGTCTTGGTGCGAAAAAAATAATAAAAGCATCACGAAGCGAAAAAGACGGATTTGTAACCTACCATCAGCTTAAAAATTTAAAAGACGAAATTGAAATTATTATAAACACAACGCCGGCAGGAATGTTCCCAAACAGCGACACAACCTGCGTTGATGTATCGGATTTTAAAAATCTGTGCGGCGTTATTGATGCGGTTTACAATCCGCTTACAACACGTCTTGTGCGTGAAGCACGGAATCTGGGTATAAAAGCCGAATGTGGGCTTTATATGTTGGTTGCCCAGGCTGTTCGTGCATCGGAAATTTTTCTTGATACCGAGTATCCGGACGAAATTTATGATAACATATATAACGAAATTCTTTCTTCAAAACGGTCTGTTGTTCTTGTCGGAATGCCCGGCTGCGGCAAAAGCACAATCGGCAAATTGATTGCCGAAGAAACCGGCAAAGAGTTTTTTGACAGTGATGAGGAGATTATAAAACAAACCGGCACAGCCCCGTCGGATATTATAAAAAACCACGGTGAAGCCTATTTCCGCGACATTGAAAGCAGCATTATCAAAGAGCTTTCTGACAAAAACGGTGTTATAATTGCCACAGGAGGCGGTGCGGTTTTACGCAGCGAAAATGTCACAAATTTAAAGAAAAACGGAATCTTGGTTTTTCTTGACCGTGACATTTCGACCATCGTTCCAACTTTGGACAGACCCCTTTCATGTGATGCAGATAAACTGAAAAAACTTTATGACTCGCGATACCCGATATACACATCGGTTGCAGACGTTATAATAAAATCTACCGACAGCCCCGAAACGACTGCCGAAGCGGTAAGGAGAGAAACAGAATGAAAATTCTTGTTATAAACGGACCTAACATAAATATGCTGGGGCTTCGTGAGCCTGATATTTACGGACGGCAAACATATGCCGACCTTGAAAGCAAAATATATTCCCATTGCGAAAAAATTGGTGTGGAATGTGAAATTTATCAATCTAATCACGAGGGCGACCTTGTAGACAAAATTCAGTGGGCGTTTGAGAAAATCCACGGAATTGTTATAAATCCGGGTGCATACACCCACACAAGCATTGCACTTTTGGATGCACTCAAAGCTGTGAGTATTCCTACGGTTGAAGTGCACATTTCAAAGGTAGAAGACCGTGAGGATTTCCGTCAGATAAGCTATGTACGTCTTGCCTGCAAAAAAACAATAACCGGTCAGGGACTTGACGGATATATTCAGGCAATTGACTTTTTGCACAAAGGAGATTTTTAAGGTGATTTATATTGAAAAAAGCACAGCCTGCGGCACTATTCATTCTCCCCCGTCAAAAAGCATGGCACACCGTGCTCTTATTTGTGCCGGGCTTGCCAAAGGCAGAAGCGTAATTTCAAATATTGAATATTCAAAGGATATTCTTGCCACCATAGGGTGCCTTGAAGCTCTTGGTGTCAAATGTATAAAACACGAAAACTCCGTTGAAGTTGATGGTGGAATTGACATATCCGGCAAAACGGAAATATCTCTTTATGCAAACGAAAGCGGGTCGACACTTCGTTTTTTTATACCAATTTGTCTTACTCTCGGCATAAAATGCACTTTCGAGGGTGCGCCCTCACTTATGTCAAGACCGCTTGAAATTTATGAAAGCATTTGCAAAGAAGAAGGCTTTTTATACGAGAAAAACGGCAACTTTTTAACGGTTTGCGGCAAACTTTCAAAAAACTGCTACACCATTTCAGGCAGTATCAGCAGTCAGTTTATAAGCGGACTAATGTTTGCACTTCCCCTTACCGGACGAAGCTGCAAAATCTGCGTAACAGACAACTTTGAAAGCAAGCCTTACGTTGACATGACGGTGCTTTGCCAAACCAGATTTAGTGTTGATACCAAACGAATCGGAAACGAGATTTTTATTTCCGGAAGCGGTGCTTATACTGCACAGGATTATACGGTTGAGGGCGACTGGTCAAACAGTGCATTTTTTGATGCTTTTAATCTGATTGGCGGAAACGTTACAGTAACCGGGCTTCTTGACAGCTCACTTCAGGGCGATAAAATTTACAGAGATTTTTATGAGATTTTCAAAACCAATCCCGAAAAGGCAGATTTTAATATTGCCGATTGTCCCGACCTTGCTCCGGTGCTTATGGCAATGGGTGCATATTACGGATATTGCCGTCTTACCGGCACAAAACGGCTTAAAATAAAAGAAAGTGACCGTGGCGCAGTTATGGCTCTGGAACTTGAAAAATTCGGCATAAAAACCGAGCTTGGCGAAAATGAGCTTACCGTAAGAGGAAAGCTTACTCCCCCTGCTGAAATTCTTTTTAGCCACAATGACCACCGCATTGCAATGGCACTTTCTCTGCTTCTTTCAAAAACAGGTGGAAAGCTTGACGATGAAAAATCCGTTTCAAAAAGTCTGCCGGACTTTTTTGAAAGAATAAAATCCTTAGGAATAGGAGTTAAACCATGCGACTTATAAACGATGACAGACACATACTTATTGTCGGTCTGGGGCTTATGGGCGGTTCTTACGCCACGGCACTTAAAAAACTGGGTTTTGACGTAAGCGCCATAACCAAAGACCAAAAATCTGTTGACTATGCTGTAGAAAACGGGATTATTAACCGAGGCTACGACTATGTCAACACAGAAGAAATAAACAAAGCCGATATAGTTATTTTTGCTCTTTATCCTCACGTTTTCAAGCAGTGGATAAAAGACAACCAACAGCATTTTAAAAGTGGTGCTGTTATTACCGACGTAACCGGTGTTAAAAGCTCTGTTGTTTACGAAATACAGGATATTCTCCGCAGTGACGTTGAGTTTATTGCGGCACATCCCATGGCAGGACGTGAGGTTTACGGTGTTGAAAACAGCACACCGTCAATGTTTTACGGTGCAAACTACATTGTAACACCAACCCTAAAAAACACTCAGTCTGCAATTGACCTTTGCCTTGAACTTGGCAGACTTCTGGGGTTTGCAAAGGTTTCTGTTCTTTCTCCGGAAGAACATGACGAAATGATAGGATTTGTGTCACAGCTTACACACTGCATTGCAGTAACCCTTATGACGTGTAACGACAGCGAGCATCTTGAAGATTACACCGGTGACTCGTTCCGTGACCTTACCCGGATTGCCCGTATAAACGATGAAATGTGGAGCGAGTTGTTTGTTCTTAACAAAAAACCGCTTTTAGAGCAAATGAACATGTTTATGGACGAATTTGCAAAGCTAAAAAAATATCTTGAGGATGAAGATATCGAGTCCATGAGAAAAATGATGAGATATTCAACACAGCGCCGTGCACTGTTTGATAAAAAAATATGAACTTAAATATAATTTAAAAGGAGAAATTTAAAATGAATGCAGAATTCTTAAGAAAATTACCTATCCCAATGGAGATAAAAGAGCAGTTCCCCGTAACCGACGAGGTTGCCGCAACAATTGAAAGACGTAACGGCGAAATTGCCGACATTTTCACAGGCAAATCCGATAAGGTTGCTCTTATTATAGGACCGTGTTCTGCCGATCACGAAGACACTGTTATCGACTATATTTCACGTCTTGCAAAGGTTCAGGAACAGGTTAAGGATAAAATCTACATTATTCCGAGAATTTACACAAACAAGCCCCGTACAACAGGCTCCGGCTACAAAGGAATGCTTCACCAGCCCGACCCGGAAAACCACACAGATATGCTTAAAGGTATCATTGCCATAAGAGACCTGCATATGCGTGCTATCAAAGAAACAGGCTTCACCTGTGCAGACGAAATGCTGTATCCCGAAAACTACAAATACCTGGACGATATTCTGGCGTACGTTGCAATCGGTGCACGTTCTGTTGAAAATCAGCAGCACCGTCTTGTTTCCAGCGGAATTGATGTTCCCGTAGGCATGAAAAACCCCACCGGCGGCGATATTTCAGTTATGATGAACTCAATTACAGCTGCACAGCATTCCCACAAGTTCTTATACCGCGGCTGGGAAACTGTTTCAAAGGGCAATCCCCTTGCTCACGCAATTTTAAGAGGCTATGTAAACAAACACGGTCAGTCTCTGCCCAACTACCACTACGAGGACCTTGTTCATCTTAATGAGGAATATCAGAAAGGTGATTTCAAAAATCCTGCTGTTATTGTTGACACAAACCATGCAAACTCCGGCAAAAAATATCTTGAACAGGTTCGTATTGCCCGTGAGGTAATGGAAAGCAGAAAATACAATCCCGAGCTAAAAAAGCTGGTTAAAGGCTTCATGATTGAAAGCTACATTGAAGACGGTGCCCAGAAAATCGGCGAGGGTGTTTACGGAAAATCCATCACTGACCCGTGCCTCGGCTGGGAAAAGACCGAAAATCTTATTCTTATGCTTGCCGATATGGCGTAATCAAGATCCTGCAATATTAACACACAAAAATCCGTTACATCAAACTAATGCAACGGATTTTTATTTATTTTGTCAGTATATTATCTTGCCAGTTTATAAACGTTTTCGACAATTTCAACTGCTGTTTTAGCATCCTCCGGTGTTACTGCGAGGTCTGCCTCACCGTTTATTGTTGCAACAAAATTTTCAAGCTGCAACTGATGCTTATAAGTGCCGATAGCCATAGGCGTGTTCGCTCCGCTTTTAATTTCAGGTTCTTTCACTTCAAGAGTTTTTCCGTCAAGAACCAGTTTTTCTATTCTGTTTTCTTTAAAAATAACACTACCCTTTGTACCGATAATTTCAAGACGACGTTCAAAACCGGGGCACGCACAGGTTGATGCTTCAATCACACCAAGTGCTCCGTTTTCAAATTCAAGCATTGCAACTGCCGCATCCTCCGCCTCAATATCATGAAGAACGGTTTTTACCTTACTTGCAATAACCTTTGATTTTCCGGCAAGATAATACATAAGGTCAACACCGTGAATACCCTGATTCATAAGAGCACCGCCTCCGTCAAGCTCAAGTGTGCCTCTCCACGGATTGCTTGTGTAATAATCCTCATCTCGCCAGTATTTCATATAAAGGTCACAAAAAGCAAGTTTGCCGAATGCACCTTCTTTTATAAGCTCACGAACCTGCTCTACGTCTTCGGAAAAACGGTTTTGCAATATAACAGTCATGAGTTTGTCGCTTTTATTTGCCGCTTCTATAATTTTATCGGCATCAGCAACCGTAAACGCCATAGGCTTTTCAAGCACCACATGTTTGTTTGCTTCAAGTGCCTGCACTGCCTGCCGGGCGTGATATCCGCTGGGCGTGCATATACACACGGCATCAACATCACTTTCAAGAAGTGCTTCAAAACTGCCATACGCCGCAGATGCACCGTATTTTGCGGCAAAAGCCTCTGCATTTTCTATTTTATTATCGGCAACTGCCGCAAGCTCGGCACCGGGAATATTTTTAAGCGCACCGGCATGGAGCTGTGCCGCCATGCCACAGCCCAAAATACCGAATTTTACACATTTTTTACTCATAATACACCCCAATCAGGCGTTTTCCATTCCGTGCCATCTGCCGCCCTGGGATTTGTCTTTATCGTCTTCCAGAAGCTGTTCGTGGTTTTCTACAACTTTACGGAATGCCGCCGCATATTTTTCAATCCATTCTTTATCAAAATGTTTGAACCACGGCACCATGAAACAATAAATTTCTTCTGACGGTTTACATTTATCATCGTCCTGACGCACGTCATAGTCATTGTATGCAATGCGCGATGGAACACCGCTGTGGTTAATATCAAATGTTTTGAAGAACTGGTGTGTGTGCAGACAGAAGTTGCCGCCGTCCCAACAGGATTTATGTCCCTCAGCACGCACAGCCGCCGCAAATTTTTTAACAGAAAGACCGTGAAGTTCTTCAGGAATATACTGACCGTGAGGTGAATACCAGCCTGCCATGTTTGAACCTGTTGACTCGTCAACACGGATAGGTCTTATGCCCGGCAAATCTTCAACCAGATCCCAGAAATAGTTCATTGCTTTGCGGATTTCTGCACAACGCTCATCGTAATATTTAAGTTGAACACGAGCAAGTGCCGAGCAAAGCTGGTTTGCTCTGCCTTTCAAACCTCCGAGAGCAATATGGAAATAGGGCTTTAAGTCATCACTTTCTTTTATGTATTTATCGTTGTTTCTTTCGTAGTGGCTGAACGCCATTGCACGTTCATAAATACTTGTATCGTCTGTAACAAGAATACCAAGCTCGCCTGCTGCAAAGGATTTTCCACTCATAAGCGACATTGCCGCAACATCACCGAAAGTACCGACTTTTTTGCCTTTGTACATACCGCCCTGAGCATGAGAAACGTCTTCAATAACTTTCAGGTTATATTTTTTTGCAATAGGCATAATTGCATCCATATCACAAGGATAGCCATTGTAGTGAACAACCATTATTGCTTTTGTTCTGGGAGAAATGCAACGTTCAAGGTCTTTTGGGTCAAGACTTAAGTTTTCGTCGATATTACAGAAAACAGCCGACGCACCGAAGTTGATTGCCTGTGACACGCTTCCCCAATATGTTTTTGTGGGACAGATGATTTCATCACCCTGACCGAGACCGATTGCAAACATTGCCGCTGTAAGCGATGCTGTACCGTTACAGAAAGCAATAGCATATTTTCTGCCCTGCCAAGCTGCAAATTCCTCCTGGAATTTTTCTGTGATGTCTGTGCCTGAGAATTTGTTGTTGCGAACAACGTCCATTGCCGCATCTTCATCTTCCTGTGTCAAAATGGGCCATCCGAAAAGCTCTTTTTCTTTTTCGGGTGAGATTTCGATTGCAGGTTTTCCGCCTAAAATTGCTAATTTTTCCATTTTTAATTCCTCCATTATCCTAAAATATCTTTTAAACAAATTATTTTATCAACTGTTTTTGTAAGTGTTCTGCCGTTTCTTGTGACATTTTTGTGAAGCTGTGCATCATCGCAATAGTCATTTCGTGTGTATGTAACTTCAATCTGTGTGGGTAAATCAATTTTGTAGGGCTTAATATTTTCGGATTTCAGTACGCCCTCTTTTGCCGCATTATAAATCAGTTTAAGAGCTTCCTCCTGCGGTAGGCAATGTGCCTCATTACGCTTTTCAGCTGTTTTAACCGCTGCAACCGATATTCCGTCAATAAGAGCCTGTGCCTCATCACACGCCGCTTTATCACCTGTTACGCAAACAAGCGGAGCATCATATACACCGAACAAAATTGCCTGCTGACCGATTTCACCGTAGCTTACGCCACCAATTTTATAGTCAAACCAACAAAGTGAGCTTTGTGTGTGATCAAGAAACCCTTTTACCGTGCCTGCCATTGCATGACAGCCAATACTCATCACCGCTGAAATGTTATCCACAGGCATATCTGTTACTATATCCTTTGCGGCAATCTGCACCGCTCTTTTGTCAAGTTCTTCTTTTATAAAATTATTACCGCTTCCGTGACCGTCAACAACAAAAACCTCTGTTGCACCGCCGGCAAAAGCTCCGTCTATTGCGGCATTTACGTCTGCCATAAGCAGTTTGCGCGCTCTTTGATATCCCTCGGTTGATTCATCCATCATCTTTATACTGTCAACCCCGGATACACCCTCTAAATCTGTTATAATGATAATTTTTTTGCCCATTTTATTCACCTATCCCTAACAGTTTAACTGCGTTGCCTCTGACAATCTTGTAATAATTTTCGGGGCTTATCATGCCGTCATCAAGCAATTTGTCAAAAAATTCATTACATTCAAACTGGTGTGTATTTTTTATCCAGCAAATATCATATCCAAAAAGAATTCTGTCTGCAAATTCTTCAATAAATTTTGCCGCATATTCAGGGTCTCGTTTAAGTGCATTTAATCCGCTACCTGCCGAAATATCACAGTAAAGATTGCCGTATTCACGCATAAGCTGTGCTATTCTGCCCTCTTTGACTTTGCCCGTGGGATAAGTGTTTCTGATTTCGTCTGTATTATCAGCAGAAATTTCACTCCAAAACGGTTGCGAATGCCCAAGCATTATCATATCAGGATGTTTTTTGAGCATTTTTTCAATTCTCGGAAGTCCGAGTTCATCAACGATGCCGTAGCAATCACCAATCTGCGGACCAATATGAATTGTTACGGGCAATTTGAGTTTTTCACAATATGTAAAAAGATTATCAATTTTTGGGTCATCGGCATAAATATTTGATGTCAGTTCACCAACGCCTTTTGCACCGAGGTTTTTATAATGATATAAAAGAGCTTCCAAATCACAGGTGTCGCTGTTGCCATCTGCTCTGGGGTCAACATTGCAGAACCACAAAAATCTGTCCGGATACATATCAGCAACATATTTACTGTTTTCACTCGTAAGAGGTGCCATCTGTGCTTCCGGTGAAGATATCGAAAGCAACACGCCTTTTTCAACCCCCAGCTTATCATAAAGAGTTATCATTTCTTCTCCGCCGCATACTCTACTGCCCCAACTGCGTGCAGGGTAATATTGCGGAAATGCTGTTGCATGAGCATGAATATCAATCTTTTTGATGCTTTTAACGTTTTCCATAAGACCCCCTCCTAATCTTCAAGGTTAAGCAATTTAACCGCATTATATCTAACTATCTTGCAATAGTTTTCTTCGCTAATCATGCCGTCTGCAACCATTTTATCAAGAAAATCGTTAAACACATACTGGTGTGTATTATCCATGCCGCAGATGTCACAGCCATAAAGTAATCTGTCAGAAAATTCTTCAACAAATTTTACTGCATATTCAGGGTCGCGCATAAGTGCGCTTGAACCGCTGCCGGCAGAAAGGTCACAATAAAGATTTTCGTAGTTACGCAAAAGCTCTGCAAGTCTGCCTTCAACAACCTTGCCGTCGTTATAGCAGTTTCTTTTTTCTTCTGTTATTGTTGCTGAAATTTCGCTCCAGAACGGCTGAGAGTGACCAATAACCTTGAGTTTGGGATGTTTTTTCAGCATTTTTTCAAGTCTCGGCATACCGATTTCATCAACTATTCCGTAACAGCCGCCGAATTTCGGTGCCATATGGAATAAAAACGGCAAATCCAATTCTTCACAACAGCTAAGCAGATTATCCATCATCGGGTCGTCAGCATAAATGTTTGCCGTCATTTCACCAACGCCTTTAGCTCCCATTTCTTTATACTGACTTAAAAAGAAGCCTAAATCCGCATCGGGAGAAAAGCTGACAGCTCTTGGGTCAACGTTACAGAACCACAAAAATCTGTCCGGGTGCTTATCTGCAATATATTTGCATGCTTCGCTGGTCATTGGGGTTATTTGTGCTTCGGGTGATGAAATCGGCAAAAGCACACCTTTTTCAATGTTAAGCTCATCGTAGAATTTAATAACTTCCTCGCCGCTGCACATTCTGTATCCCCATTTGTTTATCGGAATATTATCCGGAAAAGCAAGAGCATGAGCATGAATGTCTATTTTTTTAACAGGTTCCATAATGTGGTTCCTCCTTTTTTATTCTATATTTTAATAATAATTCAAAAAACAAAAAAAATCAATGCACAGCATTGATTTTTATTTGGACAATATTGCTCGTTTTTGTTTGGGTGACATTCCCGTATGCTTTTTATAACATCTGCTGAAATAGCACATATCATCAAATCCGCATATTTCTGCAATTTCAGAAACGGATTTTGTGGATTTTTCAAGAAAAATATCTGCAATCTGCAAGCGGTATTCTGTCTGATACTGCAAAACGGACATTCCCGTGACAGTTTTGAAAATGCGGCAGAAATGATATTTGCTTACATTGCACATTTCTGCAAGTTTTTCAACGCTTATCTTTTCGGCATAATCTGTGCGGAGCTTCTGGATTGCCGGGTATATAATATCGTAATACCGTATGCTTTTTGCTGACGGAATTTCCATCGTTTTTTCACTTTTGTAATTACGCAGAAGCAGTCCGAAAAGTTCAAGTGTAAGACCGTAAGCCATCTGTTTATACATAGGTTTCTTTTCGTTCACTTCAAAAACAAGGTCGGTAAGAATTCTTACTAACCGCGCATCGCCACGTATATGCGTTTGCAAAGCCGTTTTTTCCGAAAGGAAAATATGCCGCAAATCAGGGGCATTGTTTTCGTTTTCAAAAAAATCAAGACCAATCATAAGAAGGTGGTATCTGCCTTTTTTCTGCCCATAATCAACTGTGGAATGAAACTCATATGGGTTCATAACAACAATATCCCCCGGCTGTGCGACAACAGTTTCATCGCCGACAATAAGCGTAGAGCTGCCTTCGTAAAATAGCTTTATCTCGATTTCCTCATGAAACACGTTGGGATAATCGTCCTTACTGTCAATGTGAGAAACTGCATCTGCATTGGCAATTATTTTAATCTCATTGTCATCAAAATTAATTTTACTGAAGTTTTTTTTCTTTTCAGCCACAGTTTTCACCCCTTTTGTAATATTTTAATAATATCACACATATTCACCAAATGTCAAGTACATTTTTTAACAAAGCGGCTGTCTTTTTCTCATCGCTGAAAAACTCGTTTTTTCTCAGTTTATTTTTTCAAATTCAATAAGTGAAACTGAATTCTGCTGCATGATAATATCAAGGTTGTAATTTCTGTTTATTTCAACTGTTTCTTCAGGATAATACAGCGCCAGATTTCCTGCCTGCTTGATTACCTCGTGCTGAATAACGGTAGGCTGTGCAGGCTTGCCCATATCAATCCATTTGCTGTAGGCGTTGCCAGTGCTCTTGTCAATGCGGTAGTGGCGGATTTTGTATTTTCCGTTGAGTCCGCTGACATTATTGATAAATCTGTCGCTTCCTGCTACGGACAGACCGCCGAACAGACAGATGTTACGTCTGCTGCAAATCTGAGTCCCAGTCATCATTGCCGAATCGTATTTTGCACATATGGAAAAGCAAAAAATATATAGACATAAATTATAAAGAAAAGCTAAACATTGATGACCTTGCAAAAATAGCCGGTTTTAGTCGTGCACATTTCAAACGGCTGTTTCCAAAATATTACGGTGTTTCATCAAGTAAATATATTCTCAATGTGCGCATTGAACACGCAAAATCCATGCTGGAATCTGATATATTTTCACTAAGTGAAACTGCATTGGAATGTGGGTTTTCGGATGAATATTATTTTTCAAAGGTTTTTCAAAAAGAAGTAGGATGCTCGCCAAAAAAATATTAAAATAGGCTGTGGCAAAACGCAACCATTTTGCTACAGCCCTTTTGTTTTATATTGTACTTTTTGTAAACAGATATCTGCCGGCACTCCGGTCAGGCATTTCCTGTTCTGTTTCGTTCATTTATTCCTTCGGGTTTTTGCCCGGAATAACAATTTCTGTGCCGGCAACAGCCTCTTCAACAAGAGCGTCAATATCAAGCACACTTTCGGCTTCAATAACTCTTTCGAGCTTGGGGGTAATATCCGGACGTTTGGGTACGAACACCGTACAGCAGTCGTCATAAGGCAGAATTGATGTTTCAAAAGTGCCTATTTTTCGTGCATAGTCAATGATTTCAAACTTGTCAAGACCAACCACAGGACGAAGCACCGGCATCGTTAAAACCTCGCTTGTAACAACCATACTCTGCATTGTCTGGCTTGCCACCTGAGCAAGACTTTCGCCGGTAATAAGCACGCCGCAACCTGTGTTTTTCGCAATTTTTTCCGAAATTCTGTTCATAAATCTGCGCATAATAATTGTGAGAAGGTCGCTTGGGCATTTGTCTTTAATCTGAAGCTGAATATCGGTAAACGGCACAATATGTACCGGAATTTTGCCTGCATAATCCTGCAAAGTGTCGGCAAGAGAAAGCACTTTTTCTTTCGCGCGCTGTGAGGTGTAAGGATAGCTGAAAAAGTTTATGGCTTCAAGGGTAATACCTCTTTTTGCCATAAGCCAGCCGGCAACGGGAGAGTCAATGCCGCCTGAAAGAAGCAGAGCACCCTTGCCGCTCATGCCTGTGGGAATGCCTCCTGCACCGGGAATTTTTTCGCAGTAAATATACGCATATTCTTCACGGATATCAACGTTTACGGTAATATCGGGATTTTTAACATCAACTTTAAGATTGCTGAAATTCTGCAAGATAAATCCACCGGTTTGTGCTGAAATTTCAGGGGATTTCAGTTCAAAGGCTTTATCAGAACGTTTTGATTCAACCTTAAAGGTTTTTGCGTTTTTAAGGTTATCTGACATTTTTTCTAAAATTCCTGCATAAATGGAAGGCATATTTTTTT
Organism: Clostridia bacterium; assembly: GCA_045580815.1. Lineage (GTDB taxonomy): Bacteria > Bacillota > Clostridia > RUG12999 > RUG12999 > JAZNOL01. Next base: position 10,587 of record JAZNOL010000044.1, on the reverse strand, counting down.
CACATGCATACGCCGGCGAAATTTTTGTTATACCGAAAACTTTTCTTATTTTCTCAACAGCCGGACCAATAGGCGAATCATCACGGGGTGTCACATACATTGTGCCCTGTGCTTTTTCTATGCGGTAACTGCCTGTTTTTGAAAGGGCATGTTTGATATTGACCATCAGCCTGTCTTCAAAACGGTTGCGGTTGTTGCCTTTTAAAATAAGCTCGCCAAGTTTTATTAAAATTAAATCCTGCATAATTTTCTCCTTATTTAAACTCAATTATCGTTACGCCTGTATCGCCCTCACCAAGTCCGCCCAGACGGTAGCTTTTAACAAGCCTGTGACTTCTTAAAAAATCGTGCACGGCGTTTTTTAGTGCACCTGTGCCTTTTCCGTGAATAACCGAAACTCTCGGTAGTGATGCCAAGACCGCATCGTCAATAAATTTATCAAGCTCCATAATCGCTTCCATAGCCATCTGACCACGCAGGTCAAGCTCGTTTTTGATGGTAAGACTCTTGCTTTCGATGCTTCGCCGCGAAGAAATAATTTTTTCCCCGGCTTTTTTGTGTGTATCATCTTTAAGCGGAATAACATCACGGATGTTTGTTTTCATTTTTATAATACCGATGCTGACATTGAAATCTCCGTTTTTGTCGGGCAAAGTAAGCACCGTGCCGCGGTCAGCCATTGAAAGAATTTCAACAGTCATGCCCACACGTATATCTCCCGGACGGGTCTTGCTTGTGCGTTTTTCTTTTTTCTGCTTGTCCGCAAGTTTGGAATCCTGCTCGTTAAGCTTTTGTTTGAGATTTTCGGCATCTTTAAGCTGATTCGCTGTCGCCTGTGCAGATATTTTGCGTATCTGTTTTAAAACCTCGTTGGTTTCGTCTTTTGCCGAGTCGATAATATCTCTTGCCGCAATGCGGGCATCGTCTAAAATTTTTGCTTTTTTTGCATTGATTTCGCTTTGGGTTTTCTTGTTCTGCTCTAAAAGTCTGTTTGCATGAGCAAGTGCTTTCTGTGCCTCTTCGTTGGCAAGTGTTGCCTGCTCACGTTTTTGCTGAAGCTGTGCAATAACATCTTCAAACCGTACACTTTCAGCAGTCATACGGTTTTGCGCTTTTTCTAAAATTGTATCGTAAAGTCCCAGACGTTTTGAAATTGCAAAAGCATTACTTTTGCCCGGAACACCAATAAGCAGACGATATGTAGGGCGAAGAGTTGCAACGTCAAACTCACAGGAAGCATTTTCAACTCTGTCTGTTGAAAGTGCATAGACTTTAAGCTCGCTGTAATGGGTGGTTGCGGCGGTTTTTGCACCGCAGGCACGCATAAATTCCAGAATTTCTATTGCCAGTGCCGCACCCTCTTCGGGGTCTGTGCCGGCACCAAGCTCGTCAAAAAGTGCTAACGTACCGGGACGGACATTATTTAAAATATCCACAGTATTTGTCATGTGAGACGAGAATGTACTCAGGCTTTGCTCAATACTCTGCTCGTCGCCGATATCGGCAAAAACATCTTCATAAACAGGCATATGCGTGCCTAAATCTGCCGGCAGATGAAGTCCGCTCTGGCACATGAGGGCAAAAAGCCCTGTGGTTTTTAAGGTTACGGTTTTACCGCCGGTGTTGGGTCCTGTTATAACAAGGGTGTCAAAATCCCGTCCCAGATAAATATCAATCGGTACAACAGATTTTTTATCTATGAGCGGATGTCGTGCTTTTTTGATTTCTAAAATGCCGTCACGGTTTAAAACCGGCTGAACACATTTATATGCGTTGGCAAACTGTGCTTTTGCAAAAAGCACATCAAAATCAATTACTGTTTTATAGTTAATTTCGGCTTCTTTGGCAATTTCAGAAATCTCTGCCGAAAAAGCCTCAACAATTTTTTCTATTTCTTTTTCCTGGGCAATCATAACGTCACGAAGCTGATTGTTTGCCTGAACAACAGCTGACGGCTCAATAAACACCGTTGAGCCGGTTGATGATGAATCGTGCAAAATACCGGGAACTGCCGCCTTGTGCTCGGTTTTCACAGGCAGAACATATCTGTCTCCGCGCATTGTGACAATGGGCTCTTGCAGATACGGTGAATATGTTTTAAGCATTGAAGAAAGGGTTTCTCTGACCTTGTCACCAAGCTGTGCGGCTTTTCTTCGAAGTACCGCAAGCTGAGGGCTTGCGTTGTCTGCAACCTCTGTTTCGGAAATTATGGCATCGGTTATTCGCTGTTCAAGACTTTTGCAGATTGTAATTGAAGATGCCATTTCTGTTAAAATCGGCAGTTTTTCGGTTTTTACAATATACGCTGACAAACGTCGTGAAACACGCAAAACAGCAGCTGTCTGAAGAAGCTCAGACATAGACATACTGCCACCGCGTACTGTGCGTTTGAGTGCCGGCACGATGTTGCGAAGCGGCGAAATTGGTGCCGCGCCGTGCATTGCAAGCATGGAAGAAGCCTGTGCCGTCTGATTCTGCATATACTCAACCGTGTCAAAATCATCGGACGGCAAAAGCTCCGCCACGGCTTTTTTTGCGTCCTCGCTCATTGCCATGCCGGATATGATATTTAAAATTTTGTCGTATTCAAGCACTCTTTGGGCACGTTTGTTCATTGTTCCTCCGGATAAAAGGTGTTTTTGCAGTTTTTAAAAATTGCAAAATCCTTTATTTCAGTTATTTCTTTATTTTCAATTTCATCATGAAGTTTTGATTTTAATTCAAAGGGTTTATCCGATACATTAACCGCAACGGTAACATTGCCGGTTTTGTCTGTTCGCTTAAAAATGAGTATTCCGTTTGTTGCCAAAGCCGGAATATATTCTCCCTTTTCAAAAACCTGCATACTGCGGCGAAGTGAAGTGATTTTTTTATAAAACGCAAGAATGTCCTTATCTTCGTTACCCCAAGGGAAATACGCCCTGTTAAAGGGGTCTGCACCGCCTTGCATACCTGCCTCGTCACCGTAATAAATGCACGGCACTCCGGGAAGAGTCATCTGCAAAACTGCCGCCGCAAAAAGACGTTTTTTTGCGGTTTCAAGCTGGTTTTCGGTCAGTTTAAATCCTGACATATCGTCTTTTGAGCAAAAGTCACGGTCTCTGCCGAGGGCTGTAATTATACGTTCAGTATCGTGAGTGCCGAGGATGTTCATAAGACAGTTTACAACCTGGGGCGGATAGTTCTCTTTTTGTGAAAGAACTGTATCGTTTAAGTTTTTGGCGTTGCCGGTTTTAACGAAATCAATAATCGCATTTTTAAGCGGATAATTCATCACCGAATCAAGCTGTTTTCCCAGCAAATAACGGCGGCGGTTTCCGTAAGCAATTTTGTTTGACGCATCCTCCCACACCTCGCCAATAATAAGACTGTCGGGGTTTTCGGCTTTTGCCGCCGCACGGATACCGTCAAGCATTTTGTCGTTAAGCTCATCTGCAACGTCAAGCCGCCATGATGATGCACCGTTTTTTATCCATTTTCGCACTATACCGGTTTCACCGGTAATATAGTTTACAAATTCTTCGTTTTCTTTGTTTGTTGCCGGCAGAATTTTTATGCCCCACCAACAGCTGTATTCATCAGGATATTGCTGAAAATTGTACCAGCTGTAATAGGGTGAATCGGGCGAATTGTATGCTCCTACACTGTCGTATCTGCCATATTTGTTAAAATAAATGCTGTCTGCACCGGTATGGTTAAACACACCGTCACAGATAATGCGTATTCCAAGTTTTGAGGCTTTTGAGCAAAGAGTTTTAAAATCCTTTTCGTTGCCGAACATTGGGTCGATATTTTCATAATTGCCCGTGTCGTATTTATGGTTTGATTCTGCCTCGAAAACCGGGCTTAAATAAATTGCCGTAACACCAAGAGATTTTATATACGGCAGTTTTTTTATGATGCCGTCAAGGTTTCCCCCGAAAAAGTCGGTGTTTTTTACAATGCCGTTTTCGTCCGGTTTATAAAAAGGCTCGTCCGATTTATCTGTATGCATAAAAGCATAATCCTTGGGTTTTATTTCTTTGCCTTTAAAGAAACGGTCAACAAAAATGTGGTAGATAATTCCGCCTTTTATCCAGTCGGGAGTTGTAAAATCTTTATCGTAAACGGTTATCTGCCAACTGCCACCGTTTTCACGAAAAAATTCTTCGTTGTCATTTTCAAAATGATACCAGTAAAGACCTGTATCAAGACGCAAGGTGGCGGTTACGAAATCGTAACCGCCTTCAAAAAAGCTCCAATTCATGGGGATATGCTGCGCCGTTTCCCCGTCTTTGTTTATAACAAGCCGTACGTTTGCCGCATATCTGCGAAGCACCCGCGTCGTAAAAGCAAATTCGCTGCCGGACGGTGCCGCATGAGGCGGCACTCTGTCTGTAAAAGAATCAAATTTAATTTTTTCGCTGTCGGCAGTACAAAAAGCATTGCTACCCTTGTTTTTCATTGTCATAAACAAATTCATCCTGTTTTTTTTATTTTTTAAGTGATTTTAAGTTCCAGATGTTCTCTGCGTAGTCTTTGATGCTTCTGTCAGAAGCAAACGCACCGGCACTTGCAATGTTAATAAGAGACATTTTGTTCCATTTATTACGGTCAAGATATGTTTTGTCCGCAATTTCATGAACACGGCAGTATTCGCCGAAATCTGCAAGACACATATACGGGTCGGAAACCGGTGAGCCGTTTATCAGATAATCGTGAATATCAGTAAACGAGTGACCGTTAAAGCCTGTAACAAGACTGTCAACAATGCGGTGCAGATGTTCATTCTGCTGATAAAATTCATGTGCGTTGTAGCCCTGATTCCACAGTTTATCAACCTCGGTTTCGTTCATACCGAAAATAAAGATGTTGTCGTCACCGACTTCGTTTTTAATTTCAACGTTTGCACCGTCAAGTGTACCGAGAGTGATTGCACCGTTTATCATGAGCTTCATGTTGCCTGTGCCGCTGGCTTCTTTGCCGGCAAGAGAAATCTGCTGGCTTATTTCGCTGGCGGGCATAATCATTTCTGCAAGTGAAACTGAATAGTTTTCAACAAAAAAGATTTTAATTTTTTTGCTGATTTTCGGGTCTTTTTCAATTTCCTTACCTAAGTTCCAAATAAGGCTGATTACACGTTTTGCCATGTAATAGCTGGGTGCCGCCTTTGCCGCAAAAATAAATGTCTGCGGTGTTATGTCAAGGTCGGGATTGTCTTTAAGCATAAGATAAAGACCAATTATACGCAGAGCATTAAGAAGCTGGCGTTTATACTCATGCAGACGTTTTGCCTGAGTGTTGAACACGGTGTTGGGGTCAAGGCTTACACCGAAATTTTTAAGTGCATAGTCTGCAAACACACGTTTATTCTGGCTTTTTATAACTTCAAGCTGTTTCAGTACGGTTTTATCATCTGCAAATTTTGCAAAATTTATAAGCTCGGACGGATTTTTGATAAATTTATCGCCGATACATTCGCAGATAAGCTTTGTCAGGTGCGGGTTGCTCTGGCACAGCCAGCGACGGAAAGTAATACCGTTTGTAACGTTTGTAAATTTATCGGGTTCAAGCTGATAAAAATCGTTGAAGATTTTATCTTTAAGAATATCCGAATGGATTTTTGCAACGCCGTTAACCTTGTGACCACCCACAATAGCAAGGTTTGCCATGCGGATTCTGTGCTGTGACATAATAGCCATGCGCTCGGCTTTCTGCCAGTCACCCGGGAATTTTTCCCAAAGAACTTTACAGAAACGCTCGTTGATTTCTTTGATGATTGAATAAATTCTCGGGAGTTTACGCTGAATAAGGTCTTCATTCCATGTTTCAAGTGCTTCTGCCATAACAGTATGGTTTGTGTAAGCCATTGTGTTTGTAACGATATGCCATGCTCTGTCCCAATCGTAGCCATATTCGTCCATAAGGATACGCATAAGCTCGGGGATTGCCAGAACAGGGTGTGTATCGTTTATATGAATTGCTGTTTTTTCGTGGAAATTATCGAGAGTATCGTATGTTCTGAAATGACGTTTGATAATATCCTGCAATGCGGCAGAAACCATAAAATACTGCTGACGCAGACGCAAAGATTTACCCTCGTGGTTATCGTCCGCCGGATAAAGAACTTTTGAAATTGCTTCAATGTTGGCGGTTGCTTCCATTGCTTTTGCATATTCGCCCTGTGAAAACAGTTTCATGTCAAAACTTTGAGGGTTTTCTGCACGGTAAAGACGAAGCACGCTTACAGCCTCGCTGTCTTTACCTGAAATCATCATATCGTAAGGAACAGCATTAACCTCGTTTTTATTGTAGTGATAAACTTTAAGTCCGCCGTCTTCCCATTTTTCTTCTATCTGACCGTCAAAATAAACTTTTACGGTATCATCGGTACGGGGAACAAGCCACACGTCACCGTTAGGAAGCCATTCGTCGGGAAGCTCAATCTGCCAGCCGTCAACAATTTTCTGTTTAAACAGACCGTATTCGTAGCAGATTGAATAACCCATTGCAGGGTAATCCATTGTTGCAAGGGAATCCATAAAGCAGGATGCAAGTCTGCCCAGGCCACCATTGCCAAGACCCGGATCGGGATCCATATCATAAAGCTGGGTGAGCTCCATGCCGTATTCGGCACAGATTTCGCCCATAACTTTTTCAAGTCCTAAATTGTATATGTTGTTTTTCATTGAAGAACCAACAAGGAACTCCATGCAAAGGTAATACACACGTTTTGCCTGGTTTTTGCTTGCTTTTTTGGAAAATGCTGTACGTTTCTGGCGGAGCAGGTCTCTTATTGTAACCGCAACAGCCTTGAAAATATGTTCTTTTGTTGCTTCTTGAGGTGACAGACCGTAATATCTTGCCAGTTTGCCCTCAATCTGATTCATAAGTTCTTCTTTGGTGTAGGTTTTTGCCATTTATTGTTTCAATCCTTTCAATTAAGCGGTCATCAGCCCAGACGGCTGTACATTTCAACATATTTTTTTGCCGAAACATCCCAGCTGAAATCTACTTCCATAACAGCTTTTACAAGCTTTTCCCAGTCTTTTTTGTTATAGTAAACGCTAAGAGCTCTGTTTACCGCATTCATAACATTGTGAGCAGTATAGTCGACAAATGTAAATCCGTTGCCTTCGCCCAATGTGCAATCGTGGATTGAATCTTTCAAACCGCCTGTTTCACGAACTATCGGCACTGTGCCGTAGCGGGAAGCAATCATCTGTGCAAGACCGCAAGGCTCACTTTTTGACGGCATCAGGAATATATCGGCACCGGCATAAATTTTGCGTGCCACATCGGGGTTGTAGTCAATATATGCAACCATTTTGCCCTTATAACGGTCTTCAACACTTCTGAAATAATTTTCGTAGTGTTCATCACCTTTGCCAAGCACAACAAACTGCACGTCGCGACACAGAATTTCTTCTGTTGCGGCGGCAATAATGTCAATACCCTTGTGACTTACAAGTCTTGAAATCACAGCAATAACCGGTGTGTTTACGTTAACCGAAAGACCAAGCATTTCCTGCATTTTCTTTTTGTTTTCGTATTTGCCTGCTATACTATTACTATTATACGTTTTAAACAGCGCTTTGTCAATATCGGGATTGTAGAAATTTATGTCAATTCCGTTCAATATTCCAGTTATTTTGTCACAGTTTCGCTGAATTATGGGTGTAAGACCGTGTGAATAGAACGGGTCGAATATTTCGCAGGCATAGCTGGGGCTTACTGTTGAAACAATATCAGCACACTCGATTGCACCTTTCATCAGGTTTATGCAACCGTCGTATTCAACAAGATTGTGTTCTGCACCGCCCAGACCGAACAGGTCACTTAAAATTGCCATATCAAATTTGCCCTGATATTCAATGTTGTGGATTGTGAACACGATTTTTAATTTTGAATATCTTTCATCGCCACTGTAAAGGGTACGCAGGTAAACAGGCACAAGTGCAGTCTGCCAGTCGTGACAATGAACAACATCCGGGAAAAAGTCAAGAAATCCCATCAAATCAATAACCGCTTTGCTAAAAAATGCAAAACGCTCTCCATCATCAAAATGACCGTAGCAGGGACGGCGGTCAAAATAATATTCATTATCTATAAAATAAAAGGTGATGCCGTTCTTTTTGCCTTTAAAAATGCCGCAATACTGGCTTCTCCACGAAAGGTTTATGTTCATATTGCCAAGGTATTCAAGTTCAGGCTCAAATTTGGCTTTTATAGCGGAATAATACGGCATTACAACACGTACATCAGAGCCGTCCTCTTTTTTTATTGCCTGAGGAAGTGCACCGATAACATCGCCCAGTCCACCTGTTGCTATATACGGATTGCCCTCGCTTGCCGCAAAAAGTATTTTTCGTTTCATATGTGTCCTCCATGTGAAAATTTAACTGTTTTATATTCAACCGAAAGCGGCGCGGAATAACATCCCGCGCCGGGTTTTTAAATCATCTTTGATTTTGCTATATAGAACGGATAGCTCTTATCTGCCGAAAGCACACGGTTATCACGGATGATAACGTTTTTGTCGCAGATTATCCACGAAAGCGATGCACCGCTTTCAACAAGAGTATCCTGCATAAGAATGCTGTTTTTAACAACAGCACCTTTTGCAACCTTAACACCACGGAACAGAATGCTGTTTTCAACAGTTCCCTCAATAACGCATCCGTCCGCAATAAAGGAGTTTTTAACAACCGCATCGGCAGAATATTTTGCCGGTGCAGAGTCACGCACCTTTGTATGAATCGGCTGACCTTCGATGCCGAAAAGTGCCATTCTGTTTTCACGGTTAATCATGTCCATATTTGCTTCCATATAACCGGTAATTGATTCTATGTGTGCGGAATATCCTTTATGTTCATAGCCTACAATTTTCATTCTTGAAACATTGTCAAGAAGAATATTTTTGCTGAAATGGTTAAGTCCGTGTGCGGAGGCATCCGAAATAAGATACAACAGACGCTCTTTTGACATAACCCACACATTGAGCGCAACCGGCATTTTGCCTGCTTCTTCAGGATAAAGAAGCATATCAGTTATTCTGCCGGATTCGTCCATTTTGTTATAAATAATTGATCTGTGTGCCTGGGATGCAGTAAGGTCTTTAACCGAATAAACGGCAGTTATATCCGCACCGGTTTTGATGTGCTTGCGGATAACCTCGCTGTAATCTATATTTGCCACAATATCACAGTCTGCCAGCACAACGTGCTCGTGACCGGATGACTCAATAAAGCTTTTTGTACGTTTTAACGCATCAAGTCTGCCTCTGTACGGACCGGCGCTGTTGCCTGTGCCGTAAGGCGGAAGAACCACGATGCCACCGTTCTTTCGTGACAAATCCCAGTCTTTACCCGAACCAATATGGTCGATAAGCGACTGATAGTTTGATTTTGTAACAAGACCTACTTTGTAGATACCTGAGTTTACCATGTTTGACAAAAGAAAGTCAACAAGGCGGTAACGTCCTCCGAAGGGGATTGACGCAATTGTTCTGTTTGCCGTTATTTCTGCTACGTTCCATGAATGAACGTCCGAAAAAATTATTCCTAATGCACTCATTTGTTTTACCCCCTCAGACATCCGCATCTATCATCGCACCGCTTGCAACGGCTGATGAATTTTTAACATTTACGCCTCTGGCAATAACCGCAATGCCGTCCGCAGTTTCTTTATCTGCGCCAACGGTGCAGTTTTCACCGATATTTACCTGTTCGTCAATTATTGAATAATTAACTGTTGAATTTTTGCCTACAACAGTTTCTGCCATTATGATAGAATCTTTTACGCAGGCACCTTCTTCAACAACAACTCCCTGGAACAGCACAGAATTTTCAACAGTGCCGTGAATTTCGCAACCTTCACCCACAATGGAGTTGTTAAGTTTAGCATTTTCGCCTACAAAGTGCGGCGGTTTTTCCATGCTTCGTGAATAGATTTTCCAGCTGTCGTCACCATTCATGCTGTCGTCGCTGAGAAGATCCATGTTAGCCTGCCACAGACTGTCGATTGTACCAACGTCTTTCCAGTAGCCTTTGAAAGGATACGCATACATTTTTTTGCCGGCATCAAGCATTTTAGGCAGAATATTTTTGCCGAAATCGTTTGATGAAGCCGGGTCATCGTTGTCCTCTATAAGATATTTTTTAAGAACTTCCCATTTGAAGATATAAATACCCATTGATGCTTTTGTACTTTTGGGTTTTTCGGGTTTTTCTTCAAACTCATATATAGAAAGGTCATCGTTTGTATTGAGTATGCCGAAACGGCTTGCCTCTTCAAGCGGCACGTCAATAACGGCTATTGTACAGTCAGAATCCTTTTCTTTATGATATTCAAGCATTTTTGCATAATCCATTTTATAAACATGGTCGCCGGACAAAACAAGTACATATTCTGGGTCATACTGCTCGATAAAGTTAATATTTTGATATATGGCATTAGCTGTTCCTTTATACCAAGATGCCGAACTTCCGGTGTATGGAGGCAAAATGTATACACCACCGTTCATTCGGTCTAAGTCCCAAGGTTGTCCATTTCCGATATAAGAGTTTAACTCTAATGGTCTGTATTGAGTTAATACTCCTACCGTAT
>JAZNOL010000043.1:0-10062 GCA_045580815.1 Clostridia bacterium | reverse complement strand
AGAAGACACTTATGTTCAGCTTCGCACACGCTATGAATACCACGATGGAAATGGTGCTCTTATAGTGTCATCCGATTGGTCTAATGTAATTCAATTTGGTGCTCCTGCTTGGGGTAATGCTTCTGAATGGGCAACCGCAGAACTTGCGAGAGCCGACGAGCTTGGTCTTATCCCCGAAACATTAGAGGGTGCTGATTTAACAGCCGACATCACAAGAGCTGAATTTGCGGCAGTTGCGGTTAAGGTTTATGAAGCACTTGCAAACGGTGAAGCTATTCCGGCAGTAATCAATCCGTTTACAGATACAAATGATGTTGAAGTATTAAAGGCATATAATATCGGAGCAGTAAACGGAACAAGTGCAACAACCTTTGATCCGAATGCACTATTAAACAGAGAACAGGCTGCGGCTATGCTGACTCGTGTATTCAAAAAAGTATCTCTTTCAGGCTGGACGCTTGCAACAGACAGTCAGTTTACCTTGCCTTATGAAAAGCCTGCACTTTTCGCAGACGATGCAGACATTTCGGATTGGGCAAAGGACAGCGTTTACTTTATGGTAGCAAACGGCATTATCAACGGTGTCGGCAACAACAAATTCGCACCGAAGAATGTAACAAGCGCCGATGAAGCTAACGGCTACGCAAACGCAACAAGAGAACAGGCATTAATCATTGCAGTAAGAATGGTTGAAAACCTTAAATAAAGATAACTTACATATTCAAAAGAGTGTGGAAATTCCCACACTCTTTTCGTTTGATGATAATATTTTAATGGACTATATAAAAATATTACAACTTTTATTGACATCTTTTGTCTTTGGGTGTATAATATAAATGTTGTAAGATTTTTTTGAAACTTTTATGGGAAGTGTGATATAAATGAAGCTTAATTCTATTCTTAATAACGAAAAATTATCTCTGTCTTTTGAGGTGTTTCCGCCAAAAACAGACAGTGCCTTTTCAAGCGTGAAAACAGCCACCGAGGAGATTGCAAAATTAAAGCCCTCGTTTATGAGCGTTACATACGGTGCAGGCGGCGGCACAAGCCGATACACTCTTGATATTGCCAAAAATATCAAAGAGCTGTACGGTGTTTCCACCCTTGCGCACTTAACATGTGTTTCTTCCACAAAAGAAACCGTAAAATCACGTATTGAAGATATTAAAAACAGCGGAATATGCAACGTTATGGCTTTGCGTGGCGACCTTATGCCCGGCATGGAAAATGAAGACCGCAGCAAATGGGATTACCGCAACGCAATTGACCTTGTGCGTGAGCTTAAAGAAAGCGGAAACGATTTTTGCATAGGCGGTGCATGTTATCCCGAGGTTCACCCCGAAAGCTGTAACCAGAAAGATGACATAAAACATCTTAAAGAAAAGGTTGACGCCGGTTGCGATTTTTTAACTACGCAGATGTTTTTTGATAACAATCTTTTATACAATTTTTTATATAAAATAAGAGAAGCCGGCATCACCGTTCCTGTTGTTGCGGGTATTATGCCCATAACAAACGCAAACCAGGTCGAGCGTGCAATGAAGCTTTCGGGCTCGTTTATGCCCCAGAGATTTAAAAGCCTGGTGGACAAATTCGGCAGCGACCCGGATGCAATGAAGCAAGCCGGTATTGCTTATGCAACCGACCAGATTATCGACCTTTTTGCAAACAATGTCACAAACGTTCATGTTTATTCAATGAACAAGCCTGATGTGGCAATGAAAATACAGAGCAACCTTTCGGACATGCTTGGAAAATGACAAGCAACACAGTATTTATAAAAACTTATCCTGCTCCCCGGTTTGACACAGACGAAATTCTGCGTTATGCCGGGTGCAAAGATAAAAAGGACGAATTTTTGCCTCTTATTGAAGAATGTATAAAAGAATGTGACAGCCTTTTGTCATACAAGGTCTGCTACGGAATATTTCCTATAAAAACCGACGGTAACGAAGTCCGGTTTACATTTGCCAGCGAAAAAAGCAGCCTTCTTTCAAGAAAACTGGCAGGCTGTGACTGTGCACTTGTTTTTGGTGCAACAATTGGTATTGAAATTGACCGTCTTATTGCAAAATATGGACGAATTTCTCCATCAAAAGCATTGTTTTTTCAGGCACTCGGTGCAGAGCGTATTGAAAGCCTGTGCAATGCTTTTTGCGATGATATTCAGACCACCATACAGCCTGACGGGCTGTTTTTGCAACACCGTTTCAGCCCCGGATACGGCGATTTTCCCCTTTCGTTTCAGAAAGAAATCTTCCGTGTGCTCGACTGCCACCGGAAAATCGGGCTTTCACTTAACGAAAGTCTTTTGATGTCGCCCTCAAAATCTGTTACGGCAATAGCCGGAATTTCACGCAAAATCTGTAAAACCGGCACAAAAAATTGCGGCAGCTGCAATAAAACAGACTGCCTTTTCAAAAAAATGTGATTAATTTTATCACTTTGTTTCTCAGGCTACCAAGCCATTAAGATGACACAAACCCAAGGCTTCTCCTTGGTGGAGAAGCTGTCACACGAACGTGTGGCTGATGAGGGGATGCCTCTGTTAGAGGCATGTTAACACAAGCTTTAGAATTTTGCAGTCATTTTGCCGCCGCGAAACCCCCTCATCCGACAACCTGCGGTTGCCACCTTCCCCACCAGGGGGAAGGCTTCGTGCAAATACAAATCAACAGATTGCTTAAAAAAATTATCGCTAATCATAATTAATTCAGGAGTAATTAAAAATGGGTATTTTAACTTATCTTAAAGAAAATATTATTTATCTTGACGGCGGAATGGGTACGCTTTTGCAGGAAAACGGACTGCTTCCGGGGGAATTTCCCGAAAAATGGAATATTTCTCATCCCGATGTTATAACAAAAATCCACAAGGACTATTTTGATGCCGGCAGTAATGTTGTTAACACAAACACTTTCGGTGCAAACAGTCTTAAATTTGATGACAGCGAGCTTGATGCAATAATTAAAGCCGCTATTCAAAACGCAAATGCTGCAAGAGATGCATCAAATACGCCACAAGAAAAATTTGTTGCTCTTGACATTGGTCCTACCGGCAGACTTTTAAAGCCTTACGGTGATTTTGATTTTGAAGATGCTGTAAGTGTGTTTGCTAAAACTATCAAACTTGGCGTTAAATACGGCGTTGACCTGATTTTTATTGAAACAATGAACGACAGCTATGAAACAAAAGCGGCACTTCTGGCAGCAAAAGAAAACAGCAATCTGCCCGTTTTTGTTTCAAACGCATACGGTGAAGACGGCAAGCTGATGACCGGTGCATCGCCTGAAGCGATGTGTGCAATGCTGGAGGGTATGCACGCTGATGCTATCGGCGTAAACTGTTCTCTCGGTCCGAAACAGCTTAAAAATGTTGTTGAGCGACTTCTTTCGGTTGCATCTGTACCTGTTATTTTAAAACCCAATGCAGGGCTTCCGAAAAGCATTGACGGCAAAACTGTTTATGATGTTCTGCCTGAAGAATTTTCTGATGACGTGACTGAGCTTATTAACAAAGGTGTTCGTATTGCAGGCGGCTGTTGCGGAACAACTCCCGACTACATAAAAGCAGTTGCCGAAAAAACAGCAAACGCAAGACCCGTTATTTTATCCGACAAAAACTTAACCTGCGTTTCTTCTTATACCCACGCAGTTTATTTTGATAAAAACCCTGTTTTAATCGGTGAGAGAATAAACCCCACCGGCAAAAAACGGTTTAAACAGGCACTTAAAGAAAATGATATAGATTACATTCTCCGCGAAGGAATTAACCAGCAAGAGAAAAAAGTTCACATTCTTGATGTGAATGTGGGATTGCCCGAAATCAACGAGGAAGCCATGCTGAAAACAGCAGTCTGCGAGCTTCAGGCGGTAATCAATCTGCCATTGCAGATTGACACAGCCGATGCAAAGGCTATGGAAACAGCACTTCGCCGTTACAACGGCAAAGCCATGATTAACTCTGTAAACGGTAAAAAAGAAAGCATGGCGGCAGTATTCCCCCTTGCTCATAAATACGGCGGTCTTGTGGTTGCTCTTACCCTTGATGAAAACGGCATTCCCGAAACTGCCGAGGGCAGAGTTGAAATTGCTAAAAAAATTATAAAAACTGCCGCAGAATACGGAATTGACAAAAAAGACCTGATTTTTGACACTCTTGCAATGTCAATCAGTGCCGATCCGAAAGCCGCTGAAACAACCCTAAAAGCTCTTAACATAATCAAAAATGAGCTTGGCTGTCACACCTCGCTCGGAATCTCCAATGTTTCTTTCGGACTTCCTGCACGTGATGCCGTAAACAGTGCATTTTTTGCTTCTGCACTCGAAAAGGGACTTTCTGCTGCTATTATGAACCCTTATTCGGCAGATATGCTCAAAACATATTATTCTTACCGTGCACTTCATGCTTTGGACGAAAACTGCGGAGATTATATTGAATTTGCATCCACGCTTCCACAGGCGGCTAATGTTTCAGATGCACCGGTTTCTGCCGGAAATGCAGAAGAAAAATACGCCTCGGAGCTTCAGAAAGCTATTGCTAAAGGGTTAAAAGACCGTGCCGGGGAAATAACAAAAGAGCTTCTTAAAACCACCGAGCCTCTTGATATTGTAAAAAATGAGGTTATTCCGGCACTTGACACCGTGGGTAAAGGTTTTGAAGAAAAAACCGTTTATCTTCCCCAGTTATTGATGAGTGCCGAAGCGGCAAAAAGTGCTTTTGAGCAGATAAAACAGCATATGTCAACAGGCAAATCCGACATGGCACCAAAATGCCGGTTTGTTATTGCAACAGTACACGGCGATATTCACGACATTGGCAAAAACATTGTGAAACTTCTTCTTGAGAACTACGGTTTTGATGTTTGTGATTTAGGCAAGGATGTTCCGCCGGAGGTTATTGCAACCGAGGTTGTTAAAACCCACGCCCCTCTTGTGGGACTAAGTGCACTTATGACCACAACTGTTCCGGCTATGGAGGAAACAATAAAACAGCTTCGCAAGGTTGCACCCTGGTGCAAGGTTGTTGTAGGCGGTGCTGTTTTAACGCAGGATTATGCCGATGCAATCGGTGCGGACAAATATGCAAAAGATGCTATGGAAACTGTAAGATACGCCGAAGATATAAACGCTTCTTTTTAAAGGAGAAAATTATGTATTCTTATATAAAAAAGATTGAAGAAAAACTCACCGATAACGACAAACGTCAGCTTAATGATATTTATAAACCTACCGTTGTTGCTGTTCCCGATGAAGATGCGTGGCATGGTCTTTGTGTTACACGGGACGGGAATATCCGTTTTTACGGCAATTATAATAAAAAGAACGTCTTTGACACCGCCTGCGAAAAATGTTATATTGAATCTGCCGACGGCGGACTTTCGTGGAAAAAATATATTATCACCGATAAAAATACACTCGGGTCAGGTACTTATGTGCCGTTTCTTGATAAATACATGAATGTTAGATATATTTCGGGTGAAGGCACATTTGTATTTAGCGGCACTTCTCACGATGATACATCACCCGAAAAAATAAAGATTTTTGATGCAGACGATTTTATGACTGATTTCCGTTTGCCTTTTGTAATGACATCCCAAAACCGCATAATTGTGGTTGCGCACGAAAACCGTCCCAAGGAGCACGAGACTTGCTATTATCCGCTGTTGCTTATTTCCGATGACGGCAAAAACTGGTCAAAAATTGCGTTACCTGCCGTTCCTTATATGGAAAAGAAATGGCCACACAAGGGCTATCGTTGGCAACAGAATAACCGCGAAAACACAATTGAAGAACTTTCTGACGGCACATTGCTTATGATGACACGCACCGCAACAGATTTTCACTATACAGCCACATCAAAAGACGGCGGATATACATGGTCAGAATTTGAACCGAGCATTTTCCATTCAACGGGAACAATGCCGTATCTGAAAAAACTTGATGACGGCAGAATTTTGTTTTTCTGGTGCAATACAAAACTGTTGCCCGAGCTTGCCGATGCTGACGGAATATGGGAGGATGTGTTTACAAACCGTGATGCCAACCATTGCGCAATAAGCAGTGACGACGGCAAAACATGGGGCGGATACCGAGAAATTGCACTCAACTCCATTCGCCATGCGGTTGACTTCCGTGCAAACGGCGGAATTAAAGAAACCCGTGACAAAAGCGTTCATCAGTTTGAAGCACTTCAGCTTCCTATGAATAAAATGCTTGTTGTTTACGGGCAAAACAGAGTTTCAAGCAGAATTGTTATTTTCGATTTAAACTGGCTTTATGAAACAACAAGAAAAGAAGATTTTATTTGCGGTCTTGAAAATCTTTCTGCACAAAGTTATGTAAAAAGTATTTTAGGCGGATTTAGGGGAAGCCCCGAAACTGCACTTTCTTATACAGGTCACTGTGCTTACAACAGAATTACAGGTGCAATGCTATTGCCAAGTCCCGAGGATAACGGCAAAGAAGCGTTGCATATTGCATCAAATCCCGACAGTCGTCTCGTTTCGCCGATTTGCGGCGCTGTGTGGAACTTCCCGATTGCAAAGAAAGGCAAGGTTACAATTTCGGCATATATGCCCGAAAACAGCAACGGGTTGCGTGTTTCTCTGCTTGATTACTGGATGAATCCGTCAGATGATACGGTGCAGTATTATGCTGATTTCAGCATTGTTTTGCGTCCTGATATGCATACAGACGGGCAGGTGTTTGCTGATTTTGTGTTTGAATTTGACTGTGAAAAAGGCACCGTTTCAATATCGTCAGGAGATTATTTGTATCTTGAAAAGCGCCTTGACGGTACGCATCCGAGCGGACTTTGTTATCTGCATATGCAGTCTGTTACAAAAACAGACGAAATCGGTGCATTTATTAAAGAGATTAAATTTGAAAAAATCAACTAAATTTAAGAGCTGTAGCAAAATGAAATTCATTTTGCTACAGCCTTTTATCAATCTTAATTTTTTTCTGACTCTGTCTATATTGATCCGGAGTTATCCCCTCCACCTTTTTAAAACAGTTGCAGAATCCGGCGTATGAGCTGTAACCCAATTGTGATGCAATGGATTTAAGAGATATATCAACGGTGCTTATAAGTTCTTTGGCTTTTTCCATTTTAATTCCTGCTACAATATCCCGGAAACAACTTCCGGTGTATTTTTTCAGCAGTCTGTCGGTCTGTCGTGTGCTGAGATGAAGTTTGTTGGCAAGATTTTCAAGTCTCATGAAGTCAATAGGAGAGTTGTAGAAAAACTCCTCAATTTTAAGTCTCACTTCGCCTGTGTATTTGAGATTTTCGTTCGCTTTGTCGGTATAAACTTCTCTGTTTTTTTCATAAAAGTCAATGAATATAAGCGAAAACAAATTTCTAAGCTTCTGTTTTGTAACAGAATCAATTTTTTTACTTTCAAAAAATATGCTGTTTATTTGCTCAAAATACGGCAAAGTATTTGACAATACTTTAATTTTGTTGCCCGAAAATACTGTAGAAAGACAGGAGTAAGTGTCGAAATTGATGTCATCCTTTTTAGAAATATCAAAGAATACGCAGGTGCGTTCAAGAGGACAATTCATAACCTTAACACTATGATAAACCCCGGCAGGAATAACGCAGATATCTTCGGATTTTAAAATGAACTGTTCTTTAAAATCGTTTTCAATATAGCTGTTTCCGTGTTTTATATAGTGCATTTCATGAAAAAGATGCATATGCCGTGAAGCATCCGCTTTGTCAAAGGGACCGCTGTTTTCGCACGCAAAGGTAATGTCAATAATCGTGTTCCCGATGGCAATATCAATATTATCGTGTTTAATATTACTCACAGAATCACTCCCTGTTTATCGAATATTTTTTGATACATATATAATACATGGCAGAAGATAAAAACTGGCAAAGTCCGGCAAAAATCAGCGTTGCCATGCCGCCGAAAGCATCAAGCATAAATGTCACGCACCCTCCGCCGACAGCTGTACCCAGCGTGTGAAGAAGCATTCTCCATGCGGAATACTGTCCAATATATCGGTAATCCACCATTTTTGTAACAGCAACAGGCACACCGTAGTTTACAAAATTCCATACAATGTTAAGCAAAAAATAAACTGTAAAAAATACGGTTTTTGAATTTCCGGCAATAAGCAGCGGCAAAAGTATCACAAAACAGATTCCTGATATAAGCAGAACCTGTGCATCCTTGTTTTTCTTTGAAAAAAACGAGTAAATAAAACAACCCAGTATTGTCGCTGCCTGATATAAAAACAAAAGTGTACCGCCGCCCGAAGCATCGATAATTTTAAAATAACTGCCTATTACCGCGGCAACAGTGACAACTCCGTTTGTAAATCCACGCAGGAGATTCGGGACAATAAGCAGATAAAACGGCTTGTATTTAAGCAGATTTGTTTTTTCGTGAGTTTCTTCTTTAAAATCAACTTTTTTGTATCGCATGCTGATAGCAAATGATAGAAGAAACAGCGCTGCTCCTGCGGCAAAAAACAATGTCATTGATGCAAAATACTCATACCTTGCTGTTGCATATGCCAGATATGCAGAAAATAACGCACCACTTATACCGATGAATATCCCGGAAAAACTCGTTACTCTGCCGTAATCTTTTATATCCATTATATGATACGGCAGTTTATATGCAACAACACTGTATGCACCGTAAAAAATGTTTACAATAATGCTTGCGGCAAAAACAACTTTGTACATTATGCCTGCATCAATGCTGTTTGCATGGCAGAAAAAAGCAAGCACAGCGGCAAGCAGAAACTGCATACCAATTGAAATTGCATTTGCTTTTATGATGCTTCTGATGTTTTCTATCCATCTTGATATAAGAAGCATAGTCAGCGTCTGCACAATCTGCATCGACGAAACATAAAATGTTACATTTTCGGGCGATACACCGTATTCCAGAAGAAATGTCTGGACGACCGAGCCTGTTATGAGATTAAGCGCGCAGTTTGACGATACTGCCGAAATATAATATTTGAGATTGTTGTTAGTGTTTTGCATCTTTATACATTCCTTGTTTTTTCTATCCGCATATTATTATATAATAAAATATTAAGACATGCAATAGAAAATTACGACTTTTTTATAACTGAATATGTCTTAAAAGTATATTTTATGGTTTCTGCTTTAATTGACAAAAAAATGCAGATGTGATATAATGCAGATGTAGATGAGTGGAACTGCAAGGATATTAAAACCTCAACTATACATAAACGTCGAAATTGATGATTTATTTGCGGAAAATGTAATAAACGAATAAAAAATATGTTCCTGTTTGCCATAATTGGAATTTCAATTTATTAACTGAAGCTGTGATAAGAGGAGACGAAAATGATGATTTTAAATTCTACAAAGATAAGTGGGCTTATTATGTGTGTGATTTTTTGTATAATACTCATTATATCCGGATGTGCAGTCAAGGATAAGTATACTATCAATAATATTGATTTAGGATACGAGTTGGTGTTATATTCCGATGATGGGAATGAACTGTTAAGACAAACATATCAAAAAGAGCCTACCATCATTAAAGTGTCAGATTCCACATATAAGATTATCAACAGCACAGGGGTTGATAGTAACTATACCTTTTTTGTCGACACAAAGAATAATCAAATATCAAAAACGTATTTCAATTTGCTTTTTTCAGATGCAAATATGGTCGCAGTTTTTGAAAATAATAAATTAACAGTTACAGATTTGTTTGATAACAAAAAGATTTATATTGAAATAGAACGAGATTTTTCAAAGACCGCTGTTCCGCAATCAGCAATACTATCTGTTGATATATTCAAAGATAAAATATGTGTTAAATATTTAATGGGTGATAAATTTGAGGAGATATATGAAGAAATAAATTATTGAAATTAGATGCGTGCCGGTTTTTGTACGTTTTGATTAACAAAATTGATATTGACAGGAGATGGTATTATGAAAAAAATAATAACTTTGGCTATGTTGATGATAATTTTATCATTGACTGTAGGTGCAACAGATTTGCAGAGTCTTGATGTTAAATATTCGGTATCATTTTTAAGAAAATTAGAT
>JAZNOL010000042.1:0-35014 GCA_045580815.1 Clostridia bacterium | reverse complement strand
GTTCGGTGCAGGCGATTACACAGGCGTAATGTCCGAGCTTGAGGATGACGAGCGTTATCGCCTTATTCATCACACTCTGGGTGATATGGCGGATATGATGGTAACTCCCAAAGAAATTGACAATATTATAAGCGGAATTTCGTCTGTGGTGGCAAACGGAATAAACATGGGGCTTAGAGATATTAAATAAAAATTACGCCGTACTGCAGACCATAAAAGGTCGCCGGTACGGCGTATAAATTTAAAATTTTAATTATTCAACTGCTGTAAATACCATCGACTGAGCATAATACTGATAGCTGCCCAGTTTTACGTTTACGCCGAAGTTCATCAGTTCTTCGCCGTAATAAACCTGACCGTTACATTCGTATTTTGTCATGGGGTCAAGACCGTGGAGTTTCACATGACGACGTTCTTCGTTGTGCATTCTTACTCTCTGATAGAAGAACGCAACCGACTGTTTTTTGTCGGGCGATACAAACTGCCAGGAAACATTTTCGCCGTCAAAAGGATTTTCAAGACGGTGGAAATCACCAAACTGAACAACAGGACGGATTTCTCTGTAAAATTCAACATATTCTGCCGCCTGTTTACGTTCTGCTTCCGAAAGTTTGCTGAGGTCAAGCTCAAAACCGAAGCAGGTAGCCATTGCAACCATAGCACAAGTATCCATATATTTGTTGAATTTATCCTGACCAACTTCAATTGAGCAGATATGACCTGTCATTGCAATGGGCGGATAAACAAAGGATGTGCCTGTCTGGATTGTAAGACGGGGAATGGGATGTGCCATGTCGCTTGTCCAGGTCTGCGGCATATAATAGAGCATTCCTGGGTCAAAACGTCCACCGCCGCCACTACATCCCTCAAACAGAACGTTGGGGAACCGTGATGTGAGTGTGTCAAGCAATCTGTAAAGACCAAGCACATATTTGTGCATCTGCATTTGGTTTGCAGTTTCGGTCATGTTACGGTTGCAGTCCCATTTTATGTACTCAATGTTTGCTGAAGATAAAACGCCTGTAAATGTTTCGATAAGATAATCTACAACTTCGTCTTTTGAAAGGTCAAGCACAAGCTGATTACGATTGAGAGTTCTCATTCTGCCATCGGCATGGATGCACCAGTCGGGGTGAAGCTGATAAAGTGTGCTTAAGGGATTTACCATTTCCGGCTCAACCCAGAGACCGAACTTCATGCCCATTGCATTGATTTTTTTAACAAGGCTGTCAAGACCGTCGGGAAGTTTTGTTTTATCAACCCACCAGTCACCGAGACCGTTTTTGTCGGTTGCACGGTCTTTGCCGAACCAACCGTCGTCAAGTACAAACATTTCAAGACCTGTCTGTGCACCAACCTCTGCAATATCAACAAGCTTCTGTTCTGTAAAGTCTTGACCTGTTGCTTCCCAGTTGTTTATAATCATGGGACGAAGTGCGTCACGGAACGGTTTTCTCATAAGACGTTCACGGTAAATTTTATGGAAATTCTGGCTCATTCCGTCAAGACCGTCAGCAGAATAAGAAAGTACAACCTCGGGTGTCTGTAAATGCTCGCCGCTGCCAAGCTGCCAGCAGAAGTTAAAGGGATTTATGCCCATTGTAACACGTGTCATACCGCCGCTTGAGCCTTCAACCACAGCATTGAAGCTGCCGCTGTAAACAAGAGAAAAACCGTAAACATCACCGTGGTACTCGTCGGCATTGCCTTCAACAAGTGCAAAAAACGGATTTTCCATATGACTGCTCATGCCACGTTTGCTTCCGATTTCAAATTTGCCGTGATGAACTTTGACAAATTCCGGCTTGCGTTCGCACGCCCAGTCACCCTGGAGATGCAGAATACGGTAATCCTGCGAAAGGAAATCCATGCACATCGACTGTGCGCTGAGGAGTTTTATTTCATCGCCACCGAAGTTTGTATATCTGATATTTCTTGTGATTACGTTATAATTTTCAAAAACTGTATAATAAAGCTCTGCGCGAAGCTGTGCAAGGTCGTCTTCAAGGGTAATTACAAGGGTTTTAGCCTCGTCATCGCTGTCAACGTAAGTTGAGGGCATACCTTCAAGTGCAGGTTTGCCATCAATTATTTTATATCCCTTGTACATAAATTCGCTTACCGTCGAGCCGTTTGTGTGCTCAGCCTGCATCACCGGATTGCGGTAATCACCACCGCCTATGGTTGCAAATTCCATAGGAACATCGGGGATAAAATATTTACATTCGGGGTCAACAGGTGTAGCAAACGCCGATGCGCGTGAGAAAATATCTGTCGTTGCACCGTATCGCAGGTCAATATCGTCGTTTAAGGGTGCTCCCCAGTAAAGATGGGTGAGAAGTCTGTTGTTATAATCGTTGTCCGATTGATAAGCATAAAAAATATAGCTTGTTCTATCGGTTTTTAAGTGGAACTGTGTTCCTTTTACAATAATAGCCATTGGTAAAATCCTCCCAAGATTTTATCTTTTTTATTTGAAAAGCATTGACACAAGGTCGTATGCATTTTCTACTTTAATACCGCTTGCTTCGGCACATTTTTCGGTATAAACATTTTCCGGAAAATCTTTTTCGTCGTTGCTTTTGTAAAGCATAAACGGAACCTCGTCACGGGTATGAGTTTTAAGCTCAACAGGAGTGGGATGGTCCGGCATAAACAGCAGAGCAAAATCCTCGCCGTCTTTTTTAAGCTCGTCAACAATATAGCTTAAAACCGGATGGTCAAGGTTTTCAATTGCTTTTACTTTGCCGGGGCAATCGCCCTGATGTCCACATTCGTCGGAAGCCTCAAAATGCAGATAAACAAAATCTGCACCGCTGCGGAATTCGTTTACTGCCGCCTGGGCCTTGCCCATATAGTTTGTTGAAAGTGTGCCTGTTACGCCTTCAACTTCAACAACGTTCATTCCTGCACACATGCCGATGCCTTTGATAAGGTCAACAGCAGAAACAACACTGCCCGAAAAACCGTATTTTTCCTTGAAATTTTCAAGTGCCGGACGTGTGCCCTCGCCCCACAGCCATATGGAGTTTGCCGGGTTTTTGCCGTTTTTGATACGTTCAATATTTATCGGATGATTTTTTAAAATATCATAGCTTTTTTTCATAAGCTCGGTCATTTCCGGGTCACTGGGCAGATACTGTGTGATTTTCTTGTCGGAAATGTCGTGAGGAGGAGTCAAATCTCTGCCCGTTTTGTCGTTGTGGCATACAAGCAGATGACGGTAAGAAATGCCGCCGAAAAACTGTTTTTTGTCAGTTCCAAGAGCATCGTTTACCGCACGGATAAGCTCGCGGGCTTCAGGGGTTGAAATCTCGCCCGAAGAATAGTCAACCATTGTTTTGTCCTCGTAGTTTTCCTCATCGGAAAGTGTAACAAGGTTGCAACGAAGCGTAACATCCGTGTCAAGAAGCTCAACGCCCATGCTTACAGCTTCAAGAGGCGAACGGCCCGTATAACATTCAAGGGGATTATATCCCATAACCGACAGGTTTGCAACGTCGCTGCCCGGTGAAAGTGTGGGCGGAACGGTGCGTGTCATGCCGATAACAGATTTTTTTGCAAGCGAGTCAATAAGAGGCTTGTCGGCAACGTCAAGAGGCGTTTTGCCGCCCAGCATATCAAGGGGTGTGTCAGCCATGCCGTCGCCTAAAAGAACAAGATATTTCATAGTAAATTTTCCTTTCTGTTTTCTATATGAGAGGTATATATTAAAAATATAATTATCATTATATAATTCCTCTATTATAATATACCATAAATTTTCACAATTGGCAATAGCAAAATGAATAAAAATTAATTAAATTAAATAAAATTTAAACAAATTTGCCGATTAAGATAAAAATTTCTTGATTTTTTGAAAGATTTGTGATACTATATTAAATAGAATATTTATACACCGTGATAAAAGGGGGCTAATATATGCCAAAAATTGCAATACTCGGTTTCGGTACGGTCGGTTCCGGCGTGTACGATGTTATACGCACAAACTGCGACTCTATTGCCGAAAAAACCGGAAGCAAACTTGAAATAGGACATATTCTCGATATACGTGATTTCGACTCACATCCCGAAAAACATCTGTTTACAAAAGACTTTTCTGTTATTTTAAACGACAGTGAGGTTGAAATTGTGGCTGAGGTTATCGGCGGAATCAATCCGGCATATACTTTTACAAAACAGTGTCTTGAAGCCGGCAAAAGCGTTGTTACATCAAACAAAGAGCTTGTTGCAAAACACGGCACAGAGCTGATTGCACTTGCAAAAGCCAACGGTTGCTCATATCTTTTTGAAGCAAGTGTAGGCGGCGGAATCCCGCTTATCGACCCGCTTTGCCGTGCAATGTCGGGCAATAAAATTAACAAAATCTGCGGCATTCTCAACGGCACAACAAACTACATTCTCACTCAGATGGCAACTTGCGGAAGTGATTTTGAAACGGCACTTTCCGGAGCACAGAAAAACGGCTATGCCGAGGCAAATCCGGCGGCTGATATTGAAGGTATTGATGCCTGCCGCAAAATTGCGATTCTGTCTTCTGTTGCATGGGGGGCAGAAACCGATTGCGACAAAATCAAAACAACAGGCATTTCCGATATAACCACAAACGACATGGCTTTTGCACAAAAGCTGGGCTTTACTGTTAAACTTATTGCATACAGCACAATTGACAACAACCGCATTTCCGCAATGGTTGAGCCTATGTTTGTAAGCAGTGAAAATCCGCTGTATTTTGTCAATGATGTGTTCAATGCAGGTCTTATCGAGGGCAATGCAACAGGCAACGTTATGTTTTACGGTAAAGGTGCAGGCAAGGATGCTACCGCAAGTGCAGTTGTTGCAGATATAATCAGCATATGCACAGGTGTTGCAAAATCGTTCCCTGTTTCCTGGACAAAATCCGACAGCATCTGTATGGGCGATGAACCCACAGAAAAATTTGCATATTATGTTCGCTGTAAAAAAGATGAGCTTACAGCAGCAAAAAATATATTTAAAATTAAACAGACCGCCGAAGTCGGCGGTGAAGCGGCATTTATTACCGATGCAATGAAATCCGATGATTTTGCCGCAAAAATTGCGCAGATGGGCTCTGTTTCAAAATCAATGCGCGTTTTGTATTAATTTGTAATTACAAAGAAAGGAATGTTTATAAATGGCACTTATAGTTCAGAAATTCGGTGGCAGCTCGGTTGCCGATGCCGAAAAACTTTTTAACGTTGCCGACCGTATAACAACGGAATACAAAAAAGGCAATTCCGTAGTGGTTGTTGTTTCGGCTCAGGGCGATACAACAGACGATCTTATTGAAAAAGCGGCGGAAATCAATCCCAATGCATCAAAACGTGAAATGGATATGCTTCTTTCAACAGGTGAGCAGATAACAATTTCACTTCTTGCAATGGCAATTGAAAAACTTGGTTTCCCGGTTGTTTCACTTACCGGCTGGCAGGTTGGTATGAAAACCGATGCCAACTATTCAAACGCAAGAATTTCAACTGTTGACACAGAAAGACTTAAAATGGAACTTGACAAAAACCGTATAGTTATTGTTGCGGGTTTCCAGGGTATAAACAAATATGACGATATAACAACTCTCGGCAGAGGCGGCAGTGATACAACAGCAGTTGCTCTTGCGGCAGCTCTTAAAGCTGACCTTTGCGAAATTTATACAGACGTTGACGGCGTTTATACAGCCGATCCCCGTTATGTTAAAAATGCAAAAAAACTGGACGTTGTTTCTTATGACGAAATGCTTGAGCTTGCAAGTCTGGGTGCAAACGTTCTTCACAACCGTTCGGTAGAAATGGCAAAAAAATATCATGTAAATTTGGCGGTTAAATCGAGCTTTAACCGTGTGGAAGGCACAATCGTTAAGGAGGTTTCAGATATGGAAAAAATGTTGGTTAAAGGTGTTGCACGTGACAACGACGTTGCAAGAATTGCTCTTATAGGTCTGGCAGATGCCCCCGGCATTGCTTACAAAATTTTCTCACTTCTGGCAAAACACAGTATAAATGTTGATATTATCTTGCAGTCAATCGGCAGAGATAACACAAAAGACATCAGCTTTACTGTTACAGAAGGCAACGCAGAACGTGCTGTTGCTATTCTCAATGAGCACAAAGATACAATCGGTTTTGCAAAAATTGAATCCTCAACAGAGGTTTCAAAGGTTTCAATCGTTGGTGCAGGCATGGTGAACAACCCCGGCGTTGCATCAAAAATGTTTGAAGCTCTTGCAGATGCATCTATAAACATCAATATGATTTCAACTTCCGAAATCAAAGTTTCTGTTCTTGTTGCACAGAAAGATGCAGAACGCGCTGTTGTTGCTATTCACGATAAGTTTCACATCTGATAAATACGGAGTCGGTTAATATGCTTCTGGCAATTGATATAGGAAACACAAATATAGTTCTCGGCGGATTTGACGGCGACAGACTTTCTTTTGTGTCGCGTATTTCAACAAACGCTCACAAAACAGTTGACGAGTATGCCACAAAAATAAAAAGCATACTGCTTCTTAACGAAATAAACCCCGGCAGTATTGACGGTGTTATTATTTCATCGGTTGTTCCGCCACTTAATCTGCCCATAAAAAATGCGGTAAAAAAGGTTTACGGCGTAGAGCCGATTCTGGTAGGTCCGGGAATAAAAACCGGCATGAATATGCTTGTTGATGACCCGCGCCAGGTCGGTTCAGACTTAATTTGTGCCTGCGTTGCGGCGCATAATATTTACGGCGGACCGGCACTTATCGCCGATATGGGAACCGCCACAAAAATTATGGCAATTGATGAAAACGGGGCTTTCCTCGGGGTTTCCATTATTCCCGGTGTTGAAATTGCAGTAAAGGCACTCACCAGCGGAACGGCACAGCTTCCGCAGATAAGCCTTGATGCACCGCCCTCTGTTATCGGCAAAAACACCACTGACTGTATGAAATCGGGCGTTATCTTTGGAAATGCATCGATGATAGACGGTATGGTGGAGCGTTTTGAAACCGAGCTTAAAACAAAGCTTAAACTTATTGCCACAGGCGGTATAGCAAATGATATTATACCAAATTGCAGAAACAAATTTATAACTGATGACCATCTTGTTCTCAAAGGCTTAAACCTTATTTATGCTAAAAACAGCAAATAGCTGTTTTAATAAAATTTATGCGTTGCATCGCAAAAGCGAGCGACAGCAAGGAGGAATTTTAATGGCAAACACAAGAAAAATGTCAACAGAAAAACTGGTGCTGGGTGCAATACTTACCGCTTTGGTTATTGTGCTTCAATTCATGGGCAGCTTTGTCCGCTTCGGACCTTTTTCAATTTCTTTGGTGCTGATTCCGATTGTTATCGGTGCAGCAACCTGCGGAAAAGCAATAGCGGCGTGGCTTGGCCTTGTTTTCGGCATAGTTGTACTGGCAAGCGGAGATGCAGCGGCATTTCTGGCAGTAAACGTCCCCGGCACAATTATTACGGTGCTTGTTAAAGGCGTTGCCTGCGGTTATATTGCGGCACTTGCGTATGAGCTTGCCTCAAAGCTTTTGAGCAAAGTATCCGAAAAAAACGGCAGATATTTTGCAGTTATTGCATCAACAATTGCTTGCCCTGTTATAAACACAGGTGTTTTCCTTATAGGTTGTCTGCTTTTCTTTATGGAAACAATTGCAGGATGGACACAGGCGGCTGATTTGGGCACAGATGTTGCAAAATATATGATTTTCGTTCTTGTTGGCGGAAACTTTATATTCGAGCTTCTGACAAACCTTGTTTTAAGCCCGATTATAGTACGTCTTATTGCCATCAGAAAAAAATAAAAATCAGTAAAAATATGCGATGCCAACACACTTTGGCATCGCTTTTTTTGATAATTTTAATAATTTTTGCAAAAATACTTGCTTTTTGGCTAAAAATGTTGTACAATAGAAATAGTGTACAAATTTTTTGATATAAAGGAGATTGATTTCATGTTCAATCTGTTTAAAAAATTTAATTATATTCAGGATGTTGGTATCGACCTTGGTACATCGTCCGTGCTTGTATATGTAAAGGGTAAAGGTGTTGTTTTGCAGGAGCCATCGGTTGTTGCTGTAAACACCGTTACAAACGAATCACTTGCTGTAGGTTACCAGGCACAGCGTATGCTCGGCAGAACTCCGGGCAGTATTGTTGCAGTGCGTCCGTTAAGTGACGGTGTTATTTCCGATTACGACCTTACTGCAAAAATGCTTCGTGATTTTATACGTGCGGCTGTTAAACCCCGTCTTATCGGACCGAGGGTTATTGTTTGCGTACCCAGCGGTGTAACAGAAGTTGAAAAACGCGCTGTTATTGACGCAACAATGCAGGCAGGAGCATCCAAGGTACGTATTATTGAAGAGCCCATTGCAGCTGCTATAGGTGCAGGTATAGATATTACACAGCCCTGCGGTAACATGGTTGTTGATATCGGTGGCGGTACAAGTGATATTGCTGTTATTTCTCTTGACGGTATGGTTGAACAGACCTCAATCAAGGTTGCCGGTGATAAATTTGACGAAGCTATCGTTAAATATGTAAGAAAAAAATACAGTTTGCTCATTGGCGAAAGAACCGCAGAAGAGCTTAAAATAGCAATAGGCTGCGTTGTACCCAGAAGCGAAACCATGTATTCTGAAATCCGCGGAAGATGCCTTGTTACAGGACTTCCCAAAACAATCACAATCAACTCTACCGAGCTTGCAGAAGCACTTATTGAAACAGCAATGGAAATTGCCGATGCTGTTCACAGTGTGCTTGAACGCACACTTCCCGAGCTTGTGGGCGACATCAGCCAAAACGGTATTTACTTAACAGGTGGCGGCGGACTTATGAGCGGTCTTGATACTCTGCTTGAAAAACGCACAGGTATTCCGGTGCACGTTGCAGAAAATGCAATTTCATGCGTGGCAATCGGTACGGGTAAAGCACTTGAATATATCAATAAACTTCATGACGACACAGTAAAGAAAAAACTTATTTACTAATTAATAATTGAGTAGGGAGAGATTAATTTTCCTCTCACACTATCGTGCATGCCGTCGAGTATTGTCGGGCAAGGCTTTTTAAGACTTGCCCGACTTTAGTTTGTCTATTTAGTGCTATTTTTATTTTACCCAAAAGCGGCTGTAGCAAAACAATTCTTGCTACAGCCGCTTTTAATTATTTATTTGCAGGTTTTGAAAAGAAATTTAGTAAAAATACCGAAAGCATTATAATTGCAATTACAACAAAAATTCCCAGCATCCCCTGCCCTGCAATCGGCAACGCATTCATGAGATTTTCGGTATTGATATTTATATTTTTAATTGCATCAAGTATATTATTCATAAAATCACCTTTCTTTTAAAATCAGCCAAGCAGACTGAGTATCATACCGCCTGCAATAACAGAGGCAATCTGTCCCGAAACATTAACGCCTGTTGAGTGCATAAGCAGGAAATTTTGAGGGTCTTCGGCAATTGCCATTTTATGCACAACACGTCCCGACATGGGGAACGCCGAAATACCTGCCGCACCAATCATGGGATTGATTTTCTTTTTTGAGAAAAGGTTGATAACCTTTGCAAACAGCACGCCGCCGGCTGTGTCGAAAATAAATGCAAACAGTCCGAGACCTAAAATAAGCAGAGTTTCGGGTTGCAGAAATTCCGATGCCTGCATACGCAGTGCAATTGTAATGCCAAGGAAAATTGTGATAAGATTTGCAAGAACCTTTTGTGCTGTTTCCGAAAGAGAATTGAGCACGCCACATTCACGGATAAGGTTACCGAACATTAAAAAGCCGATAAGCGAAACCGATTCGGGTGCAAAAATTCCGCCAACAACGGTAATAATAATCGGGAAAAGTATTCTTGTGGTTTTTGAAACGCTTTTCTGTTCGTAGGGCATACGAATCATACGTTCTTTTTTTGTTGTAAGCAGTTTAATAACCGGTGGCTGAATAATGGGCACAAGCGCCATGTAGGAATATGCCGCAACCATGATTGCTCCTACATACTTTGACTCAAGAGCCTGAGCAACTACGATTGATGTGGGACCGTCTGCCGCACCGATAATTGCAATTGAACCGGCATCATTCATATCGAAGAACAGCGATGCAAGGCAGAGTGTGAAGAAAATACCAAACTGTGCCGCTGCACCAAAAATCATAAGTTTTGGGTTAGAAAGCAAGGGACCAAAGTCTATCATTGCACCGATACCGATGAACAAAATCAGCGGAAACAGCTCGTTTGAAATGCCGGCATTAAAAAGAGTTGTAAGCGTTTCAACTGCGCCCGAATGAGGCAGGTTAACCAAAATTGCACCAAAGCCCATTGGTAGAAGCAGTGTAGGCTCCATGTCTTTTTTTATAGCGAGATAAATAAGTATTCCGCCAATCGCCCACATGATAATCATCTGCCAGTTATCAGCAAGGGCAAGTGCATTTTTTAAAAGTACATCCATTTTTTCATTTTCCTTTCTTTTCTGTTTATTGATATATCGCAAAATAAAAAAGACTTTTACTGCACACAAAAATGCACAATAAAAGTCTTGCTGTTTAATACAAAAGCGGGCATTTTGTGCCGTATTGACGCAATTGTAACGAATATCGTCAGCTACTCCCTCTTATTCTAAGCGATTTATCTTTATTTATTACAATATATTATATCATGGTAAAAATAAAAAGTCAACCACAAAATTTATATTTTGTAAAAATCCACCATATCTGTCTGCTTTTTTTCACATTCAAATGCTTGTGGTAAAAATTTATTATTAAATCTTTAGAAACAATTTCAAAAGTGAAACCGGCAATTCTAACATCTGTTTCAACATAAACTTTCATATTTTAATCTCTTAAAAAATCAGCCGAATGTCCCGCATGAAACATTCGGCGTCCAATATGCTTTGTAAGACATATTTCTTGGGAGGAATAAGACGCTTACATCGCAAGTAACTTTCAAAATTCAAATTATATCGCCTATATTATAACACAAAAAATTCGGTTTGTAAAGAGTAAATTGACACATTCTTAAATTTTTTGCAATTTTTTATAAAATATCTTTAAAAATTTATATTAATACAGAAATCAAGATTACAATTGTGTGACAGTTTTTTTATCTGTCCGAAAACTGTTGATTTTAATAATGTTTTATGATAAACTTAAAATTAATAAAATTTAATGCAACCTTTTGGTGTTTTAAAAAGTATTATATACGAGAGGAGGAGAAGCAGTTGAATAATTTAACCGACTGCTTTACTGCTTCCAAAGAAGAAATAATTGAAAAATATTTCAACATGGTTTGCAAGCTTGCACTCAGTCAGACTAAAGACAGACACGCCGCTGACGATGTTGCTCAGGACGTGTTTATGCGGTTTTTAAAAACCGATACCAAATTTGAAACCGATGAACACATAAAAGCATGGCTCATACGTGTAACTATAAACTGTAGCAAAAGTTTATTCTTAAACGCATGGGCAAAAAAAACTGTGCCTCTTACGGAGGATATTCCTTTTGACAGTCCCGAAAAAAGTGATGTGTATTACGCTGTACAGGCACTTCCCCAAAAATACAGAGCAGTCATTCATCTTTTTTATTACGAACAGCTTTCCGTAGCAGAAATAGCTAAATACCTTGAAACAAAAGAATCCACCGTAAAATCACAGCTTCACCGCGGACGTGAAATGCTTAAATCTTCACTGAAAGGAGGAGGTTTTGATGAAGTTTGATAAAATTTACCGACAGGCTAACGACGACATTCCGGTAAACAGCGAGTTACTTGCAGCATTAAAGGAGCAGGCAAAGCATATTGACACTAATCCAGTTACGCATGTAAAAAAGAAACCCGTTTTTAACATTTACCGATACGGATTTATTGCCGCTGCACTCGTTATCGGAGTGGCAGGAGCTAACATTTTTTCGTCATATATGTCATCAAAAAACAACATTGTTCAAACACCCGTAAATTACATAGACCACCGTAATTCACAAACATCACAGGAAGATTCTCCTGCAGGGATTACGACTCAATCTTCGGACGTTGATACAGAAGCTATCGCAATCGAGAAGCAAAAATCAAATCAACCCGACACCACAAACAACAGTGTTCAGGAAGAATCCGCACCGGAGAATAACGATTATTCTTCACAGGAAACATCGCAAACAGACACGCAAAATGCCGCAAATCAACAACCCGATGTTTCGGTTTCAGAAGATTCTGTGCAGGAATCTACCGATAGTTACGGTGATACGCCACAAACTGTTGAAGAATCTCCTTCAACGGCTGATACGCCCTCAGATTATGACGAATATCTACCACCTGCCGCAGAAGATGCTCGTATTTGTGAGACAGACAGCACCGGCGGTTCTGCCGGAGGCGGCGGTTACGGCGGAGGAGGCGGCTCTGTAAGCGGCGGAGGTTCTGCCTCACGTGAAGAATCCATATATGCTAAAAATGCACCGTCGGCTTCTTCATACGACAATGCAGAAGCTGATTCTGTTGAAGAAATATACAAATCGTTGAGTATAGAAGAATATTGTTCTCATTTTGGATTTAATATTTCCGGCATATTTCTTCCAGGCAACATGAAACAAAACCGAAGCGGAAATGCGTATATTTATACCGATACCGAAGGTAACGTAACCAATTCGGGGTGCACGGTTTTTTATTCTGAAGGTGAAAAAACCGTTACCTTAACCTTTTACACTGATGCAGTTTATGTTAAAAATATCTCTTTATCAAGCGGAGGAACACAAATTTCTTCAAATGCAGCTATAAAAAACTTTGGCGACAATCTTTTTGCCGCTTATGTATATTATTCAGATAAAGGATACCTCCTTGATACCGTAGGATTATCCGAGTCGGAAGTAGCATTGCTTGCAACCTCACTTAAATAAATTTCGTGTTTCCTTTTTCCCGGCAAAAAGACATTTTCAAGCAATTTGAAAATGTCTTTTTGCTTTTTTACATTTATACCACAAACTTACTATTGATTTTTTTGAAAATTTGTAGTAAAATTGAATTATACGGAATTTTGATAAAACACTTCAAGTGAGGACGTTTTTATGCAGCTTTATTACGATTTACACATGCATTCGGCGCTGTCGCCCTGCGGTGACAATGACATGACGCCGAACAACCTTGTTAACATGGCATATTTAAAACAGCTTGACATGATTGCGCTGACTGACCACAACTGCGCAAAAAATCTGCCTGCCGCAAAAAAAATTGCCGATGAACTGGGCATTTTGTTTATCCCCGGCATGGAGATTGAAACAAGCGAAGAAATTCACATGGTGGCGTATTTTGAAACAGTGGAGGGGGCACTTGAGCTTGGAGACGAGCTCGAGAAAAAGTATCTTCCTAAAATAAAAAACCGTATTGATATTTTTGGAAATCAGTATGTTATGGATGAAAACGATTCCATTGTTACAGAACTTGAAAATCTTTTGACGGTGGCAACCACACTTTCATTTCAGGATGCTTCTGAAATCGTGCCGAAGTTTGGCGGAGTGTGCGTGCCGGCACACGTTGACAAAAGTGCATACAGCGTTTTTTCAAATCTTGGTTATATTCCGCCGGAATGCAGCTTTGCCACGCTCGAAATATCAAAAAAACCAACGGCAAGACAGTTTGCTAACGACAAAAAACTTTTTCATAATTATAATATTTTGCAAAATTCCGACGCCCATTACCTGCAAGATATTGCAGAAAGGGAGAATTTTATCGAAATTTGTGGAAAGTCCACAAAAAGTTTTTTGGATTTTGTTAAAAATTTCTCAATCTTTTTTTAATATTTACTGGAAATTTAATTAAATAAATGTTATAATGTATATGTATGTATTTTATATAATAAATGCAATATCGTTTTCCTCTTTGGAAAACGAATAATAAAGCAACAGGAGGATTTAAAAATGGCATCAAAAAACATTCCTGCGTTCAAGGGCACTCCTGAACAGGAAAAACAGCTTCTCGCTGTCATTGATGAACTCAAAGACACCGAGGGCGCTCTCATCCCGATACTGCACAAAGCACAGGGCATCTACGGTTATCTCCCTATTGAAGTACAGAAAATAATCGCAGACGGTCTTGGCATCTCTCTTGCAGAGGTTTACGGTGTAGTTACATTTTACACACAGTTTTCACTTACTCCCAAGGGTGAATATGAAATTGCTGTCTGTCTTGGTACAGCCTGCTATGTAAAAGGCTCCGGCGACATTCTTGACAAAATCAAAGAAAGAGTCGGCTGCGAGGTTGGCGGCTGCACACCCGACGGCAAATATTCAATCGAAGCAACACGTTGCATCGGTGCTTGCGGTCTTGCTCCCGTTTTGACAGTAAACGGCGAGGTTTACGGCAAACTCACAGTTGACGATGTTGACGGTTTGCTCGACAAATACATGAACTGATTATGAAAGAACTTTCACTGCATATTCTTGACATTGCGCAGAACTCAATTTCTGCCGGGGCAAACCTTGTCACAATTGAAATTAAAGAAAGCATCAGCAATGACAGCCTTGAAATTTCGGTTATTGACAACGGTTGCGGCATGAGCGAGGAGTTTGCAAAAAATGTCACCGACCCCTTTACCACCACACGCACAACACGCAAGGTTGGTATGGGTATTCCGCTTTTTAAACTTGCCGCTGTGCAGGCAGGGGGCGATTTGTCCCTTGAAACAAAGCAGGGCGCGGGCACAAAAATAACGGCGGTTATGCAGCACGGGCATATTGACCGGTCTCCTATCGGTGATATGGCTGAAACGATGGTTAATCTTGTGTCAATGAACGATAAAATAGATTTTGTTTACAGGCACTGCACCGATGACGGCGAGCACGTGCTTGACACAAGACAGATACGTGAAATTATGCAGGATGTGCCGCTTTCAAACATGAGTGTGCTTGCATGGATTCGCGATTATGTAAATGAAGGTTTAAACGAAATAAATGCCAAACTTTTTTGAGGCATAAAAAAGGAGACATAAAAATGGCAGAAAATGTTCTTGATAAATTTAAAAATGAAACCGGCGAAGCAAAAGCTATTGACGCATCAAAAAAACTTCGTGTAGGTATTATCGGTACAGGCTGGATTGCTGAAGCGCATATTGAGCAGTACAAAAAAATGCCCGACGTTGAAATTGTTGCGGGTGCTGACCTTGTTCCCGGTAAAGCAGATGCATTTTTCAAACAGTTCGGTGTTGAAAATGTTCAGACATTTTTAAGTCACAAAGATATGCTTGACAACGTTGAGCTTGACGCAGTAAGTGTGTGCACATACAACGCAACTCATGCCGAATGTACAATTTATGCTCTTAACAAGGGCGTTAACGTTCTTCTTGAAAAACCAATGTGTGTTACTCTTGAAGAAGCGGTTGAAATCAGAAAAGCAGAAAAAGCAAGCGGCAAGGTGCTGTCTATCGGCTTCCAGCCCCGTTTTGACCCCAACATGAAACTGCTTAAAAAGATTGTACGCAGCGGTGAGCTTGGCAAAATTTATTATATCCAGACAGGCGGCGGCAGACGTCACGGTATTCCCACACCTTTTGGTACAACCTTTATCGACAAAAACACAGGCTGTATAGGTGCGCTGGGTGACATCGGCTGTTATTCGCTTGACATGGTGCTTGATGCAATCGGATATCCGAAGCCCATAACCGTTTCAGGTTACACAAGCGATTTCTTCGGTAAAAATCCCGATTATTATCCCACACATCCCGAATATGCTGATGTTTTCGGCGTTGACGATTTTGCGGCGGCATTTGTACGTCTTGAAGGCGACATAATCCTCGACTTCAGAATTTCATGGGCTATGCACATGGATACTCCCGGAGATACAATTATTCTGGGTACAAAAGGCGGTCTGCGTATTCCGTCAACAGAATGCTGGAACGGCTCTCTTGACAAACCCATGATTATTTATCATGACGTTGCAGGCGAAAGAGTTGAAACAGTTATTCCGAAGCTGACAGATAACAGCGAAGGATGCTTCTATAATAAAGTACGTTCGTTCCTTGATGCAATCAAAGAGGGCGGCGAACCACCGATTTCTTCAAAAGAAATCATCATCAACCAGGCAATTATCGACGGTATTGCCAAATCAATGGCAAAAGGCCGCGAAATTGAAATTGAAATTCCCGAAATATAATTCAGAAAGGATAGATATTTATGAAAAGTCTTGCTGAACTTGCAAAAATCAGAGAAGCTGCACAGCAGAATATATCTTCAAGAACAGACGGCGAAGCTGCAACAAGAATCGTTGTAGGCATGGCTACCTGCGGTATTGCGGCAGGTGCACGTCCCGTTCTTGCAGCACTTATGGATGAGGCTGAAAAAAGAAATCTCAACCATGTTTCAATTGCACAGACAGGTTGCATCGGCATGTGCCGTCTTGAACCCCTTGTTGAGGTTACTGTTCCCGGTCAGGAAAAAGTTACCTATGTTAAAATGACACCCGAAAAAGCGGTGCGTGTTATTAACGAACATATCGTAAACGGCAAAGTAGTAACAGAATATACTATAGGCGCAGCCGAATAATTTTAGGAGGAATTTTAAATGCAGTTATACAGGTCACATATTCTTGTATGCGGCGGTACCGGTTGTACATCTTCAGGTAGCGAAAGCATAAAAGAAGAATTTGAAAAAGAACTTGAAAAAAATGCTTTGACCGATGAGGTTAAAGTTGTAAAAACAGGTTGTTTCGGTCTTTGTGCATTGGGTCCTGTTGTTGTTGTGTATCCCGAGGGTGCATTCTACAGCATGGTTCAAAAAGAGGACGTTGCAGAAATCGTTTCCGAACACATCCTTAAAGGCCGTATCGTAAAACGTCTTCTTTACACTGAAACAGTTATTGAAGACAGCGATACAATCAAATCACTCAACGAAGTTGATTTCTACAAAAAACAGCAGCGTATAGCACTCCGTAACTGTGGTGTTATCGACCCTGAAGATATTAACGAATCTATTGGTGCAGGTGCATACACAGCGCTCGGTAAGGTTCTTACAGAAATGACACCCGAGCAGGTTATTGAAGAGGTTAAAGCATCAGGTCTTCGCGGCCGTGGCGGTGCAGGCTTCTCAACAGGTATGAAATGGATGTTCACAGCAAATGCACAGGGCGACAAAAAATTTGTTGCATGTAACGCCGACGAGGGCGACCCGGGTGCATTCATGGACCGTTCAATTCTTGAGGGTGACCCCCACACAGTTATTGAAGCTATGGCAATTGCGGCTTACGCAGTAGGTGCTGACCAGGGTTATATCTACATCCGTGCAGAGTATCCCATTGCGGTTAACCGTCTCCAGATTGCTATTGACCAGGCTAAAGAACTTGGTCTCCTTGGTGAAAATATTTTTGATACAGGTTTCAACTTTGACCTTGAAATCCGTCTTGGCGCAGGTGCGTCCGTGTGTGGTGAGGAACCAGCTCTTATGAACTCAACCGAGGGTAAACGTGGCGAACCCCGTCCCCGTCCTCCGTGCCCGGCTGTAAAAGGTCTCTTTGCTAAACCTACACTTCTTAACAACGTTGAAACTTATGCAAACATTCCTGTTATCATAAACAACGGTGCAGAATGGTTCCAGCAGATTGGTACCGAAAAGAGCAAAGGTACAAAAGTATTTGCGCTCGGTGGCAAAATCAACAACACAGGTCTTGTTGAAGTTCCCATGGGTACAACACTGCGTGAAATCGTTGAAGAAATCGGCGGCGGCATTCCCAACGGCAAAAAATTCAAAGCTGCTCAGACCGGTGGACCTTCAGGCGGATGTATCCCTGCAACTCACCTCGACACACCTATCGACTACGATTCTCTCATGAACATTGGTTCAATGATGGGTTCAGGCGGTCTTATCGTTATGGACGAAGACAACTGTATGGTTGACATCGCTAAATTCTTCCTTGAATTTACTGTTGATGAATCCTGCGGTAAATGTGCTCCCTGCCGTATCGGTACAAAACGCCTTTATGAAATTCTTGATAAAATCACAAAAGGTAAAGGAACTCTTGAAGACCTTGACAAACTTGAAGAGCTTGCTGAAAACATTAAAGCTTCTTCACTTTGCGGTCTCGGTCAGTCAGCTCCGTACCCGGTTCTCAGCACACTGCGTTACTTCAGAGATGAATATGTTGCGCACGTTGTTGACAAAAAATGTCCTGCCGGCGTTTGTAAATCACTTCTCCGCTAC
The DNA here is from genome assembly GCA_045580815.1 of Clostridia bacterium. Classification (GTDB taxonomy): domain Bacteria; phylum Bacillota; class Clostridia; order RUG12999; family RUG12999; genus JAZNOL01. Next base: position 16,834 of record JAZNOL010000042.1, on the reverse strand, counting down.
AAAATCGTTGCAGACAAATGTAAAGGCTGTAGTGCCTGTGCAAGAAAATGTCCTGTTGGTGCAATTTCCGGCGAAATCAAATCGCCCTATACAATTGATTCCGATAAGTGCGTAAAATGCGGAGTATGTAAAGACACATGTAAATTTGACGCAATCATAGTAGAGTAATAAGGAGGAAAAATTAAATGCTTAACATAAAAATTGACGGCAAAAGCGTTCAGGTTCCGGAAGGCTCTACTGTACTTGAAGCCGCTAAAATTGCCGGTATAAAAATCCCCACGCTCTGCTACCTCAAAGGTATTAACGAAATCGGCGCTTGCCGTGTGTGCGTTGTTGAGGTTGTAGGCGTAAGAAACGTTCAGGCAGCTTGTGTTTACCCCGTTTCCGAAGGTATGGAGGTTCTCACAAACACACCTAAAGTAAGAAAAGCAAGAAAAGCTACAGTTGAACTTATTCTTTCTAACCACGAAAGAAAATGTCTCACCTGTGTAAGAAACCGTAACTGTGAGCTTCAGACACTTGCTGAAGAGCTCGGTATCGGAGATATTCCCTACGAAGGCGAAAACATCGAGCACGAAGTAGACAGAGTTTCTCCCTCGATTGTAAGAGATAACAACAAATGTGTGCTTTGCCGCAGATGTGTTGCCGTATGTAACGATGTTCAGACTGTTTCTGTTATCGGTGCGGCAAACCGTGGTTTTGAAACACGCATCGGCTGTGCATTTGATGCAAGCCTTGGCGAAAGTGCCTGCGTAAACTGCGGTCAGTGTATCAACGTTTGTCCTGTTGGTGCATTGTATGAAAACAGCGAAATCGACAAAGTGTGGGCAGCTATTGATGACAGCTCAAAACACGTTATCGTTCAGACAGCTCCTGCTGTAAGAGCAGCTATCGGCGAAGAATTCGGCATTGCTATGGGTACTCCCGTAACAGGCAAAATGGTTGCAGCCCTCAAACACCTGGGCTTTGACAAAGTTTTTGATACAGACTTTGCCGCTGACCTTACAATTATGGAAGAAGGCACAGAGCTTCTTGAAAGAGTTAAAAACGGCGGAACACTCCCGATGATTACATCATGTTCACCCGGCTGGATTAAATTCTGCGAACATTACTATCCTGAATTTATCCCGAACCTTTCAAGCTGTAAATCACCTCACCAGATGTTTGGTGCAGTTCTGAAATCATACTATGCAGAAAAGAACAACATCGACCCCAAAGACATTTATGTTGTTTCCGTAATGCCCTGTAGCTCAAAGAAATTTGAGTCACAGCGTGACGAAATGAACGTTGGCGGCAACATGGACGTTGATGCAGTTATCACAACTCGTGAGCTTGCAAAAATGATTAAAGAAGTTGGTCTTGACTTTGCAAATCTTGCAGACGAAGAATTTGACAATCCCTTTGGCATCGGTTCAGGTGCAGGCGTTATCTTCGGCGCAACAGGCGGCGTTATGGAAGCAGCACTCCGTACAGTTAAAGAAATTGTTGAAAACAAACCTCTTGATAAAGTTGAATTTGAAGCAGTCCGCGGAACAGCCGGCATAAAAGAAGCAACAGTAAGCATCGACGGTCTCGGCGATGTTAAGGTTGCGGCAGTAAACGGCCTTGCTAACGCAAGAAAAGTTCTCGACGCTATCAAAGCAGGCGATGCAAGCTATGCATTTATCGAAATCATGGCTTGTCCCGGCGGTTGCGTATGCGGCGGCGGTCAGCCTATTGTTGACTCAAAAACTTATGCAGAAGTTGACGTTAAAGCTGAAAGAGCAAAAGCTCTTTATATCGAAGACGAAAACCTGCCCGTAAGACAGTCACACAAAAACCCGGCTATCACAGCTCTTTATGATGAGTATCTTGAAAAACCGGGCAGCCACAAGGCTCATGACCTGCTTCATACTCACTATACAGCACGCAGCAAATATTAATTTGCAAACTGTATAATAATAAGTTTATAATTTTTAGAACTGCGATAACAATTTATCGCAGTTCTTTTTATATTACACGCAAAAAGCCATCGGCAATGTGCCGACGGCTCAAAATTTATCTATCTTTTTAGTTTTTAAGACTGTTAATCGGGGCGGGAATACGTCCGCCGCGGCTTATAAAAGCATCGCTGGAATATTTGTTTACCGCCATAACGGGACCACTACCCAGAAGACCACCAAATTCTACGGTATCACCGATTTTTTTGCCTACTGCCGGAATAACTCTCACGGCAGTTGTTTTGTTGTTTATCATGCCGATTGCCGCTTCGTCGGCTATAATTGCGGAAATTGTTGAAGCAGGAGTATCACCGGGAATAACTATCATATCAAGACCAACGGAGCATACACAGGTCATGGCTTCGAGCTTGTCAAGAGAAAGTGCACCGCATTCTGCCGCAGAAATCATGCCGGCATCCTCGCTGACAGGGATAAACGCACCGGAAAGACCGCCAACGTAAGAGCTTGCCATAACTCCGCCTTTTTTAACCGCATCGTTAAGAAGTGCAAGTGCCGCTGTTGTGCCGTGAGTTCCGCATTTTTCGATGCCCATTTCTTCAAGAATATGAGCAACGCTGTCGCCGACTGCCGGAGTGGGAGCAAGTGAAAGGTCAACAATACCAAAAGGCACATCAAGACGTTTTGAGGCTTCTGTTGCCACAAGCTGACCCATACGTGTGACCTTGAAAGCTGTTTTTTTGATTGTTTCGGCAACCTCGCCGAAATCAGCCTGTCTGCCAAGACGTTTAAGTGCACTGCTGACAACACCGGGACCGCTTACGCCTACGTTTATAACACATTCCGGTTCACCGCTGCCCAAAAACGCACCTGCCATAAAGGGATTATCTTCAACTGCGTTGCAGAAAACAACAAGCTTTGCACAACCCAGACTGCCCACATCTTTTGTAAGCTCTGCCGCCTGTTTTACAATTTCGCCCATTTGTTTTACGGCATCCATATTTATGCCGGCACGGGTTGTACCAATATTTACACTTGAGCAGATGTTCTTCGTTTCCGCAAGTGCCTGTGGAATTGACAAAATAAGCCGGCGGTCGCTGTCGGTATAGCCTTTCTGAACAAGAGCACTGTAACCACCGATAAAATCAACGCCGACCGTATCTGCTGCACGCTGAAGTGCATAGGCAACTTTAACAGGGTCGCCTTTTGATGCCGCAATAACCTGAGAAATCGGCGTAAGAGAAATTCGTTTGTTTATAATCGGAATACCAAATTCCGATGCAATATCGTTGCCTGTTTTAACAAGATTTTCTGCACGGCGTGTAATTTTATCATAAATTTTGTCGCACAGTCTGTCCATATCCTCGCTCATGCAGTCCAAAAGGGAGATTCCCATGGTGATTGTGCGTATATCAAGGTGCTCGTTTGAAATCATGTGCACCGTTTCCATTATTTCGCTTCTGTTGAACATTTGCAAAAGCCTCCTTTATATACGGTGCATTGAACTAAAAACGTCCTCATGCTGAACATTTATTGAAACGCCCATTTCCTCAGCCAATACGTCAAGGTCTTTGCGAAGCGCATCAACATTTTTTGAAGCTTCCGAAAGGTCAACCAGCATAATCATGGTGAAAAGCTCCTGCATGATTGTCTGTGAAATGTCAAGAATATTTATACCGTTTTCATAAAGAAGCATACTTGTTTTTGCAATTATACCCTTTGAATCTTTTCCTATTACCGAAATTACTGCACGCATAGTTTGTCCCCTTTTCTTAATGTAAATATATCTTCTTTTCTATTATTATTTTATACCTTTACAGGCTAAAATTCCAGTAGTAAATTCAATCAATATCAATATCAAAAAACAAATTTTTTGTGCATTTTTACAAAGTTTTTTTGTAACAAAAATCCGCCAACTGTAATAAACTGATATTAAGGACGGCAACAAACGGCTAATCAGCCGCCGTCTGTATAAAAAAATGGAGGTTTAACCTTATGTGCTGCTTAAACAATTTATTTGATGACACTACTCTCCTCTGGATCATCCTTATCCTTGTGCTGGTTTGCTCATGTGGTTGCGGCAATGGCAACAACAACGGCTGTCTCGGCAATAGCAACAATGGTTGCGGTTGCTGCTAAGCTGACCCAAAAAATGCGGAGAGCATATGCTCTTCGCATTTTTATTATAATCTGTTTTTAATATTTTGTCATATTTTTTTAAAAAACGCTTGACAACCACCATGATTTATGGTATAATATATTTTGCTTGTCGGGGTGTAGCGCAGTTTGGTAGCGCGCTTGGTTCGGGACCAAGAGGCCATGGGTTCAAGTCCCGTCACTCCGACCATAACGGAAAAAGGATGCCGAACAGGTATCCTTTTTTGTTATACTTAAAACAGAGAGACTTGAACCCTAAGAGGACAAAATTCGCCCTGTTCTCTACGTTATATTATCGGTTGGCATAAATCATGTTCTGTTTTTGTGCAAATGTGAGAAAATCCAAAGAAAATGCCCAAATCCTTGATTTTTATGCATATTTATGCTATAATAATTAGGTATATACAAATCAATATGAATGCTTTTAAAACAATATAAATTGTTACACGAAAGAAGATTTATATATACGCATTTTAATTTTAAGACAGTTATAGTATACTTTAAACTAATTAATTGTACGAAAAATGCAGGGAAAGCTTGTGCGTCTGTCGGGGTCAAAGCATGAAATTTTTTAACTTTGCAGGCGGAAATTATTCAAAATCCAGATTTAATCTACGTTATGAAGATATAAAAAAGCTTGGATATGTTAGTCTTTTGAATGAATTTTATACACTCAAATCAAAAAAAAGATTAACCTCATGTCAGATGCACGCACTGTGAAACTGTCACAAAACTGCCACATCTTGGCGGTTTTTTTGTTAATATACAATAAAAATTAAAAAAACTATTGACTTTATCGCTTTAATGTGCTAAAATGATAAAGTGCTAAATTGATAAAAGAGGTATATCCTGTTTATATAAAAATTTTTCACGAAAACAAACAGATGGAGATGAGATAAATTGACTGAAAACAAAACCGTTTTAAAAAACGACGAAAAAGCCATTTTCAGCTTGCGCGGTCTTTATGAGAAATACGGCTACAGCCAGTATAAAATGAGCAAGTTTGAAGAATATGACCTTTATGTGAGAAACAAGGATTTTCTTGTTTCCGACAACATTATCACTTTCACCGACACAAACGGCAAGCTGATGGCATTAAAGCCCGACGTTACCCTGTCTATCATAAAAAACAGCGATGACAGCACCGAATTTTTGAGCAAAATGTATTACAACGAAAATGTTTACCGTGTTTCAAAAGGCTCTCATGCTTTTAAAGAAATTATGCAGACGGGGCTTGAATGCATCGGTCTTATTGACGATTACTGCATTTATGAGGTTCTTATGCTTGCCTGCGAAAGTCTTGCCAAAATTTCTAAAGATTATGTGCTTGACATTTCTGACCTTGAAATTTTGTCGGCTGTTATTGATGCTTCGGGTGTTTCCGATGCATCAAAGGCGAAGCTCTTAAACTGCATAGGCGAAAAGAATTTCGGCGAAATTGCCGAAATATGCCAAAGTGAAAATGCAGATTTATCCGACCTTAAAATTCTTGCCACAACCTATGGCAAGCCGGCAGAGGTTATTGCAACCTTAAAAACCTTAAAATGCGAAAAAGCCGCAGATAGTATTGCACGGCTTGAAAAAATCACCTCGGCACTTGAGAAAAACGGTTACGGCGACAACATCCGCATAGATTTTTCTGTTATAAACGACATGAACTATTACAACGGATACGTTTTCAAAGGGTTTATAAACGGCATTGCTTCGGGCGTTTTGTCAGGCGGAAGCTATGACCGTCTTATGCGCAAAATGGGCAAAAAATCAAATGCAATCGGTTTTGCGGTTTATCTTGATTTGTTGCAACGGCTTGCCGAAAACGAAAGAACCTATGATGTTGACACAGTGCTTGTTTATGACGAAAATGCCGACATAAACGCACTTAACGACGCAATAAACCTGCTTACCTCAGGTGGAAAAAGTGTTATGGCACAAAAATGCGTTCCGGAGAAAATAAAATACAAACAGCTTTTAAAGCTTAACGAAAGAGGGGTTGAAATCATTGAAAACAATGCTTAACGTTGCACTGCCCAAAGGCAGACTTGGCGAAAAGGTTTATGATATGTTTGAAAAAGCCGGGTTTGAATGTCCCTCTATCAAAGAAAACAACCGCAAGCTGATTTTTGAAAACCCCGAAAAAGGCGTGCGTTATTTCTGGGTAAAACCGACGGATGTTGCGATTTATGTTGAACGCGGTGCGGCGGATATTGGCGTTGCCGGCAAGGATATTCTGCTTGAATACGAGCCGGATGTTTATGAGCTTTTAAACCTTAATATCGGCAAATGCCGCATGGCTGTTGCCGCAAAAAAGGATTTTTACGATAACACGCAGAAAACACTTCGTGTGGCAACAAAATTTGCAAACATAACAAAAAACTTTTACGGCGAAAAAGGCAGGGATATTGATATTATCCATCTTAACGGTTCAATCGAAATTGCGCCGATTTTAGACCTTTCGGACGTAATTGTGGATATAGTTGAAACCGGCACAACACTCAAAGAAAACAACCTTGAGGTTATTGAAACAATTGTGCCAATCAGCGCAAGGCTTATTTCAAACAAGGCGAGCTTTAAGTTTAAAAACGACAAAATTGAAGAAATTCTTAAAAGCATGACTGCCATGACGGAGGAAAACAAATGATAAAGATTTTAAAATACGGCGAGGTTGAAAACAGCAAGATTTTTGCCCGTGCTGTTCCTGAAGTAAATGTTGAGGATATTGTATCCGATATTATAAAAAACGTCCGTGAAAAGGGCGACAGTGCACTTTTTGAATACTGCGAGAAATTTGACGGTGCAAAGCTTGACACTCTTCTTGTTTCAAAAGAAGAGGTTGAAGAGGCACTTACAAAGGTTGAGCCGGAGTTTATTGATGTGCTTGAAAAAGCCGCAAAAAACATTCGCAAATTCCATGAAAAACAGGTGCGTAACAGTTTTATTATAAACGATGAGGACGGCATTGTATGCGGTCAGAAGGTTATTCCTGTTGACAGAGCCGGTCTTTATGTGCCCGGCGGCACAGCGGCGTATCCGTCCACGGTTTTGATGGATTCAATCCCTGCAAAAATTGCCGGTTGCAAAGAGGTTGTCATGGTGACTCCTCCCGGCAAGGACGGCAAAGTAAACCCGGCAATTTTAGCGGCAGCTTATGTTGCAGGTGTTGACAAAATTTTCAAACTTGGCGGTGCACAGGCTGTTGCGGCACTGGCTTACGGGACAGAAAGTGTTCCGAAAGTTGACAAAATTGTAGGTCCCGGCAATGCTTTTGTTGCCGAGGCAAAAAAACAGGTTTTCGGTCAGGTTTCAATCGACATGATTGCCGGACCCAGTGAGATTCTTATTGTTGCAGACGGCACCTGCAACCCCAGATACGTTGCGGCTGACCTGCTTTCTCAGGCAGAACACGACAAAATGGCAAGTGCCGTGCTTGTTACCGACAGCATGGAACTGGCAAATGCCGTAAGTGACGAGCTTGAACGCCAGATTCCCCTGCTTGAAAGATGCGAAATTGCCCGTGCTTCTATTGACAACAACGGTAAAATTATTGTTGCCGACACATTGGAAGCCGCTATTGAAATTTCAAACGAAATTGCACCGGAGCATCTTGAGCTTTGTGTGGACAATCCCTTTGATATGCTTGGTCTTGTTCGTCATGCAGGTTCAATATTCATGGGCAAAAACTGCCCCGAAGCACTTGGCGATTATCTTGCCGGTGCAAACCACACCTTGCCCACAAGCGGCACGGCAAAATTTTCGTCACCTTTGTCGGTTGACGATTTCGTGAAAAAAACACAGTACACTTATTATACAAAAGAAGCACTTGAAAAGGTTGCAAGAGACGTTGAGCTTTTTGCGAAAAAAGAGGGACTTACCGCCCATGCAAAAAGTGCAGTAATCCGTATTGAGGAGTGATTTCATGAGCAGATTTTTCAGCAAAAAATATGCAAAGCTTGTGCCCTACACTCCCGGTGAACAGCCAAAGGATATGCAGTACATAAAGCTTAACACCAACGAATCTCCTTATCCCCCATCGGAGAAAGCACAGCAGTACGCAGCCGAGGCGGCAAAAATGCTTAATCTTTATCCTGACCCGGAGTGCCGCAACGCAACAGAAAAGCTGGCAGAACTGCTGGGCGTGGATTTTGACGAGGTTCTGCTTACAAACGGGTCGGACGAGATTCTGAATTTTGCGTTTATGGCGTTTTGTGACGATGAGCATCCGGCGGCGTTTGCTGATATAACCTACGGATTTTACAAGGTTTTCGGGGATATAAACAATGTTCCGTATGAAGAAATTCCCCTTAAAAATTTTGAAATTGATATAAACGATTATATAGGTATAAACAAAACAATTTTTATTGCAAACCCCAACGCCCCCACAGGCATTGCGTTGCCCCTTTGCGATATTGAAAAAATTGTTGCATCAAACCCTGACAACATCGTTGTTATTGACGAGGCGTATGTAGATTTCGGCGGCGAAAGTGCCATCCCTCTTATTAAAAAATATGACAACCTGCTTGTTACGCAGACCTTTTCAAAATCACGGTCAATGGCAGGTGCAAGGCTGGGCTTTGGCGTAGGCTGCAAAGAGCTTATCCGCGACCTTAACACGGTTAAATATTCCACAAACCCTTACAACATCAACAAAATGACAATGGCGGCGGCACTTGGTTGTCTTGAAGACAATGATTACACACTTAAAAACTGTGAAGAAATCAAAAAAACCAGGGCGTACACCATAAATGAGCTTGAAAAGCTGGGCTTTTCGTGCCTGCCCTCTTGCACAAACTTTGTTTTTGCAAAGCACGATAAATTGGGCGGCAAAGAGATTTATACCGCACTTAAAGAAAACGGGATTTTAGTCCGTCATTTTGACAAGCCCTCTATCTGCGATTTTAACCGCATAACAATCGGCACAAAACAGCAGATGGAAACACTTATAAAAACTCTTGAAAAAATACTGGAGGAAAACTTATGAGAATTTCCGAAATAAACAGAAAAACCGCAGAAACCGATATACAGCTTAAAATAAATCTTGACGGCAGGGGCGAAAGCAAAATCGACAGCGGATGCGGATTTTTAGACCATATGCTGACACTTTTTGCAAAGCACGGCAGATTTGACCTTAGTGTAAGCTGCAAAGGCGACACTTATGTTGATGACCACCACACCGTTGAAGACATCGGCATTGCTCTTGGTGATGCGTTTGCCGATGCTCTTGGCGACAAAAAAGGCATTGTACGCTACGGTGACACCGTGCTTCCCATGGACGAAACCCTTATTCTGTCTGCTGTTGACCTGTCGGGCAGAAGCTATCTCGGCTATGGGCTTGAAATCCCCATGCAGAAAGTGGGCACCTTTGACACCGAGCTGACAGAGGAGTTCTGGCTTGCTTTTGTCAGAAGTGCAAAATGCAATCTGCACATAAAACAGCTTGCGGGCACAAATTCTCACCATATTATTGAAGGAACGTTCAAATCCGTTGCAAGAAGCCTTAAAACAGCGGTTTCTGTTGACAAGGATTTTGCTGACGATATACCGTCCACAAAAGGAGTGATTTAATGGTTGCGATTGTAGATTACGGCGTGGGCAACCTGTTTTCCCTTAAAAGCTCTTTTGCGGCTATTGGCGTGCAGGCGGTTGTTACCGGCGACAAAGCTGAAATTGAAAAAGCAAGCAGAATAATTCTGCCCGGCGTAGGTGCTTTTGGCGATGCGGCAAAAAAACTAAAAGAATCGGGACTTGGCGACGTTGTTATAAACGAAACAAAAAAAGGCAAGCCTCTGCTTGGAATTTGCCTTGGTATGCAGCTTCTTTTTGAAAAGAGCTTTGAATACGGTGAGCACGAGGGACTTGGACTTATAAAAGGCGAAATCCGCCCGATTGCGGACGTTATTCCCAAAAACTTAAAAATCCCTCACATCGGCTGGAACGCCCTGACTTTCAAAGGCGAAAAATCAAAAATTTTCAAATATTTAAAAGACGGCGACCACGTTTATTTTGTACATTCATTTTACGGCGCAAACTGCGAAAAAAGCGTGTCTGCAACAACAGAGTACGGTGCAGAGCTTACTGCGGCGGTTGAAAGCGGCAACGTTTTCGGATGCCAGTTTCACCCTGAAAAAAGCGGTGAGGTCGGGCTGCAAATTCTGCGTGCGTTTTGTGAAATTGAGGTGTAAAAATGTTTATATTTCCTGCAATAGATTTATACGAAAAAAAGGCTGTTCGTCTTTTAAAAGGCGAATACGACAAAATGACCGTTTACAGCGAAAATCCTGTTGAAATTGCGTGGGATTTTGAAAAAAGCGGTGCAAAGCACATCCATATTGTTGACCTTGAGGGTGCAAAAACAGGCGATACGCCCAACATTTCGGTTATAGAAAGCATTATAAAAAACACCGGACTTTTCACCGAGGTTGGCGGCGGAATCCGCAGTATGGAGGTTGTTGACAAATATATTTCAATCGGCACAGACCGTGTTATTTTAGGCACAGCCGCCGTTGAGAATGAGGAATTTCTTAAAAAAGCGGTTGAAAAATACGGTGACAAAATTGCCGTTGGCGTTGATATAAAAGACGGATTTGTAGCAATCAAGGGCTGGACGGAAAAATCTGCATACAGCTGTTTTGATTTTTGCGAAAAAATGAAAAATATTGGTGTTACAACCCTTATCTGCACCGACATTTCAAAAGACGGTGCCATGCAAGGCACAAACCACGCCCTATACCGTGAGCTTTGCGAAAAATTTGACGTACAGATTACTGCATCCGGCGGCGTTTCGTCCATTGACGATGTAAAACGTCTGCGTGAGCTTGACATTTACGGTGCAATTATCGGCAAAGCCTATTATACGGGTGCAATTTCCTTAAGCGAAGCAATCGAGGTGGCAAAATGATTACAAAACGAATAATTCCATGCCTTGACGTAAAAAACGGACGTGTTGTAAAAGGCGTTAATTTTGAGGGGCTTTCTGATGTTTCCTCACCTGTGGAGCTTGCCAAATTTTACAGCGATGGCGGTGCAGACGAGCTTGTTTTTTACGACATAACCGCTTCCGCAGAGGGCAGAGCGCTGTTTACAGATATTCTTAAAAAAGTGGCAGAAACAATTTTTATTCCACTCACAGTTGGCGGCGGAATAAACACCGTGGATGATTTCGACCGCGTTCTTAAATGCGGTGCGGTCAAGGTAAGTGTAAATTCCGGAGCAATAAAAAATCCGGATTTGATTTATCAGGCGGCAAAATTATACGGCGACCAGTGCGTTGTAATTTCCGCTGACGTAAAACGTGTTGACGGAGTTTTCAGAGTGTTTGCCAAAGGCGGCAGAGAAAACACCGGCATGGAAGCTATCAGCTGGATAAAACGGTGCGTTGACAACGGTGCCGGTGAGGTTGTTTTAAACTCAATCGACACAGACGGCGTAAAAGGCGGTTTTGACCTTGAGATGCTTGATGCGGTGTGCAATGCGGTAAATGTGCCTGTTATTGCCTCCGGCGGTGCCGGCTGTATAGACGATTTTACAAAGCTGTTTAAAACCTTGCCCGGTGTTGACGCAGGGCTTGCAGCATCGATTTTCCATTTCGGCGAGGTTGATATAAAGGATTTGAAATCTGTGCTGAAAGAAAACGGTATTCCGGTGAGATTATAAAGGAGAGAATAAAATGATTAACATAAACGAACTTAAATTCGATGAAAAAGGGCTGATACCTGCAATTGTGGTTGATGCTGTTTCAAAAAAGGTGCTGACCCTTGCGTATATGAACAAAGAAAGCCTTGAAATTTCTATGGAAAAAGGGCTTACCTGCTTTTTCAGCCGGTCACGTCAGGAGCTTTGGCTTAAAGGCGAAACCAGCGGGAATTATCAGCACATTGTTTCAATAACAGCCGATTGCGACAAGGACGCACTTGTTGTGATGGTTGAAAAAGACGGTCCGGCATGTCACATGGGCACAGATTCCTGTTTTGAAAATCCCATGTGGGAAAGCGACGAGCTTCAGGAATTTTCCTACGAGGGACTCATGGAGCTGATAAAGGGCAGAAAAACCGATAAAAAAGAGGGTTCCTACACAACATATCTGTTTGAAAAAGGGCTTGATAAAATTCTTAAAAAAGTGGGCGAGGAATGCACCGAGGTTATTATTGCGGCAAAAGCCGACGATAAAAAAGAAACCGTTTACGAAATTGCCGATTTGGCGTATCATGTGATGGTTCTTATGATAGAAATGGGAATTTCTCTTGAAGATATTCACAAAGAGCTGGCATCACGCCACGTTATTGACAAAAAAGTTAAACAGGAAAAAATGACACAGTAAAAGTAATCGGGACGATGTTTTCGCATCGTCCCGATTTAATGCTGTACTGTTCCTTACCTCCCTCTGACGAGGCACAAAGCTCGCACGGTAGTGAATGACAATTCGGGGAACTGTCAGAGCCGTGCGTGACCGATCCGCAGCGAGACGGTGGCAAAACCGTAGGTTTTGACGGAGGGAGAGAAAATGTACGAACTACTCCCCCGTCACGTCTTACGCCGTGACACCTCCCCACACAATGGAAGGCTCTGTTTAAAAGAGATAGCCTCTTTATTTACCTTGTATTAACCTTTTATTTTGCTTTTATAACGGGGTGTGCCTTTGAGATACACAAGCTCTCCGTTTTCAACAGATATAACCGTTTCTTCTACAACCTTGCCGCTGTCGTATTCGTATTTTAAAAACGTCACAAGTGCATCACCGCCGGATTTTTCCTCGGTTTTCTTTTCATAGACGTACCGCACTCCGTCCTCAATTTTTTCAAGCGTGCCAATCCAGTAGGGATACTCACCAAAATATTCAAGCAGCTTGTTTGAGGCTTCAACGTGCATCTCCGGAATTTTATGTTCTATATCCGCATACTCTCCAATACGTGCGACTCTGCCGATTTTGTCAAGATATGCCTGTGCATAGGCACGTTCCTGTAATCTTAATTCATCGTATTCTTTTCCGTTATCTGCAAAAATTCTTCCATGATACTTTTTGGGGAAAATTTCTTCAACAGATGGTTTCCACATACTGCCGTCAAGAGGCTCTTTGTATTCGGTCACGTTTCCGTCCTTGTCAAAGGTAATGCGCACCGGAATTTTTCCGCTGCCCAAAACCTTTATAAATGCACCGTTTTCAAAACCGTACTGCCCGTACATGGTAAAAGCATACACAATTTTGCCTCCGTCCGGTGTTTCTTCTTCATCAATGATAATATGTCCCTCGCCGGCACATTCACCAAACATATAAGTGTCATTGTGGTTTTCAAAAATTGCTCTTGATATAGGGTCTGCCGGGCTTTGTTGTTTGGTGTCGTCGGAACTTGCGGGATTTTGCAAAGTTATCTCTTTTTCGCAGGATGTAAGTATCCCGGAAAATAGAACCACAATAACCGCAAGCATTAAAACCTTTAATTTTTTCATAAAATCACTCCTCGTTCTCGCTCATTATAAAGTTGCCGAAATTTTTCTCAAGCAAACTCCAGCTAATTCCTTTCGGAGAAGCATTGCTGTAAATTTGTGCTGTTTCGCCGTTGATTTTGCCGTTCTCAACCGTCGCAACAAGTTTTAAATGAAAATTTGCATCATGCATCATGTTATACTCGTTGTAATATGTTAAATAATGCTTACTTCCATTTGTTTTGGCTTCTTTTATGTATTCAACCGCGTCCGGGTCCTTATAATAATTGCGGTGCCGCCCAGTCATAAAAAACTCTGCTTCAAGTTTGCCCGTGTTTTCGTCAAAATTCTCGGTATAATTGCTGATTTTGTCCACATATACACCGTCATAATATTTTGAATAGGTTTTGCGAAATTCTGTCTGCATAAAATCCCATACGGCAGAATAGTTTTCGCCCTGTTTTTCTTTTGCGGCTATGTCATAAGATATGTTTTCGGTTTTAACCCACTTGTCGTCCACGCCACCAATCAAACTGACTTTTGTATAATCGCCCGAGGTTTCGTAAACAGCACACACTCTGCCGCTTGGACTGTTTGTTTCGTAAATATCTGTTTCGTCGGGCGAGTTGTAAATATCGCATCCGTTTAAAATACCTTGGTTTGCGGTTTTAAACTCAAATGAAACCGCTGTTTTTGCAACGTAGCCCTCTGCCGCAGGAATATCCATAACCGCCCGGCGAACATAATACGCACCATCTGTTTCGTAAAGTATTTCAAGCAAATCGTTTTTTTCGAGTTCATACGCAGAAGTGGTTAATGCTTCGTCATAATATATGTGTCCGTCTGATTTTAAAACCGCACTTTTTTCGTAAGTGGGTGCCGGATTTGAAAAACCGAAACAAAATCCGGCTATAGCGATGACAGCAACTGCAATGCAGAAAATAATAATGCCGGTTTTCTTTTTGCCGTTTAAAATGTTGTCAAAACGGGTTTTCGCCTCTTTGGCATTTCCCGAAAAGGATGTTGACAGCATGGGAGGTCTTAATGTTTTTTTCATAAAATCAGTCCTTTCTCATAGATTTCAGAATTGCAAGCGAATAGTTCTTTTTATATTCCGCATCAGCGTTTTTAACCACTGTATCATCGCAAAAATATTCCATATCACGTGTTGCCGTGCGTGTCATCAGATAGACCACCGGGTTAAACCAGTGCATGGCGTTTGCAAGCATCATCAGCAGCTTATACCACACATCAAGCCGTTTAAAATGCGTCATTTCATGGCGGATTATAAGTTCAAGCTCGTCGTTGCTGTAATTTTTATCGGGCAAAAGCACCGTTGGTTTAAAAAATCCTACCATCATCGGGGTGTTTATTTTGTCACAGAAATATACATACTTTTCTTTCTGCTGCATGTGCGGTTTTATTTTTATGCGGAAAGCGATAAGGCTGATAATGTGAAAGGCAAAGAATGCGATTGCACCCACAAGCCATATTTCAAAAATCACTTCGTCAAGAGTGGCAATAGTTGCTCCGTCCGCAGAAGCAGCAGGATTTTTCGGCTGATATTCCGCCTGCTCTTTTTCATCCATAAGTGAAATTCCACTTTCTTCATTTGGTGTCAGCACGAAATTATAATTCTTGACTGGAATACTTACCGGCGGTTCTTCAATCTCAATCCGAAACGGAATGGCAAGCCGCAATGCAATTATAAGCCACACAAAGTACCGCCATTTTGTGCTGTAACGCCTGTCGGTAAACGGACGCAAAAGCAAAAGAAGCAGAATCACCACCGTGCAGGACAGCGAGATAATTAAAATATTTTCAATTTTCATTTATCTTTTGCCTCCGTAATAAACCGCTCAAGCTCGTCAAGCTCTTCGTCACTTATATCCCCCGACTGCACAAGCGTTGCCACAAGTTTTGTTACCGAGTTGTTATACAGCTTTTTCAAAAAATTGCGGCTTTCTTTGCGTCGATAGTCGCTTTTTCTAACAAGAGGCATATAAACGTTGTGTCTCCCCTCTTTTTCGCAGGATAGAAATCCACGCTCGCAAAGACGGGTTAAAAAATTGAGCACAGTAGTTTTATTCCATGTTTTATTGATATTTTCCATTATGTAATCGGACGTGACAGGCAAAGCTTTGGCATTCCAGATAATCATCATTATTTCAAGTTCACATTCCGGTAGTTTTTTCTTGTTATCCATACTTATCTCCCTCATTTTACATTTGTCGAACTAATTATATTTTACAACTGTCGAACAAATTTGTCAAGAGATTTTTTTATTTTTTTTAAATATTTACATTGTTTTTTATGCAAATGATAAAAATAAGGGTAAAAAAACCAAAATTATAATAAAAAACGCCAAAGTTTTGAATTTGTATTTACAAATTCGATAATTTGTGATACACTATAATAGAAGCATTATGCAGAAAAAGAAGAAAAGAGGTCTTTACAGATGAGCAACTGCGAAGGATGCGCAAATGCTGCCACCTGCAATGGCAGCTGTAGTGAAATTCAAAAAGAAAAATTAAACGAGCTTGCAAGCGTCAAAAAGGTTATCGGCGTTATGAGCGGCAAGGGCGGTGTGGGCAAATCCACCGTTACCTCAATGCTGGCTGTTGCAGCAAGCCGTATGGGATACAAAACCGGTATTCTTGATGCGGACGTTCTCGGCCCGTCAATTCCGAAAATGTTCGGGTTAGAGCCGGGTGTGCAGGGCACAGATTCCGCACTTTTCCCCAAAATTACTCACAATGATATTCAGGTTATGTCGGTAAATCTTCTGCTTGACAATCCCGGTGACCCGGTTGTTTGGCGCGGAAGCATGGTTTCCGGCGTTATAAAACAGTTCTGGACAGATGTTGTGTGGAACGAGCTTGACGTTTTGTTTATTGATATGCCTCCGGGCACAGGCGATGTTCCGCTGACGGTGTTCCAGTCAATTCCCGTTGATGGTGTGATTATTGTTACATCACCCCAGGATTTAGTTGGCGAAATTGTTGAAAAATCCTATAAAATGACAGAAATGATGAACATTCCGGTTATCGGTCTTGTTGAAAACTATAGCTATATAAAATGCCCCGACTGCGGCAAGAAAATTGAAATTTTCGGCAGCGGTAAAACCGAAGAGGCGGCTAAAAAATTCGGCGTTCCGCTTCTTGCAAAAATGCCCATGGATTCCCTTGTTGCAAGCCTTGCAGACAAAGGCGAAATGGACAAAGTAAGCACCGCAGAGCTTGATGCGGCAGTGCTTCAGATTGAAGCCTTATTGAAATAAAAGCAAATCCCTCAATTTCAAGTGAAAAGAGGCGTATTTTCTTGAA
>JAZNOL010000041.1:0-35982 GCA_045580815.1 Clostridia bacterium | reverse complement strand
AAGATTTTTTTGACTGTGAAAACCCTTTAAAGAAAATACTTTAACTAAAAAAACACCTATTACATTCATTTAGTTTCCTCCTTCCTTGTTTTAGACCATAAAAAAGACGATAATCTCATTTTGAAATTATCGTCTTAATTTATCTGTATTAAAATGTGTTAGGGTTTGTATTCTGTAAGAGTCAAACTGCATCTATTTTGTAGTTGAATCAATTTTTAATAGAATTTATGCCCTTGTCTCCGGTTCATTTCTGGTTGAAACGGTAGGTGCATCTACTGTCTTTTATACAAAACGGATTTTTGCCTCCCCGAAAAGCGCGTAAAAATGCGGTCAAAACAGATTGCATCTATTTTGACCGCGAATTTTGGAGGAGAGGATGGGATTCGAACCCACGAGCGAGTTACCCCGCTACAGCATTTCCAATGCTGCGCCTTCGACCACTCGGCCACCTCTCCGCAACGTGTATTAGTATACCACAAAAAAGTGTTTTTGTCAACATTTTTTTGTGCTTTAACTATTGCATTTTAATGCGTTTTTTGTTAAAATTAAATGTGAATGACTTTTGTGAGGTGTTTGTTATGGATAAATTTGAACTTGTCTCCCCTTTTGAGCCGTCAGGCGATCAGCCACAGGCTATAGAAAAGCTTGTTTCAGGTCTTGAACATGGTGAGAAATTTCAGACACTTTTGGGTGTTACGGGTTCAGGTAAAACCTTTACTATGGCAAATATTATTGCCGCCGCAAACAAGCCCACTATCGTTCTTGCCCATAACAAGACACTTGCCGCACAGCTTTGCAGTGAGTTTAAGGAGTTTTTCCCAAACAACTGCGTTGAATTTTTCGTGAGCTATTATGACTATTACCAGCCTGAGGCTTATCTTCCGCAAACGGACACTTATATAGAAAAAGATGCAATGACAAACGAAAACCTTGACAAGCTTAGACACAGTGCAACATTTGCGTTATTTGAACGCAAGGACGTACTGATAGTGTCGAGCGTATCGTGTATATACGGTTTGGGAGATCCTGAGGACTACAAAAATATGATGCTTTCCCTTAGAGTGGGTATGCAACGTGACCGTGACGAAATTTTAAAAAAGCTTGTTGAGATGCAATATGAGCGTAACGATATTAATTTTGTACGTAATAAATTCCGTGTACGTGGTGATGTTGTGGAGATATTTCCGTCAAATAACGGTGAGAACGCAATACGTGTTGAGTTCTTTGGTGATGAAATCGACAGAATTTGCGAAATAAATGTTGTAACAGGTGAAATAATAGGTGTATACCGCCATGCGGTTATAATGCCTGCGTCACACTACGTTACCACTGCTGACAAAATGATGCTTGCTATGGCGGCAATTGAAGGGGAAATGCACGAACGTGTAAAATACTTTAAAGAGCGTGATTTATTAATCGAGGCACAGCGTATTGAGCAACGCACACTTTATGACCTTGAAATGATGCAGGAAATAGGTTTCTGTCAGGGTATAGAAAACTATTCCCGACACATAAGCGGCAGAGCGGAGGGGTCAGCACCATATACGCTTTTAGACTATTTCCCCGACGATTACCTTATGATAATCGACGAATCACACGTTACAATCCCACAGGTACGCGGTATGTATAACGGTGACCGTGCAAGAAAGGAAACGCTTGTTAAATACGGCTTCAGGCTTCCCAGTGCGTTTGACAACAGACCGCTTAAATTTGATGAGTTTGAAAAACGTCTTTCAAGTGTAATATTCACAAGTGCGACACCTGGCGAATATGAAAAAGAACATTCTACAGTTGTTGCCGAGCAAGTAATACGCCCCACAGGGCTTCTTGACCCTGTGATAGATATACGGCCGATAAATCATCAGATAGACGACTTGTTGGGTGAAATTCAGGCTATAACGGAAAAAGGTATGCGTACACTTGTGACTACGCTTACTAAAAGAATGGCAGAGGATTTAACAAAATATCTTAAAGAAATTGGTATCAAAGTTACTTATATGCATTCTGAAATCAAAACTATAGAGCGTACAGAAATTATAAAAGATTTAAGACTTGGTGTGTATGATGTACTTGTGGGAATAAACCTACTGCGAGAGGGACTTGATATACCCGAAGTTGCACTTGTTGCTATTTTAGATGCAGACAAAGAAGGATTTTTACGAAGTGAAATGTCGCTTATCCAGACAATCGGACGTGCGGCACGAAATTCCGAAGGCCGTGTCATAATGTATGCTGATAACATAACAGGTTCTATGCAACGTGCAATCGATGAAACATACAGACGTCGCACTCTTCAAATAGAGTATAACAAAGAGCATAATATTACGCCTAAAACTATCAAGAAGGATATTCGTGAAATAATAGAGCCGATGGAGGCCGTTAAGAATGAGTTATCCAAAGACGTGTCCGATATACGTGCTCAAATTGCCGAGCTTGAGGCTATGATGCTCAATGCCGCTGAAAATCTTGAGTTTGAAAAAGCGGCTCAGTACCGTGATGCCATAAAACGAATTGAAAAGGAATTTGAAAATGATTGACGAAAAGACGCTAAATGAGGCGATAAATATAATATTAGACAGAATATTGACACCTGTTTTATATATGTATGAGGATGAAGCACTTGAATTTATATGCTTTGCCGATTCAAATATTTCAGACGAGGATTTTTACGAGGCGGAGCGTGCACTGTACGTTAATCTTGGAATAAATGCCGAAATTATTGACATACGCAGTTTTGACGAATGTGACAGAGTTGAGATAACAAAGACTGCAATACTGCTGTATGCCGAAGATGAACTCGTTAAAACGCTTATAGAAACGTCAATATCAGCCGACAAGGAGCGGCTTATGGCGATTAAACGTCTGACTGTCACACGCAAAAACGAAACAGGAACTTATTATTTAAGCTGATACGAGGTGAATTATGAAAAATAATGAAATTAAAATACAGGGTGCAAGAGTGCATAACCTTAAAAATGTATCTGTGAATATTCCGCGTGAAAAGCTTGTTGTTCTGACAGGTCTGTCAGGTTCAGGTAAAAGCTCGCTTGCATTTGATACTATATATGCCGAAGGTCAGAGACGGTATGTAGAATCGCTTTCTTCATACGCAAGAATGTTTTTAGGTCAGATGGACAAGCCTGATGTCGATTATATTGAAGGATTGTCGCCTGCTATCAGTATTGATCAGAAAACTACCTCAAAAAATCCACGTTCTACCGTAGGCACTGTAACTGAAATATATGACTATCTGCGGCTTTTGTACGCAAGAGTGGGAATACCACACTGTCCTAAGTGCGGTAAAGAGGTTAAGCGTCAGACGGTTGACCAGATTACAGACAGAATTATGGAGCTACCCGAACGTTCACGTATACAGGTGCTTGCTCCTATTGTTACAGCTAAAAAGGGTGAGCATAAGAATATATTTGAGAGTGCAAAGAAAAGCGGTTATGTGCGAATAAAGGTTGACGGTGAAATGTATGACGTTGCAGAGCCGCCTGCCTTAAAGAAAACCGTAAAGCATAATATTGATATAGTAATCGACAGACTCATAGTAAAAGATGATATAAGGTCAAGGCTAAGCGACTCCATAGAAACTGCATTAAAGCTGTCAGGTGATATTGTTGTGATTGAAGTGGTGGACGGAGAAATGATGCGTTTTTCACAGAGCTATGCCTGTGACGAATGTGGAATAAGTATTTCCGAGCCTGAACCGAGATTGTTCTCTTTCAATAATCCGTTTGGTGCGTGTCCTCATTGCGACGGACTTGGTGTATTGATGAAAATTGATCCTGATCTCGTTGTTGTGGATAAAAACAAAAGCCTTATAGACGGTGCCATACGGTGCAGTGGTTGGAACAGTTATGATGATCCCACAAGTATTGCATATATGTCATATAAGGCAATTGCAGATAAATACGGGTTTGATATAAACACCCCATATAAGGATATACCTGAAGCTGCAAAAAATGCAGTCCTCTACGGTACGGGCGAAGAAAAAATTAAAATGAAATATCACCGTGCATACGGAAACGGCGAATATAATATGCCCTTTGAGGGTGTTATTACAAACCTGCAACGCAGATACGACAGACCTACATCAGAATATGCAAGAAGCGATATTAGTCGGTATATGAGCGATATAACCTGTCCTAAATGCCATGGTGCAAGACTCAATGATGATATGCTTGCCGTTACTATTGGCGGTAAAAACATATATGAGTTTACGGAAATGTCAATAAAGGACGAAATGGATTTTATAAATTCCGTAACATTTACCGAGCGTGAAATGATTATTGCAAATCAGATTATAAAAGAGATAAAATCGCGACTTCAATTTCTGTTGAATGTCGGACTTGATTATCTTACGCTGTCACGTTCATCAGGAACATTATCGGGCGGCGAAGCACAGCGAATACGTCTTGCAACGCAGATTGGCTCAGGACTTACAGGAGTATTATATATTCTTGACGAACCCAGCATCGGTCTGCATCAGCGTGACAACGGCAGGCTTATAGGCACACTTTTGCATCTGCGTGATTTAGGTAACACTGTAATAGTAGTTGAGCATGATACAGACACAATGCTTGCCGCCGACCACATAGTAGACGTAGGGCCAGGCGCAGGCATACACGGCGGAAGAATTGTAGGCGAAGGTACGGCAGAGGAGCTTTCAAGGTTTCCCGACTCCGTTACAGGCAAATATTTAAGCGGTGAGCTTAGTATACCCGTACCGCAGATACGCAGAAACCCAAAGGGCTGGATAACTGTCAAAGGTGCTCATGAAAACAACTTGAAAAACATAAATGTAAAATTTCCCACAGGTGTGCTTACATGTGTAACGGGCGTGTCAGGCTCAGGAAAGAGCTCACTTGTAAATGAGATACTGTACAAAAGCCTCGCTCACACCTTAAACGGAGCAGGTACACGACCAGGTGCTCACAAAGAGATTTTGGGTATAGATGAGCTTGATAAGGTGATTGATATAAACCAAAGTCCTATCGGCAGAACGCCACGCTCTAACCCTGCAACGTACACTAACCTATTTACAGATATACGTGAGGTATTTGCCTCGACAAACGAAGCAAAGGTACGTGGATATAAATCAAACAGGTTCAGCTTTAACGTTAAAGGCGGCAGATGTGAAGCTTGCTCGGGTGACGGTATAGTAAAAATTGAAATGAACTTTCTGTCTGATGTTTACGTTCCCTGTGAAGTATGCAACGGAATGAGATATAACCGTGAAACTCTTGAAGTCAAGTACAAAGGAAAATCCATATATGACGTACTTGAAATGACTGTTGATGAGGCAGTTGAATTTTTCAAAAACATACCTAAGATACAACGCCGTCTTGAAACTATAGCACAGGTTGGACTTGGCTATGTAAAGCTCGGTCAAAGCTCCACTACACTATCAGGCGGTGAAGCACAAAGGGTAAAACTTGCAACAGAGCTTTCTAAACGCTCCACAGGCAGAACTGTTTATATCCTTGACGAGCCTACAACAGGGCTTCATCAGGCAGATGTTAAAAAGCTTATAGATGTACTCCAGGAGCTTGTTGAGGGTGGAAACACAGTTATAGTAATAGAGCATAACCTTGACGTTATAAAAACTGCCGATTATATTGTTGATATGGGTCCCGAGGGCGGTGACAAAGGCGGTACGGTTGTTGTGTGCGGAACTCCCGAAGAGGTTGCTAAATGCAAAAAGTCATATACGGGACAGTTTCTCGATAAAATATTTAAAAAAGAAAAATCAAAAAAACAGATTTAATAAAATAAGTTTACGAAAGGGTGTAAACTATGACAAAAATATCAGTTATCGGTTCAGGCGGATGGGGTACTGCAATTGCAGTTCTTCTTGCATCGAAAGGTTTCGATGTAAAACTCTGGTCTTACAAAAAAGAAGAAAGCGACAATCTGCTTAAATACAAGGAAAACAAGCCGTTTTTACCGGGCATTTCACTTCCTGATTCCATCACCTTCAGCAATGATATGGAGTTTTGTATAAAGGATGCCGAATACATAGTTTCGGCTGTTCCTTCAAAGGCAGTAAAATCAACCGCAAAAGAAATATCGAAATATATCAATATAAATAATCAACCAATTATTAGTTTGTCAAAAGGACTTGATGATGAATCTTATTGCCGCCTGTCTGAAGCTATCATCCAGACACTGGGCGGCGGTGAAATTGCTGTTTTATCCGGTCCGTCCCACGCCGAAGAGGTTGCACGTTGCAAGCCCACCACAAATGTGGTTGCCTCCAGAAATCCAAAACTGGCACGCGAGGTTCAGGATATTTTTATGACAGACAGTTTCCGTGTTTATACATGTGACGACATTATCGGCGTTGAATACGGTGGTGCACTTAAAAATGTTATTGCCCTTTGTGCCGGCGTATGCGACGGTCTTGAGCTTGGCGACAATGCCAAAGCGGCACTTATGACACGTGGCATGACGGAAATTTCACGTCTGGGCATTGCACTTGGTGCAGAACGCGAAACCTTTTTCGGACTCACCGGTATGGGTGATCTGATTGTTACTTGCACAAGTATGCATTCACGAAACAGACGTGCCGGAATTTTAATCGGACAGGGAAAATCCGCCAAGGAAGCCATAGAAGAAGTGAAAATGGTTGTTGAGGGTGTTCCGGCGACAAAAGCAGCTTATCATCTTTCTAAAAGATGCGGCATAGAAATGCCTATCACAAATGCGGCATATAAGGTGCTCTTTAAAAATGGCAGTGCTCGCGATGCAGTTGCAAAGCTGATGACCCGCAAAAAACGTCATGAATCGGAGATTATTTTTTAATCTGTACAAAACCATTTATAAAAATGCAGAAACGAAATTTTCGTTTCTGCATTTTTCATATTTATTTTTATTAATATTTAATATCGCCCTCGAAAACAAGGTCGGCATTGCCGGTGAGAACAACCTTTTCGCCGTCGTAATTGCAAACAATTTCACCGCCGCTTACTCTTACGATAATATCAGCGCCTTTTTTGCAATATCCGTTTTCAACAGCCGCAACAACAGCCGCACAGGCTCCTGTGCCGCATGCAGGAGTTTCGCCGTTGCTACGTTCCCACACACGCATACGCAAGGTGTATGGGTCAAGCACTTTTACAAATTCGGTGTTGATACGTTCGGGGAAAATCTCTGCGTTTTCAAACAGCGGACCGATGTTTTTAACATCAAATGCCGCAACGTTTTCGCAGAATACCACGCAATGGGGATTGCCCACAGAAAGGCAGGTCACATTGTAGGTTTCACCGCCGATATTCACGGGCTTGTCAATGATTTTGTCGCCATCAAGCAGCGCCGGAATTTCTGCCGGTGTAAACTTGGGTTTGCCCATATCAACACTTACACTGCGCACTTTTCCGCTATAAAGATATACACGCAGGCTGTTTATGCCGCTGTCGGTTTCGATTTTCATGTGCTGATGGGTTACAATCTCGTTGTCATAGAGATATTTTGCAACGCAACGGATAGAGTTTCCGGCTGTCTGGGCACGGCTTCCATCAGCGTTAAATACACGCATTTTTGCATCCGCCTTGTCGGATTTTTCAATCAGAATAAGTCCGAGAGAACCGATGCCGTAATGTCTGTCAGCAAACATTACCGCCAGAGATTCCGGGCAGGTTATCTTGCCGTCAAAATTGTCAATGAAAATATAATCATCGCCACTGCCCTGCATTTTAAGGAAATGTATTTTCTGCCGTTTACTGCGCAGGTGAACAATATCAACAAGCTCGGTGTTGTTTTCATTAAACCGGCTGAGCAGAATGTCTGCCATTGCGTTTGCCGTGTCAAGAGACGTAAAGCACGCAATTTCAAGCTGAACAGCACGGGTATGCAATTTTATATACTGCTCGTTTTCTTCAGGACTGCCGGAGTTTGTGTAAACAACATAGTCGATTTTTTTGTCTTCCATAAGAGCAGTTACACCGTCAATTTCAACAGCTTCGGGCGAAATGCCAAGATTTTTTATGGTTTCGCAGTTGTCTGCACTTGCATAAATTTTAAGCCCCGCATCGCAGAATTTTTTAACAAGTCCCAGAAGCTCGGCACGGTCTTTTGAATGAACACTGATATAAACACCGCCGCAAACGGGACGGATATCAAGTCCGGATGCTACAAGTCCTTTAAACAAGGCTTCGTTAAGAGTTTTGCCTATGCCCAAAACCTCGCCGGTTGATTTCATTTCCGGGCCGAGAATAGAGTTTATCATGGTGAGCTTTTCAAAAGAGAACACCGGTGCTTTAACCGCAAAATACGGCGGAGTTTTGTAAAGACCTGTTCCGTAGCCTTGAGATTTTAAACTTTCGCCCAGCATAACACGTGTTGCAATGTCACACATAGGCACGCCGCTGACTTTGCTTATATACGGAATAGTACGTGATGCACGGGGGTTAACCTCAATAACATAAAGCTCGTTTTTATAAATAAGATATTGGATATTTACAAGTCCCCTTGTTTTTAAAGAAAGTGCAAGCTTTTGCGAACAGTCGATTATTTTTTCAAGCATAACGTCGCTTATGCTGTAGGGCGGATACACGGCAATTGAGTCGCCGCTGTGAACGCCTGCACGCTCGATGTGTTGCATAATTCCGGGGATAAGCACATCGTTTCCGTCAGAAATAACGTCAACTTCAAGCTCGTTTCCGGACATATATTTGTCAACAAGCACCGGATTATCAATGCCCTGCGACAGAATAACATTCATATAACGTTTAATATCGTCCTCGGTGTAGGCAATGGTCATGTTCTGACCGCCTATAACGTAGGACGGACGAAGAAGAACAGGAAACTCAAGCCGTTTTGCCGCTTCAATTGCCTCTTCAAGAGTAAGCACGGTTGAGCCTTTGGGACGGCTGATTGAGAACTGTTCAAGCAGGGCATCAAAACGTTCACGGTCTTCTGCCATATCAATGCCCTCGGCACTTGTGCCGAGAATTTTTATGCCATTGTCATCAAGGAATTTTGCCAGCTTAATTGCCGTCTGACCGCCAAACGCCACAACAACGCCCTCGGGCTGCTCAACCTTGATAACGTTTAAAACGTCCTCTTTTGTAAGCGGTTCAAAATAAAGTCTGTCGGCAGTGTCAAAATCTGTTGAAACGGTTTCGGGATTGTTGTTAATGATAACAACACTGTAACCCAGGGATTTTAGTGTCCATACGCAATGAACGGAAGAATAGTCAAACTCAATGCCCTGACCGATACGGATAGGTCCCGAACCTAAAACAATAATTTTTTTACGTTCGTCTTTAACCTGGCGTGCTTCGCAATAGTCCTCAAAACAGCTGTAAAAATACGGTGTTGAGGCGGCAAATTCGCCTGCACAGGTGTCAACCATACGATAAACACAGGATTTGGGGTTTTCTATTTTTTTGCCGCTGAGCCTTGTGATTGCTTCGTCGGTAAAGCCCAGTTTTTTGCCTTTTATATATAATTCTTCGTTAAATTCCGATTTTATTTTTTCTTCGTAATCCGCAAGATTTTTAAGCCGTGAAATAAACCATTTGTCGATTTTTGTTATGTCATAGATTTCGTCAATGCTTATGCCGCGTTTTAACGCTTCATAAACCACAAACATACGCAAATCGGTCATATTGTGAAGCTCGGCTTTTATATCCTCTACCCCCTGAACCTTTGGCATGGAAAGTGTGTCAAGCCCGATTTCCGCACCTCTTACAGCTTTCATAACAGCCATTTCAAAGGACGGAGCAATTGACATAACTTCGCCGGTGGCTTTCATTTGTGTGCCAAGCGTGCGTTTTGCATAAACAAATTTGTCAAAAGGCCATTTGGGGAATTTCAGTGCAACATAGTCAACAGCAGGCTCACAGCAGGCGTAGGTTACGCCGGTAACATCGTTTTTAATTTCGTCAAGTGTGTAGCCTAACGCAATTTTTGCCGCAACCTTTGCAATTGGGTAGCCGGTAGCCTTTGATGCAAGTGCCGAAGAACGGGAAACACGGGGATTAACTTCAATTACGGCATATTCAAAGCTGTTTGGGTCAAGTGCAAACTGGCAGTTACAGCCACCCTCAATTTCAAGCTCGGTTATAATGTCAAGAGATGCCTGTTTTAGCATATTCATCTCTTTGCTTGAAAGTGTCAGTGCCGGAGCAACAACAATGCTGTCGCCGGTGTGAATACCAACCGGGTCAAAGTTTTCCATACTGCACACGGTGATTGCGTTGCCATTTTTGTCACGGATAGCTTCAAATTCAATTTCTTTCCATCCGTAGATATATTTTTCAACAAGAATTTGCGAAATCGGGGACAGCATAAGTCCGTTTGACGCAATTTTTATAAATTCGTCTTTAGTATATGCCACACCGCCGCCTGCACCGCCAAGTGTAAACGCCGGGCGGATAATAACCGGGTATCCTATGCGGTCGGCAACCTCAAGGGCATAGTCGATATCTGTTGCAATGTCTGACGGAATAACCGGCTGACCGATTTTTTCCATTGTCTTTTTAAACAGGTCGCGGTCTTCTGCTTTGTCAATAGCCTCGGCATTTGTGCCGATAAGCTTAACGCCCATTTTGTCAAGAAAACCGCTTTTTGACAGTTTCATTGCTGTGGTAAGTCCTGTCTGACCGCCCATTGAAGCAAGCAGACTGTCCGGACGTTCTTTTTCTATAATACGTTTGATTGTGTCTTCTGTAAGAGGCTCTAAATAAATTTCGTCTGCCATTGCGGTGTCTGTCATGATTGTTGCCGGGTTTGAGTTTACAAGAACAACGTTAAGCCCTGCATCTTTAAGAACACGGCACGCCTGCGTTCCGGAATAGTCAAACTCTGCCGCCTGACCGATTACAATAGGACCTGAGCCTATAACAAGAACTTTTTTTATATCACTTCTCAGCGGCATGATGACACCTCCATAAGGGTAATAAACCGGTTAAGCGTTTCACGGTTTGGTGAAAACTGAACAGAAAATGCACTGTGATTGGGATAGCTGATACCTTCACAGGTGCCGTCGTTTGCATTTACATGAGTAACAGATGCAAAACCCGGCAAGGATTCGGCATCAACAGCAAATCCGTGGTTCTGATTTGTTATATAAACACGGTTTTCGTTTAAATCTTTAACAGGCTGACTGCCTCCACGATGACCGTATTTGAGCTTTTCAACCTTTCCGCCGGCAGAAAGCGCCATAAGCTGATGCCCGAGACCTGCGGCAAAAATCGGTTTTTTGCCGAAAATTTCGCCCACAGTTTTTATAACCTCTGCATTATTTGATGGGTCGCCCGGACCTTCGGAAATAACAACTCCGTCATATTTTAAAAGCTCGTCTGCACCGGTGTTAAAGGGAAGGACTGTCACGTCACAGCCAAGAACACAAAGAGATTTAATAAGACTGCGTTTTACACCTAAATCAAGAAGAGCAACATCAAATTTTTTCTCGCCGTCCGCCTTAAAAACAGCAGGTGCTTTTGTGCTGACGGTTGATACGGCATTTTTAATGCCATATGATTTTATTTCGTTAAAATCTGCGTTTTTGGGGTCGCTTACAATTTTGGCGTTCATAACGCCGTTTTCACGGATAATTGTTGTAATACGGCGTGTATCAACACCGCAAAGTGCCACAATCCCCTGTTTTTCAAGATAGGATTCCAAAGTGCCGTCACATCTGAAATTTGACGGAGTTTCGCATACAGAAGAAGTGACAAACGCCGCTAACGCAGGTTTGTCCGATTCAAGGTCGTCTTCAATAATCCCGTAATTTCCCATAAGCGGGAATGTGCCCACAACAATCTGTCCGAAATAGGACGGGTCGGTAACAGTTTCAATATATCCGCCGGCGGTTGTTGAAAAAACAAGCTCGCCGCAAACGTCATTTTGGGCACCTATACGGGTACCTTCAAAAATTTCTCCGTTTTCAAGAACAATATATGCTTTCATAAAATCACCAAATTTTAAAAGAGTTAAATAAAATTCGCTTCAAAGGCAGTGGTAAGTTACAAGGTTGCCGCCATAACGGCTTTGATTGTGTGAAGTCTGTTTTCAGCTTCGTCAAATACAATGGATTTTTCGCTTTCAAAAACCTCGTCGGTAACTTCCATTTCTGTTCTGCCGAATTTCTTGCACACTTCTTCGCCCACTTTTGTTTTAAGGTCATGAAACGCCGGCAAACAGTGCATAAACACAGCATTTTCTCCTGCCGCATCCATAAGTTTTTTGTTTACCTGATAAGGTGCAAGGTCATCAATGCGCTGTTTCCAGACCTCTTCCGGCTCGCCCATTGATACCCATACATCGGTATAAATAACATCCGCATTTTTTACGGCTGTTTTCGGGTCGGTGCAGAAACGGAGGGTTGCACCGGTTGTTTTTGCAATTTCTTCACAGGTTGCAATAAGCTCTTTGTCGGGAAAATATTTTTCCGGGGCACAGGCAGTAAAATTAAGTCCCATTTTCGCACAGCCTACCATAAGCGAATTGCCCATGTTGTAACGGCTGTCGCCCATATAAACAAAATTTATGCCTTTAAGTTTGCCGAAATGCTCACGGATTGTAAGAAAATCCGCAAGAATCTGTGTGGGATGAAATTCGTTTGTAAGCCCGTTCCAAACCGGCACGCCTGCATATTTTGCAAGCTCTTCAACAATTTCCTGACCGTAGCCGCGGTATTCGATGCCATCATACATTCTGCCAAGAACACGTGCTGTGTCTGCAATGCTTTCTTTTGCACCTATCTGTGAGCCTGTGGGTCCAAGATATGTACAGCACATTCCAAGGTCAAACGCCGCAACCTCAAAGCTGCAACGTGTGCGTGTGCTGGTTTTTTCAAAAATAAGTGCAATATTTTTGCCACGGCACATATCGTGAGGAATGCCCTTTTTCTTTTTATCTTTAAGCTCTGCCGAAAGGTCGAGCAGATACTGAATTTCTTCGGTAGAAAAATCAAGAAGTTTTAAAAAGTTTTTTCCTTTTAAGTTCATTTTTGTCACCTCAAATATTAATAAATACTAATTTTTCAGGAATTATAAAACAATAATATTACTCCATGCGGTGTTACCGTCTTTGTCGATTGCCTCAACACGCACCCATTTTTCAAAATCTACGGGAGTGTATTCTGCAAGCTTAAGATTTTTACCACGGATTACCCTGTTTTTCGCCCATGCAGCGTTTGAAATAAATTTTATCACCGAGCAACCGCTACAGCTTGCAATTATTTTGTCGCCGTCTTTTTTTACATAAAGCTCAGGTCCCTGTGTTGCATAAAAATCCTTGCATTTTATGGCATTTGCAATGCTTTTTACCGAGCAATCCTTTGCTTTTACCATAATAAACGCTTTTGTCTCGTCTGTTCCGTCATAATAATGCACATCATCTGTTGCGGTAAGAGGAAAAACTACGCCGTCGTTTGCAAGTGCATCAACAATGTAACCTGAATACGGACGGTAGCTTTCGTGTGCATCCGATACCGAGTTGTAAATTTCAAGCATAGAAAATCCTGTTAAGGCTTTTATCTGGTCTTTTGTGTTAAGCGACCACGCCGGATGTGCCAGCACAGCCATGCCGCCACAGCTGTTTATAGCATCTATTATTTCCTGTGCGGTTGCTGTTTCAGGGGCAAGCTTGGGGGCAGTTTTCATGCCTATGCCGACAATGTGTATAACAAAACCTGTGGTGTCGTTTCCGCCGATGTTATATTCACAGCCGGGGAATATTTTAAGTCCGCCAATTTCGGTTTCTTCATGATATTTCCAATGGTCGGTAATCGCAACGGCATCAAACCCTGCATCTTTATAGATTTTTGCCATTTCTTCGGGAGTTTTGCGTCCGTCCGAAAGTGTTGTGTGTATGTGAAGTCCTATTTTATACCAGTTATTTCCGTTTTTGTCAGTATACATAAAATTACCTCTTTTATCTGCACGCTTCGCAGATAACATTTATAGCTTTTTCAAGAAGATTTTGGGGAATATTAAGCGCAGGAAGAAGTCTCACCTTGTTTTTTGCTTTTATAACAAGCACACTGTTTTCCTGACAGTATTTAATAACCTCGCCGGCATCCTTTTCGGTTTCAATACCAAGCATAAGCCCCAGACCGCTGACACTTTTTATGCCCGGTTTGCCGAGGAGAGTTTCTTTTATATATTTGCTTTTTTCACGCACGCCGGCAAGCAGATTTTCGTCAAGACGTGACAGAATACTGATTGCTCCGGCACAGCAAACAGGGTTGCCGCCAAAAGTCGAACCGTTAAGACCGGGAGTAAAAATGTCCTGCACTTTTTCGCCCAGCATGGTTATTCCGATGGGAAGTCCGCCGCCGATGCCCTTTGCTGTTGTGACAATATCGGGAGTGAGATTGTAGTTCATATATCCGTAAAGTCTGCCACTTCTGCCGTTACCGCACTGAACCTCATCAGTTATAACAAGAATGTCACGTTTTTTGGCAATTTCGGCAATTTTTTCGATAAACTCCTTATCAAGAGCATTTACGCCGCCCTCGCCCTGAACAACTTCAATCATAATCGCAGCAACGTTTTTGTCTTCGCTCAAAGCCTCTATTTCTTCACAGTTGTTGGCTTCTGCGTGAATAAATCCGTCTGTAAGCGGCAGAAAATCCTTATGAAAAGCATCCTGTCCTGTTGCAGCAAGGGTGGTAAGCGTTCTGCCGTGAAAACTGTTTTTAAGTGTGATTATTTTATAGCAATCTTCGCCTTTTTTAAGCTGACCGTAACGTCTTGCGGCTTTGATTGCACATTCGTTTGATTCTGCACCGGAGTTTGAGAAAAACACTTTTTTCATGCCGGTTTTTTCACAGAGAAGCTGTGCCAGCTTTGCACAAGGTTCGCTGTAATAAAGGTTTGACGTATGCTGGAATTTTGAAAGCTGGTCTGTTACGGCAGAAATCCACTCCTCGTCACAAAGACCGAAAGTGTTTACGGCAATTCCTGTACCCAGGTCGATATATTCCTTGCCGTTTTCATCAGTAACAACCGAGCCTTTGCCGCCGGTAATATTCAAATTAAAACGTGCATATGTATTTGCAACGTATGTTTTATCAAGCTCGTAGGTGTTCATTTTTTACGCTCCTTTACAAACATTGTGCCGGCACCCTCGTCGGTAAGTATTTCAATAAGAACCGAATGGGGAACACGTCCGTCAAGAACAAAAACCTTTTTAACACCACGTGCAAGTGCGTTGATACAGCAATCAACCTTGGGAATCATTCCACCGGAAATTGTGCCGTCAGCCTTGAGGCTTTCCGCATCTTTTATGTCAATAACGGGAATAAGAGTTTCGCTGTCGGTTGGGTCTTTTAAAACGCCTTCAATATCGGTCATCATAAGCAAACTTTCTGCACCCAGAGCACCTGCAATGCACGCCGCCGCTGTGTCGGCGTTGATGTTGTAGGAGTTACCGTCCATGTCGCTGCCAACGGTTGAAACAACGGGAATATATCCTTTTTCAAGCAAATCTTCAATAGGTTTTGCGTTTACTCTTGTGATTTCGCCCACAAAACCCAGACGCTCGTCTTTTGTTGTTGCGGTAATAAGTCCGCCGTCCATGCCGGAAATTCCCATTGCTGTGCCCCCTTTGCTCTCAATAAGTTTAACAAGGTCTTTGTTAACCTTGCCGGCAAGCACCATCTGCACAATGTCGGCAGTTTCACGGTCGGTAACACGCAAACCGACAACAAATTCCGATTTTTTGCCAACACGTTTCAAAAGGTCGGTAATTTCGGGACCGCCGCCGTGAACAAGAACAACTTTAACACCAACAAGTGACAGAAGCACAATATCGCCCATAACCTGCTGTTTGAGCTCTTCGTTAATCATGGCATTGCCGCCGTATTTTACAACAACGGTTTTGTTGTAATATTCCTGTATGTAAGGCAGTGCACGGGTTAAAACCTCGGCACTTTGTGCATTTGTGAATTTATCCATTTCTATCTCTCCGTTTCCAAAAAATCAGGTGCGGTAATCACCGTTTATTTTAACGTAATCGTATGTCAGGTCGCAACCCCACGCACAGGCAGAAAATTCGCCGCTGTTTAAGTTTACAAGAATTTCAATTTCATCCTCAAGCAGAATTTCTTTTGCTTTTTCTTCGGAAAATTCTATGCCGGCACCGTTTTTGCAAACATCAATTGTGCCTTTTGGGGATTTGAACGATACGTCAATTTTATCAACATCAACGCTTGCACCGCTGTATCCGATTGCACACAAAACACGTCCCCAGTTTGCATCAGCACCGAACATTGCCGCTTTGAGAAGCGATGAACAGATAACTGATTTTGCAACTGATTTTGCACAGTTCGGGCATTTCGCACCCGATACTTTACATTCCAGAAGTTTTGTTGCACCCTCGCCGTCACCTGCAATTTTTCTGCACAGGTCAACGGAAATGCTGTTGAGTGCAAGCATGAATGTATCAAAAGCATCGCCCTCTTCGGTGATTTCGTCGTTTTCTGCCATGCCGTTTGCAAGCACGCATACCATGTCGTTTGTTGAGGTATCGCCGTCAATGCTTATCATGTTAAAGGTTGAAGCAATATCACCGGAAAGTGCTTTCTGAAGCATTGCCGGAGAAATTGCAACGTCTGTTGTGATAAACACAAGCATTGTTGCCATGTTGGGATGAATCATGCCGGAGCCTTTGGCAATACCGCCGATATGGCAGGTTTTGCCACCAATATCGAAACTTACAGCAACCTCTTTCATTTTTGTGTCGGTTGTCATTATGCCTTCTGCCGCAAGCTGACCGCCATCTGATGAAAGTCCCTCTGCAAGAGCCGGAATGCCGTTTGCAATAGGTTCTATATCAAGAGGCTGACCGATAACGCCCGTTGAAGCAACAACAACGTCACTTGCGTCAATTCCGAGCTGTTTGCCCAAAAGCTCGCTCATCTGCTCGGCAATTTCAATACCGTTTGCGTTGCCGCTGTTGCAGATTACAGCCTGTGCATATCCGTTTTCAATATGTTTTTTTGTAACCGTAAGCGGAGCACCTTTAACAAGGTTTGTTGTATAAACAGCTGCTGCCGCTGCAGGTTTTTCGCTGTAAATAAGTGCAAGGTCGCGTTTTGTTTTGTTTTTGCGTATTCCGCAATGAACACCGTTTGCGGTAAATCCTTTTGCAGCACAAACGCCGCCGTTTATTTTTGTTATATTACTCATGGTATAAAATCCTCTCTTTTGCAAATTTATATATCAAGCCCTGTTGCAGGGTCCAGTCCGAAAGAAATGTTCATGCACTGAATTGCCGCACCCGATGCACCTTTTCCCAGGTTGTCGTAACGGGCAATAAGCAGAATGCGGTCTTCGTTTCCGCAAACGCCAATCTGCATACTGTCTTTGCCGGAAAGTCCTGCGGCAGAAATAAATCCGTCTTCAAAATTTCCGTCTGTATATTTCACAATATCTCCTGTGTAGGCAGATTTGTAAATCTCTTTGATGCTTTCTGCCGAAAAGCCGCTGTTTAAATCGCTTTTGAAAAGGGGAACGGTAACAACCATTCCGCTGTAAAACGGTGCTACAATCGGGCAGAATATAGGAGCATTTTTAAGCCCTGTAATTGCCGACATTTCTTTTAAATGCTTGTGACTTTGCGTGATTGCATACTGCCGTGGTGCAGAAAGCAAAACGTCTGCATTTTCGTCCTCATACTGAGCAATCATGTTTTTGCCGCCTCCGCTGTAGCCTGTTATGCTGTGGCAGGTGAGATTTGTGTTTTCGCTGATAATTTTATTTTTAATAAGCGGATAAACAAGTGAAATAAATCCGCTGGCGTGACATCCGGGAACAGCAATGCGTTTTGAGGTTTTTATTTTATCGCAGAATGTAGCGTCAAGCTCCGGAAAACCGTATGCCCAGCCATCTTGCGTTCTGTGAGCCGTTGAAGTGTCAAACAAAACCACATTTTCGTTTTCAATCATGCCTGCCGCTTCAATTGCCGCCGCATCGGGCAAGCACAAAAACGCCGCATCACATGAGTTAAGCGCCTGTTTTCGGGCACCTAAATCTTTTCGCACGCTTTCTTCAAGTTTTATAATTTCAATGTCATTTCTCTGACTCAATCTTTCAACAATCCGAAGTCCGGTTGTGCCGGCACTTCCGTCAAT
Source organism: Clostridia bacterium (assembly GCA_045580815.1). GTDB lineage: Bacteria > Bacillota > Clostridia > RUG12999 > RUG12999 > JAZNOL01. Next base: position 17,888 of record JAZNOL010000041.1, on the reverse strand, counting down.
AAATATTTTTTTCATAAAATCACCCTTAAAAATACAAATTATTCTCTGCTATTGTATTATTATACAGCAAATATACGGTTCTGTCAATACTTATTCAGAATTTGTTTTAATTTCGGTGAAATGCATAACTTGGCATTTATCTAATGACAAATATTAGTAAAAAATACAAACCTTTATGCATAAAATTGCATAAATTATGCATAAATATAAATTTTGTGCAAAAATATTCATCCTTACAAACCAAAAACCGCCCGGTTAAACTGCCTGGCGGTTTTTGGTTTTTTATACTTGTATATTATACAAAGTTTTTTACAAAGGTTTTTCTGTGTTCAGGTGTTATCCCGAACTCTTTTATTGCTTCAATATGTTTTTTTGTGCCGTAGCCTTTGTTTGATTTTAAATCGTATTGCGGATATTTTTCGTCCAGCTCTAAGATATATCTGTCACGGCTGACCTTTGCAAGAATTGATGCCGCTGCAATGCTCTGGCTTTTTGCATCACCGCCGATAACACATTCATGAGGTGTGCTCATGTTTGTCACCGCGTCACCGTCAACCAGCACAAACTGCGGTTTTTGTGACAGCCCGTTTACACAGTTGTTCATGGACATATACGTTGCATTGCGTATGTTCATCTCATCAATCACATCGTGCTCGGCATAATTTATGCTGTAACAAACTGCTTTTTCGATAATCTCGTCAAAAAGCTGTTCACGTTTTTTCTCGCTCAGCTTTTTAGAATCGTTTATCCCCTCAATCACGCAGTTTTCAGGCAAAATAACCGCCGCTGTATAAACACGTCCGATAAGCGGACCTCTGCCTGCTTCGTCAACGCCGCACACCGGGTAACCAAAGGTTTTGTCAAATTCATTCATTTTAAGAACACGAAAATATTCCGAAATTCGTTTTTTAATTGATGCCGGAATTTCCACGCTCTCTTTTTCAAGCTCTGCACATCTTTCTATCAGCGAAAGTGTGTCAAGCTCTTTTAATTCTTTAAGCAATTTGCTTTTGTTCATAACATCATTCCTTTATGCTTTTTTGCCTCCGGCAAAGCCCTGATATTCATCAAGAAAGTCTTCTGCACATTTGTTCATGAAAACAGCAATTTTTTCATCTTCATCAAATCCGATATTTATATTAAGTCTTCCGAAATATGTATCAATAATCTGAACACTTATAAAAAGCTGGCGATCATTTACCCATGCGGCAGATGCGGCGCAGTCGTAAAGGCGGTCGCCTTTCTGAGAGCCTGTTATATCTGAATATCCCTCTTGTGGGAACGGCACAAATTCATTTCGGCACAATCCGAATTTAAGTTCTTTATCGCCCTGCTCATTTGTATAATAAAGCACTCCGTCTTCATCACCAAAAGAGAGCTTCATTTTTGTAATTCCCATGGGATTTTTATCCATTACATATGTAACATTATTGATTTCCTTTTCAAAATCGCTGTGCTTATTGCCTTTAGCCGCAAAAAGTTTAAGAGTATCAGCATACTGTATAAGCTCTTTATATTCAGCATCGTTTGCAGGAATCTCGCTGTCTGCTGACGGTCTTGAAATCAAATCAAAGAAATTATCAAGAACAATTTTCTTTGCTGTATTGATGCCCTGATTATCTCCGTTATACACCATAATCAAATCTTTATCGGGCACGCACAGGGCAAACTGACATCCCATGCCGTTAAAGAAAAAGCTGTTGTCATATGACATCCAGAACTGATATCCGTAGCCCTGACTGTCTGCCTCATTCAGCCCGTGTGTATTGTTATCTATCCTCTTTGTGGTTGCATCAGTTACATATTTTTCGTTAAGGAGCTGCTCACCGTTCCAATTACCCTTATTCATACAAAACTGTGCCGTTTTTAACAAATCGGTGGGTTTGCAGATAAGTGCAGAATCACCCCATGAATGCCCTCCCGGACATTTAAGCATATATGCTTCTTTTGAAAATCCAATCTTATCAAGACATTTTTCTCTTAAATATTCCATAAGAGTTTTCCCTGTAAGACGCTCAACAAGTGCTCCCATTACAAACGAGCCCTGGCTGTCATATTCGAAAAGTGCACCTGAAGGACGTGATTCATATCTGTCATTGCCGAAGTAATGTGCAACTCTGTCATTGCATCTTGCAGTAAACCAATTCACACCCGGCTTCGCAGTGCTCATCATAAGCATATGACGGATTGTCTGATTTTTAAAATTTTCATCCGGCTGATTTTTCAGTTCTTCGGGAAAATACTTCACTATTTTATCATCAAGATTTATCATCCCGTCCTGCTCAAGAAAACCGATTGCAAGTGAAACAAAACTTTTTGTTACAGAATACATTCTGTGCAGAAAATCTTTATTAAATGGTTCCCAGTACTTTTCAAATACAATTTTTCCGTGTCTCATAATTATGAGGTCATGCGTTGACAGATTACTGTTTTCAAGAATTTCAATGTATTTTTTTATGTTTGATGATTTTATTCCTACTTCCTCAGGTCTTGCATAATTCATTTGTTTATCTCTCCTCATTAATTTTGTTCATATATTTATGGACAACCGGCCATGCATCATCTGCATAAAAACGGTGTCCGCCGTTGCCTTTTACAAGTGTGCAACGGCCACCTATACCGAGGGCATCATATGCCGATTTGCCGCTGTTAAATACTTCTTCGGCATAAGTTATGGGGAAAATCGGGTCTTCAATTCCCGACACCTGAACAAAACATTTCGGGCTTGCCATTGCCATAAGGTCGCCCATATCAAAATAGTTTGCTATATACGGCACATAGTTGCACGAGCAATGGTTCATAGCACCAATGGAATCTTTGTATGTACACATAGCGCACGAGGGCATCGCTAAAACAATTCGGTCTTCAAGTGCCGCTGTGTATGCAGTTGCCGTGCCTCCACCTGAATTGCCCATACAGCAAATATTTTTTATATCAACTTTATCTGCAAATTCTGTTTCAAGCACATCAATAAGCCTTGAAATATCCCACACACGCTCGCCGACTGTTGTTCGCCCCGAAAGAAGTGCCGTCATTGCAGATTCAAAGCACTTCGGGCCTTCTTCTGTTCCTCCGCATTCGCCGAAATTACGCTGTTCTACCGCAACTGCGGCAAATCCCTCTTTAACCGCTCTTACGCAAAAATCACGGTCGCCGCCTTTGATTGTTTCTTCGTCGCCTTTGTATTTCGGTCTGCCAAGAGAAATGTGCATTCCTGTTGAATGTCCCTGCAAACAAATTATAACAGGCGGATTTTTTACTCCATCGGGAACAAGCATATGACAGGGCACACGGTACCCTTTTTCGCTTTGAAAAGTAAACCGTATTTCGGTTGCACCGTCAACCACTTTTTCATATTCTATTTCTGTTTCCGGGTTAACCTTTGTGAACTTATCCATGCCCAAAAGGTCAATTAATTTTGCTTTCGCTTCTTTTTTCCATTCATCAACGTCTCCGCCGGTATAAGCCATAGCGGGTTTTACTTTCTGTATGAGTTCTTTGTTGTATTCATATGCAGTTTTCATGGCATTTCCTCACATAAATTTTAATAAAGGTTGCCGAAAAAGCATTCCGGCAACCTTTTCTTAAATTCAATTATACTACAATGTAATCTTAAAGTCTACTCATTTTTTGACTTTATTTTCAGAAAACGTATTCTTTTTTTGACTTTTCATTATTACACAGGAAATTGCGCAAGCAATTGCTTGTAACAACAAAATTTACCTTGTAGAAAGGTGAGCGAAACAACCTTTAATCGATGCAGTCAATTTTATTATTTTGAAGTAATTACGTCAACACCCATAAACGGACGGAGAACTTCCGGCACGGTTACGCTGCCGTCTGCATTCTGATAGTTCTCAAGGATTGCGGCAACTGTTCTGCCGATTGCAACGCCTGAGCCGTTGAGTGTGTGAACAAACTGTGCTTTATCTTTGGGATTTTTCTTGAATTTGATGTTTGCACGGCGTGCCTGGAAATCTTCAAAGTTTGAACATGAAGAAATTTCAACATATCTGCCGTAGCTGGGCATCCACACTTCAATATCGTATTTTTTAGCCGCTGTAAAGCCAAGGTCGCCTGTGCAGATGTTTACAACACGGTAGGGCAAACCAAGAAGCTGAAGAACTTTTTCTGCATCACGCACAAGTGTTTCAAGCTCTTCGTAAGAATTTTCGGGGTCAGCAAATTTAACAAGCTCAACCTTGTTGAACTGGTGCTGACGGATAAGACCTCTTGTATCTCTGCCGGCACTGCCTGCTTCTGCACGGAAACAAGCTGAATATGCAACGTGTTTGATTGGCAGTTTGTTGCCGTCTAAAATGTCGTTGCGATACATATTTGTAACCGGAACTTCCGCTGTGGGAATAAGGAAATAATCACCGGGAGTTGTTTTGTAAGCATCTTCTTCAAATTTGGGTAATTGTCCTGTGCCCATCATGCTTTCACGAAGCACAAGATAAGGCGGAAGAACCTCTTCATAGCCGCTCTGTTCTGTGTGTGTTGCAAGGAAGAAGTTGATTATTGCACGTTCAAGGCGTGCACCTGCACCACGGTAAAATGTAAATCTTGAGCCGGAAACCTTTGCCCCTGTTTCAAAATCTAAAATACCTAAGTTTTCGCCGATGTCCCAGTGGGGTTTTGCTTCAAAATCAAACTGACGGGGTTCGCTCCAGCGTCTTATTTCAACGTTATCCTCGTCTGTTTCACCAACAGGAACAGACTCATGAGGAATGTTTGGAATTGTCATCATAATATTATAAATTTCTTCGTCAAGGTCACGGATAAACCCATCAAGCTCTTTTGTTTTTTCAGAAATCTGTTTCATTTCTTCAAAAATAGGAGCAACGTCCTTGCCCTCTTTTTTGAGCATGGGAATCTGTTTTGAAACCTCGTTCTGTTTTGCTTTAAGCTGTTCTGTTTCATAAACATACTCACGGCGTTTGTCATCAAGCTCAAGCACCTTGCTCATATCGCCGATGTTTTCGCCACGCACTTTCATAACCTCTGAAATGTGCTCAAAATCCTTACGTAAAACTTTAATGTCTAACATTTATATCATCCTTTCTTTAGTAAGCCAACAATTTTGTTAAGACTGTCGTTGTCATAAAACTCTATTTCAATTTTGCCTTTTTTGTTCTTTTTCTGTGTAATTTTAACTTTCGTGCCCAAAGCTGCGGAAAGACTGTTTTCAAGCTCGTCCTTTGCTACGTTAAGAGACTGCTTTTCCTCAGACGGATTGCCCTTGCCTGTCTGCTTGTCCTTAACATATTTTTCAATCTGGCGCACAGACAAATCTTTTTCAATTATCTCAAATGCTAATTTTTCCTGCTCCGCCGCATCTTCAATACCTAAAAGTGCTCTTGCATGACCGGAAGAAATTTCAAGCTGTTCAAGCAGTTTTAAAACAGCCGGGCAAAGCGTCAGAAGACGCATTGAGTTTGTTATTGCCGGGCGGCTTTTGCCAATTTTTTTGCTGACCTCGTCCTGAGTTAAGTTAAACTCGTGAATAAGTCTTTCATATCCTCTTGCTTCTTCAACGGGATTAAGGTCTTCACGCTGAAGATTTTCAATAAGTGCAACCTCTGCAACAGCAAGGTCATCAAAGGTTTTTACAACAACCGGAACTTCGCTTAAATGTGCAAGTCTTGCGGCACGCCAGCGGCGTTCGCCGGCTATTATTGTATAAAATCCGTTTTCTTCCTTGCGTACTACAATCGGCTGAATTATTCCGTGTTCTTCAATTGAATTTGCCAGAAGCTGTAATTTTTCCGAGTCAAAGGTTTTTCTCGGTTGGTCGGGATTAGGCTGAATCTGCGAGATTTTCAGCGTACGTATTTCCCGCTGCTGTGTTTCTTCCGGGCTGATTTCTGGAATAAGTGCGTTAAGCCCTTTTCCCAGACCGGAATTTTTCTTCATCGCCATTTCGGTAAGTTCCTTTCAAATGTATTTAAGCAAAACTCGTATGAGATGGAAAACCACTATATTTTATCGGAACGGTTGCGAACCGTTCCCTACAACACCTCATCAGTCACTTCGTGACAGCTTCTCCTCAAGGAGAAGCCTTTTAAATGCATCGTACAATAAAAAATATCAATCTTTAATTGCGACAAACCAATTTTTCATTCGTTGAGCATTAAAAATTCGTCTGCCAGTGCCATATAGCTTTCCGCACCTGTTGACCGGCTGTCATAAATATGTATGGGCTGACCGTAGCTGGGTGCTTCGCCAAGGCGCACGTTTCTCGGGATAATTGAGGCATACACCTTGCCCGGGAAATATTTTTTCACTTCTTCAACCACCTGAATACCTAAATTTGTTCTGGCATCAAGCATGGTAAGAAGTACGCCCTCTATATCAATTTTCGGGTTAAGCGAATCTTTTATTCTTCTGATATTCTTAATAAGCAGGCTGACACCCTCAAGAGCATAATATTCGCATTGAACAGGAATCAGCACCGAATCTGCCGCCGTCAGGCAGTTAAGCGTAACAAGCCCCAATGACGGAGGGCAGTCAATAAAAATATAATCGTAATCATTTTTAACCTGGTCAAGAGCGTCTTTGAGTGAATATTCACGTCTTTCTGCGGCAACAAGCTCAACCTCGGCACCTGCAAGAGCCTCTGCCGACGGACAAAGCCACAGGTTGAGAAACTCGGTTTTTACTATAACATCGTTCATAGGAACTTTTTCCACAATAACGTTATAAACTCCGTATTCATCGGATTTCTGTCCGCCTACACCGCCGGTGGCGTTTGCCTGGGGGTCAACGTCAACAAGCAGAACTTTTTTGCCTTTATCTGCAACGCAGGCAGCTAAATTTACGGCTGTTGTGGTTTTTCCTACGCCGCCTTTCTGGTTTGCAACCGCTATAATTTTACCCATAATACGCTCCTTTCGTTAATTTGCAGCTGGATATCAATCTTCAAAAACGTATTTTTCAAATGCGTCTCCACGTTCCTCAAAGTTCTTGAAAAAACCGTAGCTTGCCGCCGCCGGTGACAGCACGCAGGCTTTTCCGGAAGCAGTTTTTTCTTTTGCTGCTTTAACTGCATCTTTGAGGTCTTTTGCATAAACAAGATTTGTGTTTGTTTTTTCAAGCTCTTTGCCGATACGCAAGCCCGTATCGGGAATAAGAATTATATTATCAGTTTCATAGGTTTTCAAAAAGTCAATCAAATCGGTGTAATCGATACCTCTGTCCATGCCGCCGATGATGACACTGCCCACGTTTTTTATGCTTTTCATGGCATTGATTGCAGTTTCGCCGATTGTGGAAATGGAATCGTCATAATATCTAACGCCGTTTACCGTGCCGATATATTCCATGCGGTGCGGCAACGGTTTGTATGTTTTAAGTGCAGTTTTAAACGCCTCGCCGTCAACACCGAAAATCCGGCAAATGCTGTTAACAACTGCAATATCAAACAGGTTGTGTTTGCCAAGAAGCAGAGTATCGTCCTCGCCTACGGTTATTTTTCCGTTTTTAAAAACAATGTCACGCCCGTCAAGACACACATCCGAGCCGTCGTTTTCGCCGCTTACGGTAACAAGCTGTGAAACGCATTTTTCTATCTGTTGTTTGAGGTCTGCACCGCAGACAAAATAATCTTCTTTTTTCTGCCACAGAAAAATATTTTCTTTTGCCGCAATATATTTTTCATAGGTTCCGTAATGGTCAAGATGCTCCGGCCGCAGATTAAGCAGAACCGCCACATGAGGCGAAACATGGGTATATTCCATCTGATGTGCCGACAGCTCAAACACGCAGAGAGTATCTTTTTCTATTTTATCTGCCACATCAAGAGGCGGAATACCGATGTTGCCCAGAAGCAGACTGTTTCCTCTCGTGTTTTGCAGAATATGATAAAGCAGTGTTGTAACGGTGCTTTTGCCTTTTGTGCCGGTGATGCCGATTGTGCTCTCACCAAAAGCCTTTAAAAACAACTCTGTCTGGGAGGTGATGTTGTCTGTCTGCACATCCGGCTCAAGGACGATGCCGGGGCTTTTTACAACAAGGTCAAAATCCTTGCAGACCTTTTGATAATCCTTGCCGCAGACAAATCCAACGCCGCCCGGAATATCCGCTGACACATCGTTTGCATCGGCAACGGTAATTTTTACGTCCGAGGCGTATTTTTCAAGAAAATTGTATGTGGATTTTCCTTCTCTGCCAAAGCCGAGAATAAGTATATTTTTGCCGTTTACAATATCAAGTACAGTTTTCAAGACCAGCCCTCCGAGCTTACAAATTACCGGGTTTTAAGTGCTTTTTCAAATGCTTCGGGAAGCAGATTTTCGCTGTTGTAATATCCGTAATACTCCCCTGTGGGTTCTTTGGCAAATCCGCCATCGCAGAACCGTCTTAAAAGATACGGAAGCTCTTTTCCGTCCTTTTTCAGATTTTTAACTGTTATATTAAGGGATTCGTTTACCTCGCCGCGGCTGCCTACACATTCAAAGGGTTTTTCGGGCAAAATACCGACGAGTTTATCGAATGTTTCTTCAAGAGATTTCTTTTCAAAAAGGTTTTCGCCGAAAATTTCTGTCAGTTCATTTTCCGATAAAAACGGTGACAGAATAATATAAACAAACAGACATTTGGGACAGTTTGCACACCAGATGTTCTGTTTACTGCCCACGTTACAGCTTTTGAACACGCCGTGATATTGCTTGTGCCCGGCAAAATGCTGTGCAATCTGAAACTCACTCAGCGGGCGAAGCAGACTGAAATAATAAACACCGCTGTTTATATACTGTTTTTCATAATCATGAAAATCTTTTTCAAAATCAAAGCTTTTTGAATACTGATGATTGATTTTTGAATCAGCCACCGTGCTTTCGTTTGCACTTGCCTCGTTTGACAGGGCAACATATTTTTTGCCGCAAAGATATGCCGTTATAACTGACGAAAACGCCACAATTGCCGAAAAGGGCGTGTGACCGTTTAAAAATCCCTGTTTATTAAGCTCAAGCATGTTTTTGTCAAGAGTACGTTTTGCGGTGATGACATTTTCATCCCTGACGCCTGCCGCTTTTGCGGTTTCGTCTGTTGCTCCGCGCGGATTAATAACATAGCAGGCAACATCGTCTTCAAAATTTATATTTTCAACATTTTTTATAATTTCAAGTGTAACTGCCGAATCCTTGCCACCGCCAACAGGCACGAGACAACCGGAAAGATTGGTGTTTTTGGTGTCACCGTCCTTGATTTTGCGATTTTCGTTTATTTCAATATTCATAAACGAGTCAAAATCTGGGGTTATTCCGTTTGTATGGAAAAACTCGCCAAGACCGTAAAAATACTGTTTTTTCCACCAGTCAATCTGCACACTGTCCAAAAAGCCGCAGTTTATTTTAACCTGCGGTGAGCAAGTGATTTTCCAGTAGCTGATAAGTTCAACAAGACCGAGAGAAAAAATCAGCTTTTCAAGCACGCTGTCGTTTTCTGCCACATCGCATTTTTTTGCAAACGTCCATGTAGGCGTAAAATGTGCCAGACCGTCAATAGAAAAATCAAACTTTGCACTAACGGTATCATCGGCTATTTTATATTCATAATTTTCAAAACAAAACTGCGGATATTTTTCGCGAAGCTTTAAATATTTTTCCAAAATCATATACCTCTGTTAAATCCGTTTCTGTCAAGCCATCCGGTGCACAGATCAATCCAGGTTGCCATGTGGTCATCCTCGTGGCGTTTTTCTACAATTCCTTTTGACGGAATTGAAAGTCCGTGGCCGCCCCACTGATAAATATGAAGCTCGCACGGAATATTATATTCACGCAATTTTCTTGCCATTTCAATGGAATTTTCCATTGGCACACAATCATCCTCAAACGTATGCCATATAAACGCCGGGCAGGTTTCTTTGGAAACATTAAGCTCTGCCGATGCTTCTTCAAACTCTTCCTTCGTTGATTTTTCAGCATTCGGAAGCAGATTGTAAAAACTGCCGGCATGGGCTTTTTTGCCCTCTGTGGGCGACATAATCACAGGATAGGACAAAATCATTGCATCGGGTCTGTTTTTGCCGTATTCCATACCTGGAACGTCCTGCAAATAATCCTTGTGCCACATTGTGCCGCTTGTTGCAGCCAGGTGACCGCCTGCGGAAAAACCTAAAACAGCAATTTTTTCTTTATCTATATTCCATTTGTCCGCATTGTCACGGATAATACACATTGCACGTGCAACATCACGCAAAGGCTGAGGATGCTTGCAGGGTGCTGTGCTGTATTCAAGTACAAAGGCGTTCATGCCTTTTTCGCAGAATTTAAGTGCAACAGGTTCTCCCTCGTGTTTTGCAAGATGGCTGTAGCCGCCGCCGGGAAATACCACAACTGCACCACGCTTCTGCCCATCACGAAGCTCGTCTAAAATGTATGTTGTAAGCGTGGGACGAAAGCCCTCTTTTGCCTCGTTATATTCAAGATTTTTCCATATATCAATTTTTTCGCAAATCATAAAACGGTCCTTCTTCAATTAATATGAAAATAACTATACTATTTTATTATACTACTTTTATAAAAAAAGTCAATAGGTATTTGAAAATTTGTTTCTGCTTATAAAAGCAGATACAACCAATGTAATCACCACAGTAACACACACAGTCACAAGTGCCGTGCCTATGCCGAATGAATACAACTGCGGCAGATTTGATGCAAAAACCGCCACATCCGTTTTTAAGGGCAAAATTTTCATAATTGCTAATGTGTAAACCGGCGACAGCACCGTCATTATGAGCTTACCGGCAAAATATTTTTTAAGCTTCAGCCCTGCATATGATGTTTCCGTCAAAACCTGCATATGTACAGAAAACCCCGACCAGCCGATTATTGCAGAAATTGCCATGCACATTACCTGTGGATTTGCGTGCAGCATCTCCGTTGCCATACTGCATCCGCCGGACACTTCAAAAGCTGAATACAAAACAAGCATTACCGTTTTGTTTTTAACAAATCCGCTTAAAATACCCATGATTATTTTAAACAAAATCACATATCCGCAGATTTTCACCGTGCTTTCTGCCGCATCGGAAATACAGCTTCCTAAACATTCACCAAAGTTTATTTTTCTTACTTTGCTGTCCGGTATAACTCCACTTCTTGCCGGATTGATATTGCATTTTATACCACGCAGCACAAACGCCACCGTAAGTGCCGCCATAATATGCGATACATAAAGACATAAGCCCATTTTGCCGTTGCCTATCATGCCACCGCCAACTGCACCAAGAACAAAAAGCGGACCGCTGTTGTTGCAAAAAGCAAGCAGTTTTTCTGCCTCACTTTTTGATAAATCTCCGTTTTGCGTCAGTTTTGCACAAATTTTTGCACCAACAGGATAACCGCCGACAATTCCCATTAAAAACGGCATTGCCCCTGTGCCGCTTACGCCGAAAAGCGGTTTCATGAGTTTTGATAATTTTTTTGAAACCGCCGTCAGAGTTCCAAGCTGTGTTAAAAAAAATGTGCATACAAAAAAAGGGAACAACGCAGGCACAAGAGAGTTTGCACAAATCTGCATTCCCGCCCGTGCAGAGGCTACCGTTTCCACAGGCTTAACCGCCATGGCAAGTGCAAAAATCACCACAGCGGCAGACATTACTTTTTCTTTCAAAATTTTATCTCCTTTCATTGGATAAATAATATTATAAACTTGCATTTTTATGCCGCGGCATAAATACCTTAAATTTTTTCACTATGCACGGTATTTTGTAATAACTAAAAGCATGCAACGATAAAGCCTTCCCCTTTGAGGGGAAGGTGGGTTTTGCAAAGCAAAACTCGGATGAGGTGGAAAACAAAACATTTTATAATCATGCCTTTTGTTATGCATCCCCTCATCAGTCATGCATTCGCATGACAGCTTCCCCTCCAGGGGGAAGCCTTTGCTGTGAAAATACATCCATACATCGTACACGACTATAATTATATAAAAATCTGCTGTATACAATCTTTTTGTTAATAGTTATGCATTATATATTCATTATTATGTTATCTGCGGCATAAATTTAAATATACAGCGGAGGGAGGCTTAATTACAGTGAAACGTAAAAACAAGACGGCTGTCCGTGCAAAAAAACTGCTTGCTGATGTGCTTCACGTGCAAAAATCCGTAATAGGTGCCGGACTTTTTGTAAACATATGCGAAAACGAGGAAATGACCGTTGACGGGTTTGACGATATACTTGAATATTCATCGCAAATAGTCCAGCTTTCTTCGCCGCTTTTTATTCTGCAAATCAAAGGAGAAAATCTTGAAATATGCACAATTTCTCCCGAAAGCTTAAAGCTTAAGGGGAAAATTTCTGAGGTAAAATATGATATGTATAACTGATATTTTTAAATTTATTTCGGGCAATGTGCGTGTGCGTGCAACCTGCCGTGACTGCGGCAATTTTTTAAACGCCTGCAACCATCGCAAAATCGAAATCCGAAACATTAGCTTAAACGACAGCGGTCAGCTTGTTTTTGACATTCCGCCCATGCAGTTTTTCTCGCTCAAAAGTGTATGTAAAAAAACAGGCTCCCGTGTGCATATAATATCTAAACGAGGGTTTCCTTTTTCGTTTTCCAGATTCATTTCACGCAAAGGGCTTGTTGTGGGCGTTTTTTCGTTTATTTTTTTAACGGTTTTTCTATGCTCTCATGTGTGGTATATTGAAATTGACGGCGAGGGCGAAATTTCTCACGAGGTGCTCCGCAGCAGACTTGAACATTGCGGGGTTTATTACGGTGCCGCAATAAAAAAGCTAAATCCCGATACGGTGCAAAAACAAATGCTTGCCCTTTCTCCTGAGCTTTCGTGGATATGGCCTGAAAAAAAGGGCACAAAAATCATTGTGGATTACCGCACCGCTGCACCTATTCCCGACATGACCGACACCACCAAGCCCTGCAATATTATTGCCGCCGAAACCGGCACTATAACATATCCTGTTGTTCATGAGGGCAGAAGCAGCCTTGAAAAAGGTATGTATGTTACAAAAGGGCAGCTTCTTGTAAGCGGAATTTATGACAGCAAAATGGTCGGATACCGCAGTGTGCACAGCGATGCCGTGATTATGGCAGATGTTGAAAAACGCATTTCACAGCAGTATCTTCTTTCTGAAGAAAAACCGGTGCGAAGCGGACGGCTTAAAAAAAGCCCCGGCATTGTCTTTGGAAAAAACGAATTTTTAATTCCTCCCATAGGCGGTCAGTTTGAAAATTTTGAGTCGGAAAAACAAAAATTTCCGCTTCACATCGGAAATCTGTATTTTCCTGTTTCAATTGTTAAAAATACATATTACGAAACAAAATCACGGGTTGTAACTTATGAAAAAAGTCAAATTATTGAAGAAGCAAAAGAATATCTGAAAAAAGACTTGCAAAACGGATTAAAAAATGGTATTATAAAAGAGGTGAATTTTACCGTGAGGGACATTTCACCCGATATTGTTGAAGTTATTCTTGATGCAAAATGTAACACGGATATTGCACAGAAGATACCTATTGAGGAGGAAGAAACAGTTGGAAAAGATAATGCAGGCGGCTGACGAGGGCAGCATTATTAATCTTTTCGGCAGTTATGACGAAAACATAAAAATTATTGAACGTGAGCTGGGTGTTAAAATCATCAGCCGTGACAGTGCTCTTAAAATTGAAGGCGACGAAGAAAACACCGTTTTGGCAGAAAAAGTTCTTACGCAGCTTTTAATGCTTGCCGGCAAGGGTGAAACCCTTACCGAGCAGAATATTATCTATACAATTTCAATGGTTAAAGACGGCATGGAAAACCATCTTTCAACCTATGGTGATGATATTGTTTGCATCAGCTCAAAGGGCAAGCCCATCAAGGCAAAAACCGTCGGTCAGAAAGCATATGTCGATGCAATTGCCGAAAATACGGTGACTTTCGGTATCGGACCTGCCGGCACGGGAAAAACCTATCTTGCCGTTGCAATGGCTGTAAAAGCCTTTCGCAACAAAGAAGTAAACCGCATTATTTTAACACGTCCTGCTGTTGAAGCAGGCGAAAAATTAGGGTTTCTGCCCGGGGATCTGCAAACAAAAATCGACCCTTATCTGCGTCCTCTTTACGATGCACTTTATGATACAATGGGCTATGAAAACTATCAGCGCAACGTAGAACGAGGTGCTGTTGAGGTTGCACCGCTTGCTTATATGCGAGGCAGAACACTTGACGATGCGTTTATCATTCTTGATGAGGCACAGAACACCACTCCCCAGCAAATGAAAATGTTTTTAACACGTATCGGATTTGGTTCAAAAGCCGTTGTAACAGGTGACATTACGCAGATTGACCTGCCCGGTGGCGTATTTTCGGGGCTAAAAGATGCAATGCGTGTGCTTAAAAATATTGATGGCATTAATTTTTCACGGTTCAGCGAAAAAGACGTTGTTCGCCATCCGCTTGTACAAAAGATTATTAAAGCTTATGAAAAAAGCGAAACTTCAAAACTTGCTGACAAACGGAGGAATTAATTTTGAGTTTCTGGGAACTTATGGTTATAGCCGTAGGACTTTCAATGGATGCCTTTGCGGTTGCAATGTGCAAGGGTCTTTCAATGCGGCGTATAAATTACGGACATGCTGTTATAATCGCCCTTTCTTTCGGCGTTTTTCAGGCACTTATGCCTCTTATGGGCTGGGCACTTGGGATTCAGTTTTCAACCTATATTGAGCGATTTGACCATTGGATCGCCTTTGTTCTTCTTTCATTCATCGGTGTAAAAATGATAAAAGAAGCCTTTGGCGAAGATGATTGCGATAAAAACGGATGCAAAATCAGCAGTTTTGATATAAAAGAACTGATAATTCTGTCCGTTGCCACAAGCATAGATGCACTTGCGGCAGGAATTTCATTTGCCTGTCTGAATGTTGCAATTCTGCCCTCATGCGGTGCAATCGGTCTTACAACCTTTGTCATCTGTATTGCCGGAGTTCTTCTGGGCAATAAATTCGGTGCGAAATACAAAAGCAAAGCTGAAATTTTCGGCGGCGTTGTGCTTATTCTTATAGGACTGAAAATTTTGTTTGAACATCTTGGAATTTTGAGTTTTTAAGTACATTTATACAAAGGAGAAATAAGTATGGAAAAATTTTTAAAATCAATCATGGGCGGATGTATGATAGGTGTCGGTGGCAGTGTTTTTCTTGCCTGCGACAACAAATACATCGGTGCACTTCTGTTCACACTTGGTCTTTTTACAATCTGCGAGTTCGGGCTTGGTCTTTATACCGGCAAAGTTGGTTACATACCCTTTAACAAGCCTGCGTACATAGGCGAGGTTGCTTTGACAATTTTAGGCAATTTCATCGGCACGGCACTTGTTGCACTTCTTGTAAGCTCAATGCCTTACCGCGAAAAAGCAATTGAAATCTGCGCAACAAAAATTTCTGCTGATTATTTAAAAACATTTTTTGCGGCAATTTTGTGCGGTGCGCTCATGTTTATTGCCGTTGACGAATACAAGAAAAAAACAAACGCCGCAAAATATCTTGCAATGCTGTTTTGCGTACCGGTGTTTATTCTTGCAGGATTTGAACACTCTATTGCAAATATGTTTTATTTTGCACTTGGATTTACTGACCCTGTCACATATGGCAAGGCACTTGTTTACATACTTATTGCCATTGCCGGCAACGCAATCGGCGGAATGCTGTTTGCAATCGGCTCAGCATTTGGCACAAAAAAACAGGGAGAATAAATCATGTGTCAGGGAAAACTTTATTTATGCCCCACACCTATCGGCAATCTTGAAGATATAACTCTGCGCACGCTTCGTATTCTGCGTGAGGTTGACATTGTTGCCGCCGAGGATACACGCCGAAGTTTGACTTTGCTTAATCATTTTGAAATCAAAAAACCGATGATAAGCTATTTTGAGCATAACAAACGCCAGAGGGGCGAGGAAATCATAAAAATGCTCAAAGACGGCAAAAGCGTTGCTCTTGTTACTGATGCGGGCACTCCTGCCATCAGCGACCCGGGCGAAATGCTTGTGTGTCAGTGCATTGAAGAAAATATTGATGTGGTGCCTCTTCCCGGTGCATGTGCCGTAATAACGGCACTTACAGTTTCGGGCAAACCCACCGGCAGATTTAGCTTTCAGGGTTTTTTAACCGTAAACAAAACTGCACGCAAAGAGCATCTTTTAAGCGTCAAAAACTACACCGACACACTTATTTTTTACGAAGCACCCCACAAGCTTTTATCTACACTTAAAGATATGCTTGCCATTTTAGGTGACCGTGAAATTTCTCTTTGCAGAGAGCTGACAAAAACTCACGAGGAAACTGTGCGGCTTACAATTTCTCAGGCGATTGAAAAATATGAGGAAACACCGCCAAAAGGCGAATTTGTGCTTGTTATAAAAGGTGCGGACGAGCCTGCAAATGAAATTTCCGATGAACCTTTGGAAGAAATTTATAAAAAATATCTTGATGCAGGCATGAGCGACAAAGATGCTCTCAAAGCCGCCGCAAAGGATAAAGGAATTTCAAAGCGTGATGCATACGCACAGCTTAAAGTATAATTTTTTCTTTTAAACAAATAATAAGACTGTAAAATTTCAAAATCAAATTTAAGATAAATCCCTTTTACACCTCATCAGTCACTTCGTGACAGCTTCCCCTCAAGGGGAAGCCTATGGTTGGTGTAATTCCATGAGCCTTCTCCTTGAGGAGAAGGTGGCGGCGTAGCCGTCGGATGAGGTGGAAAGTGTTTTATCTGTAGTTTGACTGTAAAATTTTTTACAGTCTTTTTTATACACCTTATTGGACAAACATCCCCTTGTCACATCGCGACCCTCTCGTATTTAGGAAAATGACGTTCGGCAAGAAATACCAAAGTTCGCACCTACTCTTGCCTCCCTCTGACGAGGGAGGTGGATTTGCTGTAGGCAAAGACGGAGGGAGAGAACCTGAAAACTACCCCTCCGTCAAAACCTTCGGTTTTGCCACCTCCCCTGACAAGTGGAGGCAAGGGATAGTACAATCCAACTTTTTTATTGAAAGGATTTTAGAATATGCGTACAATCAACACAGACCTCGCCCTTGAAGCTCACGAATATTATGTGGGCGATGCACCGAAATCTGACCTGCCCGACGGGATTGAAACCGAAAATAGCCGTCAAAACAACATAAACATAACTCACGTTCGTATAACCAATGAAAACGGCGAAAAACTTCTGCAAAAAAAGAAGGGCAATTATATAACTCTGGAAATAGAAAACATATCTCCCGATTTTACCGACGAAACAGCAGAAACTGTTCTTTCACGTCACATATCTTCAATGCTGAGGCAACATAGTGTAAAACCCGATGCACCCATTTTTGTTGTTGGACTCGGAAACAAGGACATAACTCCCGATGCTCTTGGTCCGAAAACTGTTTCAAAACTTGATATTACGCGTCACCTTTTTGAATTTTTGCCCTCTGCCCTTGAACAAAACCAGCGTTCAGTCTGTGCTGTTGCTCCCGGAGTTTTAGGCAACACCGGCATTGAAACCGGTGAAATTGTGCAAGCTGTTTGCGAAAAAATAAAACCGGCGGCAGTTATTGTTATTGATGCTCTTGCTTCACGCAGTACAAAACATGTGGGCAAAACAATTCAGCTTGCGGACACAGGTATTCACCCGGGCTCCGGCGTAGGAAACCGTCGCAAAGGCATAACTGCTGACCTGACAGGCGTTCCGGTGATTGCTCTTGGAGTGCCTACTGTTGTAAATGCCGCAACAATTGCCGATGATGCAATTGACCAGACAATGCGCAGTATGCACGAGTTCGGTGCAGGCGATTACACAGGCGTAATGTCCGAGCTTGAGGATGACGAGCGTTATCGCCTTATTCATCACACTCTGGGTGATATGGCGGATATGA
>JAZNOL010000040.1:0-8392 GCA_045580815.1 Clostridia bacterium | reverse complement strand
TTTTTGCAATAGACCGCATCACAGAAACAGGACCGTTTTTATCCATTCCGCAGAATGCTCCCAGATGCTCCGAAAGGGCGATTCCTGCTTTGCGTCCGTCAGGTGTAGCATCGGTGATTTTGCCCATTTCACCGTGCATTACAAAAGCAAAATAGCTGGGGAAAAACTCGCCGCCGTTGCATTGTTTGTATTTTTTAAGTTCGTCATAAACAAAATCAAACATTTCAAGCCCGATTGCATCAACTTCTTCAATATTGTTGCCGAATTTCGGACACTTGTTTGCAAGATAACTGCGGATATTTTCGTTTCCGTCAAAATTGTCACGGCACATTTCGCCAAGTTGTTTAAGTGTAAACATTTTTTCTTCAAACACAGCTTTTTTAATTGCCGCAAGAGAATCAATCACGTTAATCATTCCCGGAAATGTGGGATAACAGAAATTGTATCTTGCACCGCCGTTGCCGCTGTCTTTTCCAAGAGAAATACAGTCGTTAATGAGTGCAGAAGCCATGGGGGATGATGCGTTTTTGCAACGATTAATCGCCAATTCACAAGAAGATTTAACGTGTGATGCAATAATCTGGGCAAACACCTTTTTGGCAAGTGTTACAAATTCCTCATAAGTGTTTATGTCATCAAGATTAAAATCCACATCACTCAGCAGATACGCCTCTTTTGTAACGCCACCTCCACCGGGGCAAATCCATGGCAATGTACCGATAACATAGGGCTTTGATTTTTCCTGCAGAATATATTCAAAAGCCTTGCACAGGTTGACATACGGCGTTGCAACAAGAATGTTCGCACCGGCTATGGGCGTTATTTCAACGCAGGTGCTGTGCACATATTCATGGGCGTCATCCTCGCGTACGCCTGCCATTTTAAGCCCTTCGGTAATGATTTTATCGTTAAATATGGCAGGGCGGGTAAATCCTTCTGCAACACATTCTATGCACAAATCAAGCAAATCATCGGGCATATCCTCGTTATAACATACAGAAACCGATGGATTGATAAGTTTTACGGTTTTTATGGCTTTTACACACATATATGTGAGCTCGTTCCATACAGAGTTTCCGTGGCGGTCTTTTCCGCCAACCATAACAGATGATGGCCAATTGCTGTGAAGTTCATTTATTTTAAGATAAAGGTCTTCAATAATTTCAAAAACAAATTCATTATTTATTGTTCCGTTGGTAATGTCTTTTTTATAAAACGGATACATGTAACTGTCAAATCTGCCAATCAGCGTTATGTCAGGCACAAGGTCAAGACAAAACATAATAAACCACACACATTGCGCCGCCTCATAAAAATGCGAACACGGCTTAAAAGGCACGGTATTGAAATTTTTTGCCATTGCAAGATATCGGTTTTTAACAGTTTCATCAGTTTCGCTGTTTGCTGATTCAATAAGTTTTGCCTGTGCACATTTAGCATATCTGCAAACCGCTTCAAGAGATATTTTCATTGATTTGTAAACTGATTCTTTTTCGGTTGAATCAGCATCCGAATAATCAATTTTGTCAAGCTGAGCATCAATTTCGGCAAGAATACCTTTAAGACCTACTTTAAGAATTTTTTCAAAATCAACCACACGGTGTCCTGTCTGAGCGGACAATGCGCCACATTCGTTGGCTGAAAGACGGATGCTTTCTTTGGTATTATTAATCAATTCTTTATCTTCATCAGAAAGCTCAATGCTGTCGGAAAGTCTGCCGAAAAGCAAATCATCGCTATCAAAATTTATTGAATAATTATCAAGAATATATGCGTCAATTTTTGCACGGCGTATATTGTGAATACGTTCGTTTGCTGTTTCACAAATTGCCTTGCATTTCAAATAATAATCCTCATCACGTTTGTGGGGATTTCTGCCACGGTCAAATGATTTTTGCAATCTTTCTTCTGTCATTATAATGAACTCCTTTATTTAAAATACTTACGGAAATCCGCCATTTCTTCATTATTAGGAATTTCAAAAACATTCGCTTCAAATTTTCTGCCCAAAGCTTCATACTTTGCACTGCACATATTGTGAAAGGGCAAAAGCTCGACTTCAGCAGGGCGGGGGAGTGTTTTTATAAACTCTGCCATCTGCTCAAGCTCATCATCGTTAAAGCCTTTTATAACAGGAATACGGATAATAAGCTTTTTAGCCACGCAACTGAGTTTTTTCAAATTTTCCAAAACAATACGGTTGGATGCCCCTGTATATTTAATATGTTTTTCTTCATCAAGTGATTTCAAATCACAAAAAACAAGGTCGGTAAATTCGAGCAACGGTTGTATTTTATTGAAATCATAGCAACCGGCGGTTTCAATTGCGGTATGAATGTTTTTTTCTTTGCATACCTTTAATATATCATACAAAAACTCACTTTGCAAAACAGGCTCACCACCGGAAAACGTCACTCCGCCGCCGGAAACCAAATACATATCGGTATCCTGAAAAATCTCATCAAGTATGTATTGAATCGTCGCCTCTTCACCGCAAAGCTCGGTTGCCTCACTAAAACAAACCTCGGTACATTTGCCGCATTTTATACACTGTGGTGAATGTGGCATATGAAAAGGACAGAACTCTGTGCATTTTCCGCAGGAAATACATTTGTTTTTGTGATAAAATATATCCGGCTTTGTACTTTGTGATTCCGGATTGTGACACCATACACAACGCAGATTACATCCCTTGAAAAACACAGTTGTGCGTATTCCGGGACCATCATCCGTTGAAAAATGCTGTATGTTAAAAATCTGTGCTGTTTTCATAAATTACCTCATGTTGCGGTAAATTTTTCTGTTTCCACCAATAATATACCACACAAATTTTTAATTGTCAATAAAAAAACACACAAAATTCTGATTTTGTGTGCAAAAATTATTCTACCATATTTATAATCTGCCGATTTTTCAGTATGGCGTATTTATATGCGGCGTCTGTGCCGCTTTTTGGTTGATATTGGAATACATCTCTTTTGCTGTGTTTGCGTAGCGGAGGTAAATACGATGTCTTAAAATAAACAAGACATATGTCGCAGTTATCTATCATTTCGCGGTTACGCTCAATATAAACAGCTTTGCCTGCATTTATTATACTTTCGGGAAAATATGTACGGTCACAGCTTTCTAAAAGATATTTTTCATAGCTTTCTGTTATGTAGGGAAACTCCGCACGAACATAAACTCTTTCGATATGGGGATATTTTTCTTTCAGCAAGCATAAAATTTCACGGCACAAATCATCAAACTCACTTTTGCTTCCCAGCAGAAAAGTAACCACATTTTCATGAATAATAAGATTTTCAATAGTTTTTTCAAGCTTTGATTTTAACGTATCCTTATCCGCAATTTTTCTGTGCCCTAAAACACAGCAGACCTTTTTCTTTGTTTCCATATCATACCCCGCTAAATAAAAAGTGCGTAGCCCACCCTAAAGCAGAGCCACGCACCAAAAAACGCAGGGACTCTGTTTCAAAGGTTGCTACACACTTTTTTCATTACATCTATCTGTATATCACAGCTTAAGAGTATGACGAAACAAGAGTGTACGCTTTTTACAAATAGCGTACCTCTTAAGTTGCGATACTATACAAGATAGAAAGTGTTAATAATTGACATAATAAAAAAAGTTGTAGCACATATATTATAGCACAATTTTTTTTATTTATCAAGTGTTTTGAAATATTTTTTTAAACAGTAATACATATTCTTTTCAATCATATTGCTCATAAAGAACCCTAAAGCAGAAAACATTAATGTTAATTTTAACGAAAAACAAAAATATGCTTGCAAAATGCGTCAGGATATGATATAATTTTTAGAATAAAGGAAGGTGATATTTATAAAGCTTGAAAAACGAATTGTTGTTGTCGGTCATTACGGCAGCGGAAAAACCGAATTTTCGGTTAATCTTGCGCTGAAATTGCGTGAAATGGGCGAAAAGGTGACAATTGTTGACCTTGACGTGGTTAATCCTTATTTCCGCACAAAGGATGCACAGGAGGAGCTTGAAAAAAACGGTATAGAAGTTGTTGTTTCCGACTATGCAAACTCAAACGTTGACGTGCCTGCCCTTCCGCCTAACATAAACACGGTTTTTTATAAAGAAGGCTATGTTATTTTTGATGTTGGCGGCGATGATGACGGTGCTATTGCACTGGGAAGATTCAAGCCTTATTTTGACAAAGCACCTTACGATATGCTGGGTGTTGTCAATTTCCGCCGTCCGCTTACTTTGGATGCTGAAGAAGCAACCGAGGCACTTTCTGCAATTGAGCAGACATCAAGGCTTAAATTCACAGGAATAGTCAACAACACAAATATTTCAGACGAAACAACAGAGGAAACGGTGCTTTTAAGTATGCCGGAAGCCGAAAAAACCGCGGAAAATATGAATTGCGGTGTCAGATTTGTTTCTGCAAAAAAAAGCATATGCGACGGGCTGAAACCGCTCGGCGACAAGCTGTTTCCGATTGATATAAAACTAAAAAAATGGTAGGAGTGATATTATGGCAAAAGTAACATTTAAAGAAGACAAATGTAAAGGTTGCGGACTTTGCGCACAGGCTTGTCCCAAAAAGATTATCAGCTTTTCGGACAAACTCAACGCAAAAGGCTTTAACCCGGCAATGGTTGCAAATATGGATGAATGTATCGGTTGTGCGTCGTGCGCAATTATGTGCCCTGACTGCGTAATCGAGGTAGAACGTTAATTAAAGAAGGAAGTGTAAAAAATGGCTGAAAAAGTTTTAATGAAAGGCAACGAAGCAATGGCTGAAGCGGCTATGCAGGCGGGATGTAAACTGTTTTTCGGTTATCCGATTACTCCCCAGACAGAGGTTGCCGCATACATGGCTAAAAAAATGCCGAAAATTGACGGTCTGTTTTTACAGGCTGAAAGTGAAGTCGCAGCAATAAATATGGTTTACGGTGCGGCAGGTGCAGGAGCAAGAGTTATGACATCATCCTCCAGCCCCGGAATAAGCCTTAAAGCCGAAGGTATTTCTTATATCGCAGGTGCAGATTTGCCCTGTGTTATCGTTAACATTGTGCGTGGCGGCCCCGGTCTTGGCGGTATCCAGCCGGCACAGTCAGACTATTTCCAGGCAACAAAAGGCGGCGGACACGGTGACTATCACCTTGTTGTTCTTGCACCCTCATCTGTTCAGGAAATGGTTCAGCTTACAACAGAAGCATTTGACATTGCAGATATTTACCGTATGCCCGTTATGATTATGGGTGACGGTATGCTCGGTCAGATGATGGAGCCTGTTTCTTTTGAGAACACAACTCACCGTGAAGTTCCCGAAAAAACCTGGGCAACAACCACAACAGACATGAAACGCAAACGCAACATAATCAACTCTCTTTACATTCAGCCCGAAGAGCTTGAAAAAATCAACAACGAGCGTCTTGAAAAATATAACTACATTAAAGAAAATGAAGTTAAAGTTGAATGTACAAACGTTGAAGATGCAGACGTTGTTCTTGTTGCATACGGCGTTGTTGCACGTATTGCAAAAACAGCAATGAACATGATGCGTGAAAAAGGCGTAAAAGTTGGCGTTATCCGTCCCATAACACTCTGGCCGTTCCCCGAAAAAACTATCAAGGAAGCGGCAAAAACAGCAAAAGCATTTATCAGCGTTGAAATGAGCCAGGGACAGATGGTTGAAGACGTACGTCTTGCAGTAGGCGACACAGCTCCTGTTTACTTCTACGGAAGAAACGGCGGCGTTGTGCCCACTCCCGACGAAATCTGCGCAGAAATTGAAAAAATTGCAGGAGGTAAAAACTAATGGCTAAAGTATTTGAAAAACCCCATGCTTTAAGTGATGTAAACCTGCATTACTGCCCCGGCTGTACACACGGTATTATTCACCGTCTTGTAGCTGAGGTTATTGACGAACTCGGAATCGAAGGCAAAACAGTTGGCGTTGCTCCGGTAGGCTGCTCGGTTTTTGCTTATAACTATTTTGAATGTGATATGCAGGAGGCTGCTCACGGCAGAGCTCCGGCAGTTGCAACAGGTATAAAACGTGCACTTAAAGATAAAATTGTGTTCACATATCAGGGCGACGGCGACCTTGCCGCTATCGGTACAGCAGAAACAGTTCACGCCGCAGGCAGAAGCGAAAATATCACAGTTATTTTCGTAAACAATGCTATTTACGGCATGACAGGCGGTCAGATGGCTCCTACATCGCTTGTTGACCAGGTTACACAGACAACTCCCTACGGAAGAAAAGTTGAAACACAGGGATACCCGATTAAAGTTTGTGAAATGCTTTCAAACGTTGAAGGTGCAACTTATCTTGAACGTGTTGCAGTAAACAACGTTAAAAACATAAGAGCTGCTAAAAAAGCTATCAAAAAAGCATTTGAATATCAGATTGCAGGAAAAGGCTTCTCACTTGTTGAAGTGCTTTCAATCTGCCCCACAAACTGGGGACTTTCACCCACAGAGAGCTTAAAATGGCTTGAAGATAACATGATGCCGGTTTATCCGCTCGGCGTTTATAAAGATTTGGGAGGCGAAAGATAATGACAACTCAGATTATTTTGGCAGGCTTCGGCGGACAGGGTATTCTGTTTGCGGGCAAACTGCTTGCATATGCCGGAATGCTTAAAGGCAAAGAGGTTTCATGGCTCCCGTCATACGGCCCCGAAATGCGTGGCGGTACAGCAAACTGTAACGTTATAATTTCAGATGAGCCCATCGCTTCACCGATTATCCAGAAACCCGACGCACTTATCGCACTTAATCTTCCGTCACTTGAAAAATTTGAAAAAAGTGTGGCAGAAACAGGCAAAATTTATTATGACAGCTCGCTTATTTCAAAAACTCCCGATTCAGATGCACAGGCGTTTGCTGTTCCGGCAACACAGATGGCTATTGATATGAATGCAAACACACTGGCTAACATGGTTGTGCTTGGCAAATTTGCAAAAGAAACAGGCGTAATCACACTTGACGAAATGAAATCGGCACTTGATAAACTCGTGCCCGCTAAAAAAGCAGCTCTTCTTGAAATCAATAAAAAAGCTCTCGATGCAGGTTATAATCTTTAATTAAATACGCCTATTTAGTTAATATACTACGCACTTTAATTAAATACTAAAGTTAAACCGGTGATTTCTTACGAAATCACCGGTTTTTACAATTTATAAAACCACACCAAGCGGTACAAACCAACGGCTCCTTTGTGTAAAGGGAGCTGGCATTTTCGCAAGAAAATGACTGAGGGATTGTCAGCATAACTTTAGAGTATTAAAAAAATATGGGTTTTACATCACAACCCCTCCGTTTCGCCTACGCTCAACACCTCCCCTTACACAGTGGAGGCTTCAGACTTTACAATTTTATAAAACTGTACAATCCCTTGCCTCCCTCTGACGAGTGTTGCAACAGAAGATAATTTTAAAAAAGTGTTGCATTTTATGTATATTTGTGGTATAATAAATGTGCAACACAACTGAATATTGGGTAAACTATAGGAGAAGTGTTTTTATTTCAGGTAAAAACACATTCTCTCTTTTGGCTTTCTCTTGTAGTTTGTCTAAAGTTGTGTTGCAGCAATCGGAGTTTGTGTTTTTCGTGCACCAGCTTCGGTTGGTGCATTTTTTAATTTATCTGATAGTGAAGAAAACTGAAAAGGGATTGTATGTATAATAAATTTATTAAAGTTGTTTATTCGTGTTAAGAATTACTGAATGGGAAAGACCGTTTTATTGTACAGTAACTATGATATAATTATAAAAAATAAGATAAAGGATGTGTTTTTATGGGATTATTTGGACCTTCAAAAAGAGAAAAAGATTTACAGGCGGAAATTGAGCGATTAAGTAGTTTAATGTTACCTGAACACAGAAATATTGATGCTCTTAATAAGCAAATTGAGTTTTTGAAAGGAAATATTGTTTCTTTAGAGAAAACTATTACAGATAGTCAGAATAAAATAGTTGAACTTAATAGTAATATTAACAAACTAAATCAAGAGATTTTAGATAAGAAAAAGCAAATATCGATTTTTGAAATGGATATAGATGCTCAAGAGTATGGCCTATATAAACCAACGTTTGAATTAGCTAACTCCGATTTATATAAAGATAAACTAAAAGAACTTAGAGAAGAACAAAAAAAGTGTATAAAAAATGATGCCGCAGCATATGGAAGTACAAGTTGGACAGTTAATGGTAGTCAAACACAAGGACGAGCTATGGTGAATGACAATAAAAAATTGTTGCTTCGTGCTTTCAATGTAGAATGTGATGATATCGTGGCAAATGTGAAGGTATCAAATCTTGACAAATCCATTGAAAGAATTAATAAAATAAGTGAACAAATCTCGAAATTGGGAAAAACTATGTCAATTGCTATAGCACCGGG
>JAZNOL010000039.1:0-13447 GCA_045580815.1 Clostridia bacterium | reverse complement strand
TTTATAAGGGGATTTTTGGTAAGGGGTCTTATTAATATTGTATGGCAATTGGCATAATTATATTATACTCCCAAAAATGGGAATAGTCAAGAGGAAAATGAAAATTTTTTAAAATTTTTGTGTTTTAGGGGTGAAAAAAGTTGTTTAAAGATGTATTTAACGGTATAATTGAACAAAAAAATCTTTCACTGTACAAGGTAGCGAAGGATACAAAAATTCCTAAAACAATTATTTATGACTGGGCCGCAGGCGCAAGGGAACCTGTTTCGGAATATATTGTTATTCTGGCAGATTATCTGGAATGCTCAGTTGACTTTTTGTTGGAAAGAGAACCGGCAGAGCCGGTTAAGGCTGTATCGCCGATAATTAAAGTGGCAAGCGTAAATATAAAACAACCCCAGTTTTCAAAAAAATCACTTATAGAAGATATGATTTATCAAAAGCCGCTTGATATTAACTCACGGGTGTCGGTTGAAGATATACTTGCCGATAATGAGGACTTTTGGATTACTGTGAGAGATAACAGTATGATTGATGCACATATTTTTAATGGAACAGAAGTGCTTATCAGACGTGATGTGATGCCCGAAAATGGTGATTTGGCGGCGGTGCTGGTTAATAACGAAATATTATTGCGTCGCTTTTTTAAAGAACAAAACAGCATTGTGCTTGAATGTGCAAACGCATCGTGTATGCCAAGTAAATATGACGAGAAAGAGATAACTGTGTTGGGCAGGGCAGTTGAAATAAAAAGCATAATATAATGTGTTATAGTAAAAATAAAAAAATAATAAAAAACACAAAAATTCTATTGACATTTTTGTGTTTTTGTGTTATAATAATCTGTGTTGTTTGGTAAAGCAACTCATATGGAGAGGTGGTTGAGTTGGTTTAAGGCGCAGCATTGGAAATGCTGTGAGCGTTAATAGCGCTCCGAGGGTTCGAATCCCTTCCTCTCCTCCAAAAAAAACGGCTTGCTTGAGGCAAGCCGTTTTTTCAACTAAGTTATATTAAAAACAATCTTCGTGCATATTTTGAAAAAGATGAAAAAAGTAGGTGAAAGTACGTTGAATTATATAAAAGAGCATTTGAAATTTTTAGTTGATTATATACAAATATTTTTTAAATGGGTTCTTGTGGCAACGGTAGTAGGCACTATTGGTGGAATAATAGGGGTTTTGTTCCATTTTGCTGTAGATTATGTAACCGAGCTACGTACAGATTACAGCGTTTTAATTTATTTTTTACCATTGGGTGGGTTACTAATAGCGGCAATGTACAGGATGTTTCATTCAAAAGGGAAAATTGATACAAACCGGGTTATAGAATCTGTCCGGGAAGAAGGTACAGTTCCGTTTATAATGGTACCGCTTATTTTTATAAGTTCTGTTATAACACATATGTTTGGCGGTTCTGCCGGTAGGGAAGGTGCGGCTCTTCAAATGGGCGGTGGAATTGGTTACAAACTGGGAAAAATACTAAAATTTGGTAAAAATGATTTACACATAATAACAATGGCAGGCATGAGCAGTGTATTTGCAGCATTGTTTGGAACGCCGATTACAGCAGCCGTTTTTTCTCTTGAGGTTATTAGTGTAGGTGTGCTTAATTATACAGGCTTTTTGCCGTGTATAATCGCTTCGGTAACAGCGTATGCTGTTTCAACTTTGTGTAATATATCACCGGTAAAATTCGATGGAGTATCAATTCCTGCACTGTCTGCAGATGTGCTTGGTAAAGTAGTTATTCTTTCGGTTAGCTGTGCAGTTTTAAGCGCATTATTTTGTACAGCCATTAAAAAATGCGAACAGTATTTAGATAAATTCATCCGAAACTGTTATGTTCGTGCTTTTGTAGGTGGTGCAGTTATAGTTGTTTTAACCTTAGTTGTAAATACACACGATTATAATGGTGCAGGTATGGATGTGATTGCAAAGGCGGTTTCCGGACAGGCACGACCGGCTGATTTTGCTCTAAAACTTATATTTACGGCAGTGACAATTGCTGCCGGATTTAAAGGCGGAGAGATTGTACCGTCATTGTTCATCGGCTCTACTTTTGGTTGCGTTATGGCAACACTTTTGGGACTTGATTCGGGATTTTGTGCATCAATTGGTATGATAGCGCTGTTTTGTGGCGCAGTAAACTGCCCCATAGCCTCAATATTTTTATCAATTGAAATGTTTGGCACAGACGGTATACTGTTTTTTGCTATTGCATGTGCGGTAAGCTATTTGATGTCAGGTTATTCGGGACTTTATAAAAGCCAAAGAATTGTCTACTCTAAATTAACAGCTGATTATATTGATACAAATACAAAATAAAAAAACAGGCATGTAAAATGCCTGTTTTTTGCACTTAATTATAAGCGATATAAACCGTTTCCGACGGTTCACCATTTTTAAATATTGTTTTCTGATTGGGAACAAATTTCATTTCAACAGATTTGCCTCCAAATTCAAGTTTGGCATCAATTTCATGGTCTTCCATGCCACAGATGCGTTTGATGTTGCCGTCCAAATCGGTCACAACACGCAAGCCACTTGAGATTTTAAAAATTTCGTTTCCATTTTTATATGCGGTGGTAACACCGTTTTCGCGTTTTATTTTGTAGTCACAATCAAAAAGATGCTGTGTATATTCGGTTGTCACGTCGGTGTCACAGCTGCTCCATATAAGCTCGTCACAAACATAGTCCACGCCGTAAAGATATGCAATATATTCAAGTGCAGACAAAACTGTGGGACCAAACCCGTTATCGCCGGGTGCGGGTTCACCTGTCATAGGATTATACTGCTGCACAAAACGGTTGTGCTTTGCAAGATTAGAAATCCATCGTTTGCCGATTATTGTGGATTCCGCATGGTGACCGTAACGCAAAAGACCGTCTATTGAACGTTGAATATTAAGTCCATGAACAGGACCTGACCACGAGTTGTCGGCAATATCATTGTTTGCGTAAGACAGAATTTCGTCTTTTATTTCAGGTGCAAGGTTATGCAGACTTTCATTTACATAAAATAACGGGTCGTTTGCCGCAATGTGAGGCAAAGGCAGGGGAGTTAAAAACTCATCCTTGTTCATAAGATGTGTTTTAATAAATTCGTCTGCCATTTCCTGAGTAAAAAGACCATGATACAGACATTTCATATTTTCCAGTGTCAGAGTGTACATCATTTCGTTGTTGCGATCGCGGTCGTAATATGCTTTTTTCTCATTGTCCCAGAGGTATTCGTTTGCTTTTTTTCTCACTTTTTCAGCTTTTTCAAACCATATACTTTCTTCGCCGTTACCGAGAATTTTTGAAATTTCGGCAAGAGTTACGCAGTGAGAATAAGAATATGCCATGTATTCAGCGGATTCAAAGGGCAGACCGCCTTTATCTGTGGGTGCGGTTTCACCACAATGTGAGCCATGTTTTTCAGCATGAACACCACGGGCAAAAAAGCTTGTGTTGTTGTCATTGCCGGTGTCCCATGTGCACCAGCTTTCAAGGCAACCGTCACCGTCGCTGTCACGGTATTCCCACAGATAATCGTCAAAACGGCTGAGTGTTTCATAAAGCTTTTCAAGATAATTTTTGTCTTTCTTTATGAGATAGTACATTCTCATTGCCGCAACTGTGAAAAAGTCGCCCTGCATCCAGTCCATATGCAAAGATAAACCTTCGTAGGGCAGAGAATATGTAATCATTCCGGGAATACGTCCGTCAATACGCTGATTCTGCATGAAAATAAGCTGATTATTAAGAGCAACCTCCATGTCACGCATTGCGTACATTTCACCGCCCATAGGCTGTGTTTCGAGCCATACGCCGTTGTATTTTGCACCCTCCTGCAAAACCTTGCGATCACCGAACTGTTTTGTATTTTCTTTGCAAAGTGCTTCACAGCTGTCAAAAACCTGTTTTATGGATTTGTCACTACATTCAAATTTTACACCGGTTTGTGTTATTTCATAATCGTTTACGGAATAATATTTAGCCATAAAAACCTCCTGAATTGTTTTTTTGTATTGTAACATAGAAGATATTAAAAGTCAAGATATAAAAAACGTAAACATTCGTAATTTACTATTGATTTTGTATTGATTTTGTGATACAATTATAATGTAAAAATATGCAAACGGGAGTCAAAAAGAATGAAAAATTTCAAATTTTTTATTATAATGGTTATAATAATGTCGTTTTTTGCAGTATGCGTGCCGGCGGCAACGGCTGACACATCAGCAAAATATGTATTTGACACTTCATATAAATTTTATGACATAAACGATGAAAAGTTGAGCCGCAAAGCGGAGTTTCTCGGGGCACTTAAAATTTTTAACGGCTATGGAGACTATACTTTCCGTGCTCATGAAAATATAAAACGTGGCGAGGCAGCGGCTGTTACGGTGAGAATGTTTCAGCTTAAAACCGATACGGTAGGCGATATTTCAGGAAAGTTTTCCGACCTGGATAATACAAACATGTTTTATACTGCCATTTCCAACGCTGTTACTCTCGGAATTATGAGCGGATTTGATGACGGAACGTTTCGTCCCGATGAATACATAACATTCAAGCAGTATATAACAATGCTGTGCAATGCACTTGGATATTCGGCACGTGAAAAATATACAGGCGAAGACCCTTATGTGACTGCAAAAAACGCCGGAATTTTAAAAGATATGACATACGAACCGGAAAAACAGCTTACAAGGGGAGAGGTGGCACAGCTTCTTTTTAATGCTCTTCATGCACCGATTTTTACCCAGACAGGCTTTGGTTATAATACGGAATTTTATAACGAAAAAGACAGAACGCCGCTTACCGAGTATTTTAAAATAAAAAAATCATCTGGAACGGTAAATGCAACAGACAAAGTTTCGCTTACAGAAATCAAAACACAGAAAAACAGTATAGTTATCGATGATGTGCGTTATAAATGTGAAAACGATGCGTTTTATAAATATCTCGGTATGGAGGTTTCGTATTATCACCGTGAAAACAGCGATGGTGCAAATGAGCTTGTTTTTGCGTATGCTCTTGACAAGGCATCACGGCTTAAACTGTCCAGTGCCGACATAAAAAGCTTTAAAGGCGGTATTTATACATACTATACCGATGGTGAAAAATTAAAGCAGGCGGTTTTGAAAATCGGCAGAAAAACAGTTGTAAACGGTTCGGTTTTAGAAAATCCCGCCGACAGCAATTTTGAAATTTCTTCGGGAACGGTTGAGCTTATCGACACCGAATCAGATGGCGTTTATGATATTGCGATTATAGAAACATATGAAAATATTGTTTTAAAAAGCGTTTCCGGTTCGGCAGACAGACTTCTTTTTACACCGGATTATAAATACGAAGAAATCGAAATTAATTTTGATGAAGAAACAGATTTTGAGGTGCAAAACCAGGAGCTTATGCCTGTTGATTATTCCGGCTACATATCATTTTCAAATGATGAAAACGGCAATCTTGTTGCGACGACAGATTTTTCAATGTTCCCTGTTGGGAGTGTAATCAGCGTGTATGCGGATAAATATACATCTGCCGCAAGAGGAAACCGCAAAACGGTTGCCCCGGATGCAAAAAATGTAAAATTTGTGATTTCGCAAAATAAAGTTTCAGGTGTTTTAGAGGGTATATCAGACGGGAAATATGTGATTAACGGCGATGAATATCATCTGGCTTCTTCAAATTATATGGATGAGGTTGATAGTGCTTGCGACATAGGCGACAGCGGTACGTTTCTGCTTGATTTCGTAGGCAATATTGTTGCGTTTGTTCCCGAAAAGAAAGTAAACGAATTTGTTTACGGATATCTTATAAACGCCAAACCCATAAACGAAATTACCCCTCGGCTTGATGCAGTACTTTTAAGTTATGACGGAAAAATAGAAAATTATTCAACAGGGAAAACCGTTGATGTAAACGGCAAAAAAATGTCTCCGCAAAAAGCCCGCGAAAGCCTTAGGGAAAGTGCGGCACTGATTAAACCGGAATTTACAATTTCGCAAATGATAAAATACAAAGTTGATGAAAACGGTGTGCTCACGCATATTCAGACGGTTTTACAGGAAACCGGCCGTCCCGACGGTGCTGACAGCAACCATCTTTTCCGTGATGCGCCTCCGGCAAAATACGATATGGAGGATAATACCCGCGGCAGATTGCGACTTAATGCAACAACATCGCTGGGGTCGTATTTCCAGCCGAAAAAGTATTTTGTCGTTCCTCAGTATGAATACGGTGATCCGGCTAATTACGGCAGTGTTGAAGACAGATATGATGTTATTTACTCGGTAGAAGAGCCGGTGTATTTCTTTGGCAAAACAATCGAATGTTATGATGTTAAATTCAAAACTCCCGAAATTGCACTTATATACGAGGACCGTTCGGGTGACGTGCCTGTAAACACCTGCCGTATTTTCCCGTATCCGGTTATGGTGCAGAAGGTTGAACCCCATGCAGATGCGGACGGGTATCCGTCGGCAAAGCTTCACGTTGCCGCAGGCTTCTGGGAAAAGACGTATTTCGGCAAAACACCGGACGTTTTTGACGGACTTAAAGCCGGTGATTTGATTGTGCTGTATTCAAAAGGGCACGATATTATTTCAAAATGGGAGTACGTTAAATTTGACGGGATTCCTGTTACAGCATCAAATGTTGCCGCAGGAAAATTTGATGTAAACACATGGAAAGTAAGCGACCGCAGTCATCAATACGGCGTTGACTGTTTCGGAGAGGTTTTTGCAGTTGCCGAAGACGGTAATATTGTTTTGCAGGCAGGTGCAGTAAAAGACGAAACAACAGGCGAACGTGAAATCCAATATGTGGGACACATGAACAAAGATATTTACTGGATGCAGGGCGGTGCAATGGTTTGCGAGGCACCAAGGGACGACAAGAAAGAAAAAGTTCGTCTTGCTACAATAAGCGATATAAAAAGTGTTTATACTCACGGAAAAACAGAAAGCTCGCTTGTTTTCTGGTATTCCATGCTCGGTGCAGGACGGCAATATATAATTTATAACGGATTAAGATAACTCGATACGGAGGTTTTCGGATTGATAAAATTAACACCCAGACTGCAATGTGTGGCAGATATGACACCACAGGCAGCCTGCGTTGCAGACATAGGCACAGACCATGCGTATCTGCCTATATATCTTGTTTTAAACAAAAAAGCAGAAAAAGCGGTTGCGTGCGATATCCGCAAAGGTCCGCTTGAAAGTGCACTTTCAAACATTAAACACTACGGACTTTGCGATAAAATTAAAACCGTTTTGTGCGACGGTCTTGCCGGCCTTGAAGATGGGCAGGTGCAGACGGCTGTTATTGCCGGAATGGGCGGCGAGCTGATTGCATCTATTATTAACGCCCGTCCCAATGCGGCACAGGAGTATATTCTGCAACCTATGAGCAAAATAAGCACGCTGCGAAAAAGTTTGCAGGAAAACGGATTTAAAATTGAAGAAGAAGCCCTTGCTCTTGAGGGTGAAAAGCTCTATACGGTCATGCGCGTAAAAAAAGGCCATCAAAACTGGAGTGAGCATGAACTTGTTTTTTCACCGGCTTTGCTTGAGCATCCTCTGTACGGAGTGTTTTTACAAAAACATTTTGATTCTGTAAGCTGTAATCTCGAAAATATCAGACAGTCGGGAAACAGCAAGGTTATAAAAATATTTGAAGAAAAAAAGGCAGAAGCGGAAAATGAAATCCGCAAATTCGGAGGCGAAATAAAATGATAGCGGTAGCTGTAAACGTTGCAGCTGTAATAGCGGGCAGTCTGTGCGGACTTATTTTTAAAAAAGGACTGCCTGAAAAACTGAGTAATTCGATTATGCAGGGACTCGCACTTTGTGTAATGTACATAGGTATAAGCGGCAGCCTGAAGTGCGAAAATACTCTTGGAGTTATTCTTTCAATGGTTATCGGTGTGATAATCGGCGAGCTTTTAAAACTTGACGACAGGATAAATAATCTTGGCAATAAACTTGAAACACGGTTTTCTTCCGGCAGCAATTCAACCTTTGCAAAAGGGTTTGTTTCGGCAACACTTTTGTTTTGTGTGGGTGCAATGTCAATTGTCGGCTCCCTTGAAAGCGGAATTTCAGGCAGACACGATACAATTTTTTCAAAATCCTTAATTGACGGAATAAGTGCAATAATTTTCACGTCAACCTTTGGCGTTGGTGTTATATTTTCAGCGGTAGGTGTGTTGGTGTATCAGGGAACAATAACGCTTCTTGCACAGTTTATAGCCCCGTTTCTTACCGATTATGTTATTAATCAGATGACAGCTGTAGGCTCTCTTATTATTATCGGGCTTTCGCTTAATATGCTTGGGCTTACAAAAATAAAAGTCATGAATATGGTGCCGGCAATTTTTATTCCGATTATACTTTGTCGGCTTATGTAAAAGTAAGTTCTTATAAATTTAATAAATTTTTAACAAATTTATACTAAAATTGTTCATAAAGATAATGTATCATTAATGTTGCAGGGTAAAATTGCAATGTAAAGGAGCTTAATTTGTATGGAAAACAATAATTTTGAAAATAAAATTAATTCTAATCAGGAAAATGAAGAAACAGCGAATGTATCTGAGGAAGAAATAAAAGGGGAAACTGCTGCAAAAACAGAAGAGACAGCAAGTGATGAAAATAGCGAAACAGTTACACAACCTGAAAAAATAACCGTATATGAGGAACCGGTATATATACACGAAGAACCCGAACCATCGTATTATGATACAGAAGCTGCTGCAATTTTTGTTGATAATGATAATCCGTATGCAAATAAAAATCAGCCGCAAAAAAATGGTATAGCAAAATTTGTTGTAAAAGCAGTTGCAATAATTGCAATAGCTCTTGTTGCAGGCATAGTTTTTGGTACAACATCGGCGCTTACTAGTAAGATTGTGTCATCACAGTTTAAAATTACCACCACAGAAACGTTGATGTCAAAAAGCAGCGGAGGAGCAGTGGATGAAAGTGATGTAGCGACCATTGCTGAAAACTGTATGCCGTCAATTGTAACAATTACAAATATGTCTGTTTCGAATGTTGTTACACTGTTTGGCGCCTATCAGCAGGAGAGTCAGAGCTCAGGCTCAGGAATTGTAATTGGCAAAAACGATACAGAATTGCTTATAGTTACAAACCACCATGTTATTGCAAACAGCACAGAATTGAATGTTATATTTAGTTACGATGAGCATTTAAAAGAAGAAAGTGAAGGACAAACAAATGTGTTTGCGGCTCAGGTAAAAGGATATAATGCCGATAAAGACCTTGCGGTAATAGCAGTTAAGCTTAGTGATGTTTCCGCAGACACAATGAATAAAATTGCAATTGCCACAATAGGTGATTCATCGCAGATGCGCCCCGGCGACCGGGTTGTGGCTATCGGTAATGCTTTAGGTTACGGTCAGTCGGTTACAACAGGTATTATCAGTGCGGTTGACCGTGAGCTTGCAACAGAAGGCGAAAATTCACAAGAGGTTAAAAATAAATTTATCCAGACGGATGCGGCAATCAATCCGGGTAACTCCGGTGGTGCTCTGCTTAATATGCGTGGCGAGCTTATTGGTATAAACTCGGTAAAAATTGCAGCAAGCGGCGTTGAAGGCATGGGTTATGCCATTCCGATTACCGATGTGGAGGAAATTATCGGCGAGCTTATGGTAAAAGAAACCCGCGAAATAGTTGAGGATGAAAACAATCGTGGATATCTTGGAATATCGGGCAGAGATGTTTCATCAAGCGTTTCGGAGATGTATGGTATTCCGGCAGGTGTGTATGTTGAATCTGTAGAAGAAGGTCTGGCTGCTGATAAAGCCGGTATAAAACATGGATATATAATTACAAAATTTGACGGAACAACTGTTTCTACAATTGCACAACTGCAGGATAGACTTAAATACTATCGTGGCGGTGAAAAAGTAAATATTACCGTTAAGATTATGGGTGAGGGAGAATATTTGGAAAAAGAACTTGAAATAACCCTCAGTTCTAAAAAAGACAGTAAAGCGAACGAAGAATAAATGGAAATAAAAAAATATATTAAAACGCCATGCAGGCTTTTTGAGTTTGACACAATTGATTCCACAAATAACGAAGCAAAGCGTATGCTTGAAGCCGATTTGGCAGTTTGCCCTTTTGTAATAGTTGCAAACTGCCAGACAGCAGGCAGAGGCAGACAGGGTAAAAGCTTTTATTCGCCGAAGGATACCGGTATTTATATGAGTGTGGCATTTGAAATGGAAAATGATTGCGACACAACGTTTTTTACGTCAGCGGTAGCGGTGGCTGTATCAAATGCAATTGATGCTTGCAGCGGTAAAAAAACGTTAATAAAATGGGTGAATGATATATATTTGAATGACCGTAAAGTGTGTGGGATACTTTGTGAATCGGTTTTTTCAAAGAGTGCCGAAACATCTAAAAAGTATATTGTGTCCGGTATAGGAATTAATTTGTCAACTCAAAACTTCCCGGATGAATTAAAACAAACAGCAGTATCACTTGGAGAAATTAAATGCAGCAAAAACAGACTTATTGCTCAGATTGCAGATAATATTTTTGAGATTGCGAAAAACACAAATACAGATTTGATTTTTGAAACGTACCGTAAAAAATCAAATGTTATTGGAAAAAATATCCGTTATTTGCAAAATAATATTTGGTATGACGGTTTCGCAAAGGATATTGATAGAGACGGCAGTCTTGTGGTTGAAACAAAAAACGGACATGTGACACAGCTGTTTGGTGGCGAAATTACACTGCGGGTAAAATGACGATAAAACGAAGTTAAGATATAAAATAATAAATTAACAAATAAAGACATAAAATGGAATAAAAAGGTAAATAACCCGTTTTATGTCTTTATGTTTATTACAAAAATTAATTTTAAAACTGTTGAAAATGCACAAAGAAATTAATGGTAATTTATTGCGATAAATCGCTAAATTGAGCTAATTTTTGTTCAAAACATCAATAGGGTGATTGTTATGATGATTAAATTTGGTATTTTTAAACAACTCAAAAAAATCTTATCGACAAAATTATATTTTTTATTGACTTTTATTCAAAAAGTATATATAATTAATTAGGTGCTAAAAAGGTGAGTTTATAAAAATATATTATAAGGATGTTGAAAGTCAGTGCAAGTAATAAAATGGGTTAATTTTGTTGTGTCGGCTATCTTTTTTATTTGTTATTTTTACCAGTTTGCATATGTCCTTGTTCCTTTTATAATCAAAAAGAAAGATAAGGATGCTGTGGCGCTTAAAAAATATGCAGTGCTCATTTCAGCACGCAATGAAGAGAAGGTTATAGGCTATCTCATAGACAGTATTAAAGGGCAGAATTATCCGGCGGAGCTTATAGACGTATATGTTGTTGCCGATAACTGTACCGATGGTACAGCAGATGTTTCTCGCCGTGCAGGTGCATATGTCTGGGAAAGAAACGATAAATCAAAGGTCGGCAAAGGTTATGCACTTGATTTTTTGTATAAAAATATAAATGAAAAATTCCCGGATGCAGGCTATGCAGGATATTTTGTTTTTGATGCGGACAATGTTCTTGATGCAAACTACGTACGTGAAATGAATAAAGTGTTCAATCAGGGATACCGTATAATCACAAGTTACCGTAATTCTAAAAATTACGATAGCAACTGGATTTCGGCAGGCTATGCACTTTGGTTTTTGCGTGAATCAAAATATATAAACGAATCACGTATGCTGCTTGGAACAAGCTGTGCGATTTCAGGTACAGGTTTTCTTGTTAGCAGTGAAATTTTTAAAGAAACCGATGGCTGGAAGTTTTATCTTTTGACTGAAGACATTCAGTTTACTGTTCATAATATTTGTCGTGGCGAAAAAATCGGTTATGCCAAAGATGCTGTTTTATACGATGAACAGCCAATTAAATTTAGTCAGTCATGGAAACAGCGTATGAGATGGGCAAAAGGGTTTTATCAAGTATTTGCCAAATACGGAAAATCTCTTGTTAAAGGGTGCTTTACAGGTAAAGGCTTTGCATGTTTTGACCTTTTGATGATTATTATGCCGGCGTTTTTGCTTAGCACATTTACGCTGTGTATGAATGTTGTGTGTTCAATTTATATGGCACTTACAGGCGGTAATGGCTTAGAAGCACTTGGTTTAACCGGATCATCACTGCTTGGTATGTATATAATGTTTTTTGTCCTTGGTTTTATTACTATGATTACAGAGTGGAAACAGATTAATACAACACCTCTTAAAAAGATTTTGTATACATTTACGTTTCCGCTGTTTCAGGTAACATATATCCCGATTTCGCTTGTTGCGCTGTTTAAAAAAGTAAAGTGGGAACCAATTGCACATACACAGTCTGTTGCTATAGAAGAGCTTCAGCAAAGTGAGAAAATTGTATTTTCAAAAACAGTTTCGCCGACAGATATTAAAGCTGCAAGCGGATTGTATACAAACAAAGATTAATAATAAAAGGATGCATCATTAATTGACGCATCCTTTATCAATATAAGGGAGAATTGTAATGAGTACATATGATATTGTGACCCAAGCAATAGGCATTGTTGCTATGTCAATGATTATATTTTCGTTTCAATGCAAAAAAACGAGAAATTTTTATATCATGCAAGGTGCCGGAGGATTGTTGTTTGCACTGAATTTCTTCATGCTTGGAATGTATACCGGTGCAGTTACCAACTTAATCAATATATTACGAAGTGGCATAATGTGCGGTGGTAAAAAGAGCAGAAAATGGTATGTTTTATTGCTTATGATGAGCATATATGTGGCTGCAACGATTTTTACATATGATGGATGGCCGTCCCTTATTTTGCTTGTTGCTCAGATAACAGGAGTTTTAACAATGTGGACAGATAACGGAACAATTATTCGCATAGGTCAGTTTTTTGTGGTTTCGCCAATATGGATGACTTATAACATACATGCAAAATCCATAGGCGGTATAATATGTGAAGTTTTCACGGTCTGTTCAATTATAGTTTATGTACTGCGGTGTCTTGTTTCAAAATTTCTTAATAAAAGTGAGGAAAACTAAATGGAAACCGGGCTGATTCATATATATTACGGTGACGGAAAAGGCAAAACAAGTGCATCAATTGGACTTGGGGTTAGATGCAAAGGAAACGGATTTAAAGTTTTGTATTGCTCGTTTTTAAAAAACACCTGTAGCGGAGAACATAAGGCTATGGCAGGTGTGGATATTCAGAAATGTGATTTTTTTGATAAATTTTGTTTTTACATGGACGAAGCAGAGACATTTGTTGCAAAAGAAAAAACCTTGAAATATTATGAAAATGCGATTGTTACAGCAATAGAAAAAGACTATGATATGCTGATTTTGGATGAAATTCTTGATGCTGTTGATGTGGAATATATTGCAGAAGCTGATTTGGAAAGATTTTTGAAAGAAAAACCGC
>JAZNOL010000038.1:0-28282 GCA_045580815.1 Clostridia bacterium | reverse complement strand
TTTGCCGCAACTGTTGTCACTGCAACGTTTACATCTGCAAGAGCTTCAATGTTTGCTGTTGCGTCTGTAACATATTCGTCACCGATTGCAAGAACTGTAAAGGGTTTTTCTTTTGCTACAAGAGGTTTCTGAACAGGAGCATAGTTTGCATCCCAGATAAATCCTTTAACAACGTCTGTTATTGCAACACCTGTAATAACAAGTGATTTTGTTTCGCCTGCCGGAATTGCTACTGCATCAGCAAAGAGAAGTTTGCCTTCTGCATCATATTTTGCGGCATAAAGTGTGTTGCCTTCTTTGCTTGAATAAGCCTCAACAGTCATATCGCCTGCTTTGATATAGCTTGTTTCAACTTTTGAAGCACCTGTGCCGGCATAAAGTTTGAGTGTTGTACTTACCGGAACATTTACAGAAGCTGTTGCTTTTGCCGATTTAACTGCATCATAAGAGAAAGATACTGCTTTAACTTCATATGTATTGTTACCGCTGTTTGCATCTGTATCAACATATGATGTTGCGTTTTCAGCATAGCCGATAACTTTGCCGTTTCTGCTGATTTCGTATTTTTTGATATTTTCTGTTGTTGAAGCATCCCATGTGAGGTTTACATTTGAACCATCAAGAGTTGCTTTAAGGTTTGTTACAGGGTTAACTTTAACGACTGCAAGACCTTTTGTATCATAATAGAAGTGCGAAAGTTTTGTATCGTCGTTATCTACTCTGAGAAGACCAAGACCTTTAACTTTGCGGAAGTCTGTGTTGCCGCTCCAAGCCCAGCTTGAGGAGTTAATTATTGACTGGTTCAATACCCATTTATCGCCGTCACCAGTATTTCCGCGTGATTCGTTATATTTAACTTTTCCGTCGCCGTCAACAACTGTTTCAAATGCTGAAAGGGGAACTATAACCTGCTGATAGCCTTCGATTGTTTCATCGTAGTAATCTTTAAGCGGAACACCTACATAGGTTGTAACAATGTGGTTACCTGTGATGTTCTGCTGTAATGAAAGATTATCAAAGTCTGTAACCGCATCGGTAGCACCTTCAAACCAGTATGTTGATGAAATGTATGAAAGTGCAAGATATACATCATCGAGGTCAGAATCTGTTTCTACATCAATATCATATACTACATAAGCATCGTTTTTAACTGCGCTGATGTCTTTAACGTTACCGTACAGACCTGCTGCAATTGCTGCATTTCTGCCTGTTGCATAAGCGTCGCCGCTCAAGCCTTCAAGGTCGCCAAGGCTCCATCTGTAACCGTTGAAGCCGTAATTTGCACCGTAGCTGATGCTACCGTGGTAGTTACCGCCGCCAAGTCTGTCTGCATCTTCAACGCCGTAGTCATTGATGTAGTGTCTTGTTGAAACACCGTCTGTAAGTGTGTAGTTGCCACCGTTCTGTACTGACCACCAGTCGTATGCCCACTGACCACGAATACCAACGTTACCGTTGTCAGGTTTTGAATTTTTGCCTGCATTGTAACCTACATCAAACTCTGCATAAACCTGTGTATCTGCATATTTGACTGTAACCGCATTGCTTTCGCCTGATTTTACACTGTTTGCACTATCTACCGCAACAACAGAATATGTGTAGTTTGAACCTGTTGCAACATTTTCATCAACATAGTATGTTGCTGTTCCAACATCAATATATTCTGTTTTGCCTGCGTATTTTTTAACAACTTGGTATGTTACACCGATGTCTGCTGTGTCTTCCCATGACATTTCAACCTTGCCGCCATTGTCTGCCGCTGCAAATTTTTCAGGAGCAGATACACCGATAATTTTAAAGTTTTTAATATAAAATTCTGCTGTTGTAATGTTGTCAGCATCTTTATCATCTTTTACGATACCCATACCGTTAAACAGTTCAGGAATAAATTGAATATTGTTAACTTTATAATGATTAAGTGCCCATGCTTTGCCGTACATATCAGCAAAATCAGCATTGTTTACAAATTCTGAAATCGGAACAAGCAGTTTCTGCAAGCCGCCTTTTTCAAAATCATAATAGTCTGCAAGGTCAACACCTGCAACTGCTGTTCCGTAATGCTGATCCTGAAGAAGACCGGGATGTGTTGATTTTGAAACCGGCATTGTCTGGGTTGCCTCTGTAATACCCGCCAACGCCCAGATGTTTGTTGCTGATGTAAGGGCAAGATAGACACCGTCTGTTGCTGTGTTGTTTTCGCCCACCTCAACTTCAAACATTGCATAACCGCCATCTTTGTAAGGTGCAATGTTCATAACGTTGCCCCAATATTTATCGGGTACTGCGTCAATTGATGCCTGGTCATTCAAATTCCAGCTATAAGACAAACGAAGACCGTCAGCCGCCCATGTTGTGCTTCCCCAGTTTTTAACGCCGTCGGGACTACCTGATCCCGAAAGACCAACTATCTGCGGATTCTGTTCAAACGGTACAACTTCTCCGTCACCGTTGTTGTCGATAATAGTTACTTTATAACCTTTTTCTGTATACGGGCTAGCAGGCATTTCTCCGTTACTATGCGGGATGCCGTAGTTAAAGTCGTTATGACCGTTGTTTTTACCAATATAATATGCCGCTGATGCAAATTTGCTATTGTCATAAACTGACGGGGTGAAATCTGCTTTAACAACTTCTTCTGTTTTTGCAACGCCTTTTGTAACTTCTACACCATTGCTTGTTGCTGCCATATCGTATTTACCGATGTTTGCAACAACTGTATATGTAGTTGTTCCTTTAGGAACGTTTGTGTCTGTGTAAGAAAGAGCATCTGCAACATCAACTGTTTCTGTTGCAAGACCTGTTTTCTTAACAACTGTATATGTTGTATCGCTGTAGCCTGAACCTGTCCATTCAAGAGAAGCAGTTTCTGATGCTTCATCATATTCTACAATAAGAGAAACATTGCTTTCGGGAGTATCAACAATTGCCAGATTTTTTACATTTGCTGCAAAGCCTGTAACTGCATCTTCATCAACGTCGTTTCTGATAATACCCATACCTGTGAAACCGTTAAACATTACATCATTATAAAGTCTGTAGTTTTCATAGTCATTCTGCAAAGCAGATTCTGCACCGTAAGCAATGCTTACAAATACATCGGGATCCTGGAGGTTAAATGCTGAAAGCGGAACTTTTATTGTCTGATAGCCGCCTTTTGCAACATCGTAATAATCAGCAACCGGCACACCAACTGCATAGTGACCGTACAACTCTGTTCCATCCGGATTTACCCACCATACCGGGTCGGTATATGTAAGTGCAAGATATACACCGTCAAGGCTGTATGATGATTCAATCATTACATTATATATTGCGTAGCCTGTATCTTTAATAGCAGAGAAATCTTTATTTTTTCCGGGTGTTTCGTTTGAGCTGAAGTATCTGAAGCCGTTAAAACCCCAATTGTCAAAAATCCAGCTTTCCGGAGCTTTTGTTCCGTTTGCAAGATTACCTACATAATAAGGAACATATGAATCTGTGCCTGTTGACTCACCGTTAATATCTCTGACTGTAGCTTCGCCTGCCTGTTTCGGACGGTATGTGATAGCACGCTGATAGCTTTTGCCGGGATTCCACATTTCGTAGCCAGCATCAAAGTAGTTTGTGTCGTTAATAAAAAATCTTCTTACTGCTTCACCATTATCTGTAAAAGTTTCGCTCGCTGCCCAGTCGGGAGTCCACAAAATGGGATTAAGTGAATTGTTATCCCATGCGTTTACCTGATAATCTGACAAAAAGATCGGTGTTGCAAGTGCTTTGGGATCCTGATTTGCTTCTGTCCACACCATTGCCATGTCAAAATCTTCGTAAATAAGTGCTGCTGCATCTGTGTCAGCTGCCATAGCTGCCGGAGCAAATGCCATAAGCATTGCCAGAGCCATAAGCATTGACAAAATGCGTTTTACTGAATTTTTCATAAAAAATTCCTCCTTAAAAGTTTTTTAAAAT
Source organism: Clostridia bacterium (assembly GCA_045580815.1). Taxonomy (GTDB): domain Bacteria; phylum Bacillota; class Clostridia; order RUG12999; family RUG12999; genus JAZNOL01. The sequence continues at coordinate 24,334 of JAZNOL010000038.1, read as the reverse complement.
TATTATATATTTAAAAACTGCGTCGCAGTTAATTATTTTCTTTCTCCTTTTCTATATCCATCTGCCGCCATTCTTCTAATATAGCTTCATCATGTTTTTTTGCTGTTTCTGACAAATTTTTGCCACCAAGGTAAACATCATTTACAAATATTCGCGGAAAATCTTCATTTGATGCCAGCAAGCCACCTTCAAATATAATGGTATTTTCTGCAATCTTTGCAAACTCACTCCAGCCTTTCGGCATATTTTCTGTAGAAACATTTGAAATATCCAATCCATATGGCAACTGAAGTCCTTCTTCATACATCATTATTTTGTAATCATCTGAGATAAAGACTTTAAGTACCTCTGTCAATTTTTCAGGAGTAACCTTTTTAAGTGCCGAACTGCTTATCATGCCTGTACAGTTATAGCTACTTAGTTGTCTGTGCCGTTCTCCTTTATTCAAAACAGGAAGCGGTGCAACCCCCCAGTCATCCACAACCGGAAATTGGTAGTTAAACACAGCCACGTCAAATGTTGATGATATTTTCATGCCAACATCACCACCGGAGAAAATTGCGCGTGCCGATTCATTTGTCATATTTTCAGCACCCGGATATATACTGCCATCTTCTTTCATACCCAAAACTATTTCCAAATAAGGTTCAAAGGCCTGTGCAAACCCCTGTGTATGCTTATACCTGTCAACTCCGACAGATGCAACTGCAAGAGATAATATATCCTGAGAAAACCAAAGTGAGTTGCTGTCCCCACCTTTATATGCTTTAACTTTATCCCACGCCATAGGAAGAATAATACCATATTCCCCTTTTTTGCTATTTGTGAGCATTTTTGCATACTGTCGCATTTCGTCAATAGTTTCCGGCGGAATTACTTCACCGTTTTCGTCCACAAGTCCTGCCTCTTTAAACATACTTTTATTATATACAAGCCCTTGTGTTCCGATGCCTGTAGGAAGTGCATAGACTTTTTCTCCGTATATTGTATATGGTGCATATTCCAAACCTTTTTCCAAATGCATACTAAGCAGCTGTTCACCGCCCGGCAAATCGTTAATCGGCACTATATTACCGCTTTCTACCTGATACTCCATATTTGCCCAAGAGGAAAATTGAGGAGCATTGTCTGTTGCAACAGCTTTTTCAAGTTCTTCATACAGATTGTATGCTTTAAGAATATAGTCAATGTATATGCCCTTTTTTTTGCCATCGGTTTTATTGTAATTATTTATGTAATTAAGTTCTTTACCAAAACTGTGAGAGTTTGATGTCCAAATCTTTACAGTTTCAACATTTTTTTTGCTTCCACTACCACATCCGGTAAGCAGACTCGCAAAAGCCACCACTGTCAAGAGCAACGCTGTCAACTTTTTCATGCCAATCTTCTCCCATGTATAATTATAGCATAGATTTTTTGTTTTGGGAAGAGGACAATTTTTGTCCGCTTTTTCAAAATTTCTCAAAAACGGGCATACTTTAATGCCCGTTTCCGCTAATTTTTCTTTTCTATTGTTTCAAAAAATCTTAGTTGTTTCATTGAAAAAATAAGCTCTTTCATGCTTTTTGCTTCAAACTTGGCAAGAAGTCTTTGTGCCATTTTCCGCACAGAATCAACCTCAACCGCTTTCTTTTCGGCAATTTTTTTATACGAACTACCATAATACATCTCTGAAAGCAATTCAAATTCACCGGATGTAAGCGAAGAAATTTGGCTGTATAAAATTAAAATTGAGTTTTGGCTTGTGTACATTTCTCTCGTTTTCTTCATCAGCTTTTTAAGTATAGCAGGATCTATCTGCGGAACACCGTCATAAACACTGCATATTTTTTCGATAATTACTGATATATCCGCATCTTTAAGACAGTAATCGTCTGCCCCATTTGCAAATGCATCAAAAACATAATTTTCATCGTCATAACAAGTAAGCATAATGATCTTTGTTTCGGGTGATAAATCCTGTATTCCCGCAATAGCATCAATACCAGCATGGTCGGTTTCCATGCGTATATCCAACAGCAGAACATCCGGAAAAACCTTTTCAATCATATCTATGCACTCCGATGCAGAATTTGCTGTACCTACAATTTCAAATCTTTCTTCTTTTGAAAGTTGTGTTTTAAAGCCCTGGCACAGATAATCAGCATCATCACATATTGCTACACGTATTTTTTTACTTTTGCTCATTTTTAGTTACCCCTCTCGATTTTCCTGCATAAACAGGTAACGTTATCTGGAAAACCGTATATTCGCCATATACACTTCTCACACGTATATCTCCGTTGTGCTGTTTTATTATATTTTCGGCATAGTTAAGACCAACGCCGCCATAAGATGCTGATTTTGTGGTAAAAAACGGTCGAAAAATCTTTTTGATGTTTTTTCTTTCTATACCCACACCGTTATCTCTAATCTCAATATATGCCAGTGTATCATCTTTGGTAATCTCAATATCAATATGAGGATTTTCCCCTTTTTTTACTTTGAGCGCATCCATTGCATTTACAAGCAAATTGGTAAACACTTCTGTAATATGCCCACCATCGGCATATACCGTTATATTTTTAGCATTGTCTGCTGCAGTGATATTTATTGGATATTCGCCCTTGCACTTTTTCACAGCTTCATCAATGTGGTTATTAAGGCAGATTTTCTTTAATACAATTTTAGGGTTTCCGGTCTGCATAAGTGTTTTGCTGAGGCTTGCATACGATTCCTCTGCTATTTGACGTGCAAGAGCAACATTTTCACCGGTTTCGGTATAATTTTGGTTTTCAAGATTTTCTGTTGCAAACTGAAGCTGCTGACGCATACCTAAAAGTGCATTTTTGTATATATGCAGTAACGCACGTGATTCCTGAAGCGATTTTTGTTTATACCGTACTTCTCTTATGCCTGCTGCCGAAAAATATTTAAATGGCTTAAAATACATAAGAAGCAAAAGTATTGCAATGGCTATTACGCCAATAATAACCGGCATAAAAACGTATTCATTACCCTCTGTCATTGATTCAGCAATTTTTGCCGCATTAACCTTATCGAACATGATGTTTTTATAAATACCGTTCATAATCATCACCTGCACAAACAGGCTGATTGACGTAACGCAAGCACCAAGAACTATGGCATCACGACGTTTTACATATATTTGCGTTTTTATACAATAACGAACTAGCAATAACAATGGTAAAATCATGTATAAATAAATAATTACATAATTAATTCCATGCATAATCCCCGTTATTCTTGCCGCTGTCACCGCATTAGACGGTGATGTATACGACATCAGATATAGCCATTTTGACACAGCCGGATCGTTTGAAATCGGAAAAAATATTACCGGTAAAAACCATAGAAATGAAAGTTTTCGCGGTTTTGTAAGGTTGCGTATAAAAATTGCCCCGCATAATATGTACAAAGCAAACGACAGATAATAACTACGTACTACTGTGGTAAGCGGAATTTTCATTGAATAGAAAAAGTAAAATATTTGGTATTCAAAACCCCTTGGATAGTATGCTGTTTTAGACGCATAAAGACTGCCCGTAAGCATAATTGCACAAATACTCACAAAGTAAATAACAATTATACGTGCGAACCTGTTGTTAAGATTAAAAAGATAACACATTAGTGCTACCGAAATAAGCATAATAACAGACAGTATCATAACTATTCCTCAAAAAAAACGTTATTAATTTATTATTATTTTTATTCTAACATTAAGCATATCAATTGTCAAGTCTTTTTAAGAATAATTTTTATGCATTTATTTACATATACAATTTTCTTTATCTTCACAAAAACGGTGAACTTATGCCAAGTTCTTACTTTACACAAAAATGGAAGAAATGGCAACAGAAAAGTGGTCTGACCGTGACGGCACATCAGATGCGACACACTTACAACACAATGCTTTTTGAGGCAGATATTGATGTTAAGGACGCACTGGTCATTATGGGACACGCTGATATATCAACTACACGAAACGTATATACATACGTTCGTGAAAAACGTTTAAAAGCGACTTTTGAAAAAATGAATAACTATATTAACTCAAATGTTCATTAAAAACATAGAAGGTATTGGTGTCGAAAAGTTGTCAGCACCAATGTTTTTTTACCGTATTTTACAGCAAAAATATAGGGTTCAACTCCCCTCGTCTCCACAAAAAAACTGCGTACATAATTGTAGGCAGTTTTTTGTACTAAACTATTTTAAACAAATCGGGGCAGACTGTAATATGTTTAACCATTTCCTGTTTTTTATTTTCTATTTTTCCCTCAATAACCAATTCCAGCAGATGGTCAAGACAATTACCGATTTGCTTTCCCTTATAGCCAAGAGCGGCAAGGTCATTACCATTTATATCAAGCATCTTTATGCTGTAACACTCGCCTTTATCAATTATTTTCCCAAAATTTTCCCGAGCTTCTTTTATCAAAGCCAAAGAGAGCTTGCTGTATTTAGGTGTTTTTGCCTTTGCGTCTGCCTCCTGAACCAAAAGAAGCAGCTTATACATTTCCGCACCGATTTTTGAAAGCAGTTTTTTTATCTGCATTCCGGACACAGCACGTGTGTCATGATATTTTATTAGCGAGCATACGGTATCAACGGTTTTATTGTCGTATTTCAGCCGTTTTAAAACATTCCATGCAATTTTGGAACTTTTTTCACAATGACCGTAAAAATGGCCGCTACCGTCTTCTTTCATTGTGAAAGACACAGGCTTTGCTATATCGTGTAAAAGCATAGCAAGCCGTATATACGGTTGATTTTCGCAATTTTCAACAGCCGTCACGGTATGCTGCCATACATCGTAAATATGATATTTTGAGTGCTGCTCAAAATCAAACATATCTGATATTTCAGGAATAATAACTGCAAAAACATCTCGAAATTTTTCAAGCACAGCTTTGACTTTTTTTCCGCAAAGCAGCTTTGTAAGTTCTACATTTATACGTTCAGGTGCCACATGTTTTAAAAGGTGGGCACATTCAACAACTGCTTTCGCCGTGTTTTCTTCAATTTCAAAGTCAAGCACCGCTGAAAAACGCAGTGCACGCATTATACGCAGAGCATCCTCTGTAAACCGTGTTTTCGCATCACCCACACATTTTATAATACCGTTTTTCAAATCTTCTTTTCCGCCGAAAAAATCACTAACTCCTGTTTTGGGATTATATGCCATTGCATTAACCGTAAAATCACGCCGCGATAAATCAAGCTTTAAATCATCAGTAAACTCGACAGAATCCGGACGGCGGAAATCCTCATATTCGCCATCCACACGGAAAGTTGTTATTTCGTAATTCACCTTATTTATAACAACAGTAACAGTACCGTGTTTGATGCCGGTTTTAATAATAGGAAATCCAAGAGCGTTAAATATTTTTACGGTATTATCGGGATGTGCATTTGTGCACACATCCCAGTCATAAGGCATTTTGCCAAGCATAACATCACGCACACAGCCACCCACGGCATACGCCGAAAAGCCGCTGTTTTTAAGTGTTTCAATTATAAACCCGACATCTGCCGGCAAGTGAATGTTATGCATGATAAACCGTTTCCTTAAATTTAAAGTTAATCAAAAAGTGCCGCTGCAAATTCTTTTGAATTAAAATCCTGCAAGTTGTCTATGCCCTCGCCCACACCGATATATTTAACCGGAATATGCTGTTCGTGGTTAATTGCAATAACGACGCCGCCTTTTGCTGTGCCGTCAAGTTTTGTGAGAATAATACCTGTAATTTCTGCAATCTCGCCAAAGAGTTTTGCCTGACTGAGAGCATTTTGTCCTGTTGTTGCGTCAAGCACAAGATAAACGTCTTTTTTTGCGTTTGGTGCTTCTCTTTCAGCAACTTTCATAATTTTACGAAGCTCTTCCATAAGATTTTTCTTGTTATGAAGTCTGCCCGCAGTATCTACAATAAGCACATCGGTTTTACGCTGTTTCGCCGCACAAAGTGCATCATAAACAACAGCCGCCGGATCACTGCCCTCGCTGTGTTTAATAAGCTCAACGCCTGAGCGCTGTGACCAAACTTCAAGCTGGTCAATTGCCGCCGCACGGAAAGTATCGCCTGCCGCAAGAAGCACATTTTTGCCTTCTGCTTTGAATTTATGTGCAAGTTTGCCGATTGATGTGGTTTTACCAACACCGTTCACTCCGATTACAAGAATAATCTGCATTTCGTCGTTTGTTTCTTCTTCCTGTTCTTTATCCATCATATCGCTGATGATTTCACGAAGAACCTCTTTAAGTTCATCGCCGCTTTCAATTTTACGACGTTTTGCCTCATCGCGAAGTTTTGCAGAAATATCCGTTGCTGTTGTAACACCTACATCAGCACAAATAAGTGCATCTTCCAGTTCTTCAAGAAGTTCTTCGTCAACTTTACGAAAATTTTTAACAACGTTTTCTATTTGCCCTGCAATAGCTTCTTTTGTTTTTGTAAGTCCCTGTTTTAATTTATCAAAAAATCCCATTTTAAAAACCTTTCTTATTCCTGTATTGAATTCATGTCCAAAGAAACCATTCTGGTAACGCCTTTTTCCTGCATTGTCACACCGTAAAGTGTATCAGCCGCCTCCATTGTACCTTTTCGGTGTGTAATAACAATAAACTGTGTATGGTCGCAAAGACGTTTCAGATAATCGGCATATCTGAACACGTTTACATCATCAAGTGCCGCCTCAATCTCATCAAACACGCAGAACTGCGTCGGATTGATTTTGAGGATTGCAAAAATAAGTGCAATTGCCGTAAACGCCTTTTCGCCACCAGAAAGAAGTGTAATACTCTGCAATTTTTTGCCCGGAGGCTGCACATTGATTTCTACGCCGCTTTCGAGAATTTCCTGGGGATTTGAAAGCGATAAATCTGCATCTCCGCCACCGAAAAGCTCTTTAAATGTTTCTTTAAATGTTTCTTTAAGAACAGCAAAGTTCTCTTCAAAAAGCTGTGTCATTGTTTCTGTTATCTCGCCGATAAGATTTTCAAGCTCGGCTTTTGCGTTTAAAATATCATCACGCTGCGTAATTAAAAATTCATAACGCTCTGATGATGCGGCATACTCTTCAATAGCATCAAGATTGACATTTCCAAGTGCTTTAATTTTTGCTTTTACCGATGCAAGATTTTTGTGTTCAGCTGCCACATCTTCAATATCATGGCGGTATTTTTCCGCTGTCAGATATGTAAGCTCATACTCATCCCACAAACGGTTAACAAGGCTTTCGGCATCTTCTTCTAGTTTAGTGATTTTTGCTTCAAGACGTGCCTGTTCACCTGTAAGAAGCGACAGCTGAGAATTAAGCGATTGCAGATTTTCCATTTGCTGTGCATTTGTTTTTTCCGCTGTTTCTCTGTCCTCTGCCATCTGTTTTATTTTTTCTTCAAGTTCAGTCGCAGAATCAGAAAGACTTTTAGCTGTCTCTTCATTGTTTTCTGCTTTCTTTTTGTTTTCCTCGTTTTCGTCTGTATGCTGTTTTATCTGATTTTTCTTTTCTTTAATGCTTTTTTCCAAAGCTGCTTTTTCGGCATTTGCCTCATCGGCACGCTCTTTTAACATTTCAAAATCTTTTTCTATGGATTGAAGAATAAGTTTCTGTTCCCAGTATTTACGTTTTATATCATTAAATATACTACGAGCGTTTTCGTTTTTATCAAGCAGATTTTGCTGTTGCATATCATCCTGACTGAGCAACTCTTCTGCTTTTTTGATTTTTTCTTCAACCTCGGCAATTTCACTGCGGCGCGAAAGTCCGCCGGTTGTTTTTGTCGCCGTACCGCCGGTGATGCTACCGCCGGGATTTAAAATTTCGCCTGCAAGTGTTGCTATTTTAAATGAATATCCGAATTTTCTTGCCATTGCCACAGCATTATCAAAAGTGTCAACAATAACTGTTCCGCCCAAAATCTGTGAAACAACACCGTCAAACTTGCTGTCGTTTTTAATAACATCGGACGCAACCGCAAGAAAGCCTTTACATTTATCATAGCCGGAATCTTTCATTTCTCTGCCCTTTACAGAGCTCACCGGCATAAACGTAACTCTGCCCAGATTATTCTTTTTAAGATATTCAATTGCAGCTTTTGCATCATCTTCGGTTTCTGTAACAATATTATTCAGATTGTTTCCTGCCGCCGCTTCAACAGCAGTAACATATTTTGCCTCGGTTTCTATAAGCGTTGAAACAGGACCGTAAATCTTATTTGAACGTAGTTTACCATAAGAATGCTCGTTCATAATACCCTTGATACCTTTGGAATATCCCTCAAACTCATTTTCAAGCTCAAGCAATATAGCGCGTCTGTTTTTGAGGGTATTTATATCGCTTTTAGCATTTGCAAGGTCATTTATATAGGTATTATAGGCCTTTGATGCCTGCTCAATACAGGCTTCAACGGTTTTCTCTGTTGTTTCAAAATCATCCGTTTTATCAAAACTTGCTTTGAAATTCCACTGCTGTGCAAGGTCATTTGCAACTTCCATTGCCTGATTTTGTAAATCGCCAACAATGTCCATAACAGCATTTTTTCGTTTGTTTGCTCCTGCCTCAAAATCACTTTGCGGTTTTGAAAGGTCACTTAGCATTTTTATGCGTTCATTGCACTGGGCAATTTCGCCCTCAATACGATAAATACTCTGGATATTGTTTGCAATATTTGCCGCAATAACATCATTTTCGCCTTTAAGACGAGTTACCGCCTCTCTGCTTTGATACATCTGTGCTTTAGACTTGTCAATTTCACTGTCCATAATACGCATTGTATCACGCAGACGGTTAATTTCAGCTTGCTGTGATTCTATCTGATTGCTGACCGAATCCATCTGGCTTTTTAAGTTTTCAAAATCAGTTTTAGTTTTGCGGAGCTTTTCGCCACTCTGGTCAATTGTATAAAGCCACAGATTAACCTCTGTGTTTTTCTGAATATCATATAGCTCAAGATATTTTTTTGCAGTTTCGCACTGTCTTTTAAGTGTGCCTATGCGTGATTCAAGTTCTGTTATAATATCGTTTGCGCGAAGCAGATTTTCTTCTGTATGAGCAAGTTTTTTCTCTGCTTCAAGTTTGCGGTAACGGTATTTTGTAATACCTGCCGCCTCATCAAAAATATGACGGCGTTCTTCAGATTTTGCACTGAGAATTGCGTCAATCTTACCCTGACCGATAATTGAATATCCGTCACGCCCAAGTCCTGTATCCATAAACAGCTCATGAATATCACGAAGACGGCACGGAGCTTTGTTTATATAATATTCGCTTTCACCCGAACGGTAAACCCGTCGCGTAACGCTTACTTCTTCATATTCAATATCAAACTGATGTTTTGAATTGTCAAGAGTTATTGTAACCTCTGCAAACCCCAGCGGTTTACGTTTTTCCGTACCGCCGAAGATAACATCCTCCATTTTGCTTCCTCTAAGGGTTTTTGCACTCATTTCACCCATAACCCAGCGAATAGCATCGGAAATATTGCTCTTTCCGCTTCCGTTTGGTCCTACAACAGCGGTTATTCCGCCGGTAAATTCAAGGGTTGTTTTTTCGGCAAAGGATTTGAACCCCTGCAAAGTTATACTTTTAAAATACAAATAATCACCCGCCGTTTTTTCGGTAGTTTATAAAAATATGCATACATATTTAATTATAACATTTATAACCGGTTTTGTCAATATGATTTTTTCATTATAAAAAAGCACATTGCGGTTTAACTTAACTGCAACGTGCTCTTATATTATTTTAACAATTCATCGTACGATGTATCGAGGATTTCTTTTATCGACCTTAATTGCGATGCGTATATATGTTGAATACCACGCTCTATTTTAACAAGAGATTCTCTTGTTATATCAACACCCATGAGTTGCATTTTTCTTACAATATCAATCTGTTTTATCTTTTTCTGTTTTCTGATATTTTTGATATTTCTGCCGATAAAAATTTCATCCTGCTTAATTTTTTGCTCTATCATAATAAATAATCCTTTCAAAATGAACTAAAATTAGCACTTTTACTTGATTATATATTTATTTTATGATATAACGGGACTTATATTAGTCCATTTCGAAAGGAGCTTTTTTATTTATCAGTGTATGTTGAACCGTCTTCAAAGACCTTGTGCTTACCCTGCACTTTATCGGAACGCATAATCAACTTTGCCGCATACGAGCCCTCGGTCTCGCATTTTCCGGCGATAATATCCTCCTGAGTAAAAGAACTCATATAAATTTCGCCATCGGTATAGCGATTGCGGTCAAATGAAACATAAACCCTGTCATTGTCATCAATCATACCGCTGGGATAAGATACCATACCCTCTTTATAAAGAAGCAGCTTGTGAGAGAAAGTTTCACCGCCGTCTGTTGACAAAAATGCGGTCATCTGTATTCTGCCGTGTTCTGTTCCTAAATGCTCGGCAGGAACATTTTCAGGGTCGTTTGTCACAAGCAGAATATTTCCGTTTGAAAATTTTGACATAAATGACCTTGACGATGTGTGGTCCATAAGTTTTTTCGGAGTTGTCCAGGTTTTTGCATCATCATAGGAATATGATACAGAAATTGATTTTGTGCAACGCATAATCATCATATAACTGCCATCGCTACGTTCAACAATATAGTTTTCATCAAAGGTTGTGTCCGGCTCGTCTGCATATCCACGAAGAGTAAAGTTTTCACCGTCGGTTGACGTGTAAACACAGCTGTATTCAAGCTCCGGCAGGTGATTGAAAGCATGGCGTGTAACGTTTTTCCAGATTGAAACAGGAAGCATATATTCGCCCTTTGAGTTTTCAATGGGAACACCTGCCATTACGCCGTGACAAAGGCGTTTTGGCTCTGACCAAACAAGTGTATCGGCATCGGGGTCTTTACATTTTGAAACCCATGTGCCGCCGCGTGAGTCCCAGTAAATATAGGACTGCGCCCAGAAAAGCCAGAGAGTGTTTGTTTTGTCAACATACAGAATCGGTCCGTGAATACGCACAGAATCGTTGTGGTCAATAACAAGCACGTTATCTGTCCATGTTTCGCCCTTGTCGTCGCTGTAAATCAGCACATTGTAGTTGTTAGGACATTCGTCGCCTGTGCCGGAATTATCACCGCTGAAGGTGCAGAACATTCTGCCTTTTTTTGTAACAACAACAGTAGGCGCACTTTGCCATGCACGCTTGTCACTACTGAAAAATCCGCTGTTTGCCTGCTTTCCTGTGTAAAACACAGGCGGATTAAGGGAACAGTCTTTGTCTTCGGTAAATTTATCGCCGTCAAAAAGTTTCTTTTCCATAGGTTTGTCTCCTTTGTAGTTGTGGGTAATATAACAAAAAGTTTGTGTATTCTCTTGTCTCCCCTTGTCAGGGGTGCAAAGCTCACACGGTAGTGAATGACAATTCCGGGAATTGTCAGAGCCGTATGCGACCGAACCGCAGTGAGGTGGCATTTTTACAAAGAAAATGCCGGAGGGGTAGTCTTTACTTCTCTCCCTCCGAGTTTTGCTCCGCAAAACCCACCTCCCTCGTCAGAGGGAGGCAAGGGATGGTGCAAATTTATAAAATCATTTCTTTGTTTCAAAAAATAGGTCGATTGCGTGGGGCAACTGACAAGCAAAGCGGTTTATGCCCTTCTGGTCAATGGGGAAGTGTCTGCCTGATTCTCTGTCATACATTGCATAATGAGAAATTTCCATTGTATGTGTCTGACCGTACTGCGAGCCGTAGCCGTCAAACATTGTATCGTCACAGGGATCAAGCCAGTAATGCTCTGCTTCCGGCAGAAAACTGCAGTTTTCGTAAACAATATCGAAAAACCGTTTCAGTTCCGCCTGCACATCTTCGCTTAAATTTGTATTGACATTAAGTGCCTGGCAAATATCCCATCTGCCGTAGTTGGCAAGCCCGCTGTGAATATCAAGCAGAAGTTCCGGTTTATTTTTAAGATTGCTTAAAAATTTGTGTATGGCTTTTGTGGATTCAAGCTCTTTATCAACCCAGTCACGGTTAGGATTTTTACCCGAACTGTGCACGTCAAGCCCCAGCCGCCAGCTTGTGACGCTTGTAACCGGAATAAATGTGAATATGTATTTTTTAAGCAGTTCTTTTGCGCCGCCATCGCCTGACAGATACCGTATCATAAAATCACAAAGATGCGCACCGTTGAACTCACTGCAATGCTGTGCACCCTGCAGATGAACAGCGATTTTTTCTTCATCGGGACAGGAAAAATCCGTAACGGTAAACGCATAAATCTCGTCGCCGCCGTTATCTGTGCCGATAATTTCGGTTTTTACAAATTCGTTGTCTTTTACCATGTCAATAAGGTTTTTATAGTTAGCGATTGTATAATACAGCGTTACGGTGAAATAGCTTTCGTCCGCAAGAAGCTCCGTTTCAAAATAAATGGAGTTTCCGTCTAAAACTGCCTCGTCAATTCTGTGCCAGTTTACACGGTCATCGCTTGTGAAAATAACGTCACGAGCCGCTGTCACAAAGGATTCCCAGTCAATTTCGTAGTTAGGCTGATTTTTAATTTCATCAGGCACAAGGTCGGGGTCAAAAGATGGCCATGTTATGCGAACTTTGATTTTTTCGCCTTTTTTGCCCACGGCTTTCATGTGAAGCATATGCCATGTGTTTGTTTTACCGATTTTTTTAATCCGGTACGGCACATAAGGCGCACATTCAAAAACGCCGTTTTTAAGCTCTGCAATTTCTAAATTGCCTTGCTCGGTCTGTCCTGTCAGATACGCCATATTTATTCTCCTTTGCTGATATGGAATTTTTTAAGATTGTCAAGGGTTTCTTTTGATTTGCCGTAAATGCATCTGAAATCAGAGTTTGACGAAATCATCTGTATGCCTAAATCATGCCATTTTTCAATAATTTCGCCCTCGTTTTCCCCAATGGAAATACCTATATATTTGTCGTGCTTTTTGAGGATTTCTATGGACTTTTTAATAAGTGCCTGGGTGTTTTCGCCAAAGGTGTTCATAAGCTCGCCGATTGAGCCGGAAAGGTCATTTGCACCAAAAATATAACCGTCAATATATGGGTTCTGAATAACATTTTCAAGGTCGTCCACAAGGTCTTTGTGCTCAATCTGGATAAAACGGCACATTTCTTTGTGGTTGTTTGCAACATATTCTTTTGTGTCGAAATTTCCGAAACCGACAGCATTATGAGGTCCGAAACCTCTTGTGCCGTGGGGCGGATAAAGTGTGTAGGAAATCAGCTCGTCTGCTTCCTCCTTGCTTCTCACCATGGGGAAAACCACTCCGTCGGGACCCATTTCAATAATTTTTTTAGCCGCCGTGAAATCGTGCATGGGAATACGCACGATAACAGGTGTTCCGCAACCCTGAATAGCGATGATGTGATTAAGCAGATTTTCATAAGAAAGATAGCTGTGTTCCATGTCAATCCATATGTAGTCAAAACCAAGTTTTCCCACAATAACGCCTACACTGGGGTCATTTATATTTATATGCGTTCCGCATAGAAGCTCTTTGTTTTTTATTCTGTCTTTAAGCATACTCATACTGCTTACCTCTTTAATAGTTAATATTACAGTAAATTATAAGCCTATTTTCTGTTTTTGTCAATACTTCAAACTCCAAAAAGTATATCAACTTTTTAACAATGTTATGAAAATGTTTCACAATAGAAAAATGCCGTGCAAGAACACGGCATTTTTATTCAAATATGTTATTTAAGTGCAAACCAGATGCCGCCTGTACCATTATAATCAAGACCATATGCAAGTTTTGGATTTGCATCGTCAGTTTTCACAAGCACTGAAATCCAACCCTCAGTATTTCCGCCTTTATAAAGTTTACCATCTAACACTGGTTCCGGGTCAACCACCGATGCTCTATCCATTTCTTCATTGTTCGAACTGAATGCCACAAAATTATATTCGGATACATTAACTGCAAAATCAGATTTAGTGTCGTTTACAGAATATGCAATTTTTGCTAATATATATTCATACCCTGCAGGTGCTTCTCTGTTAAACATATTTGCTTCTTTAATCTTTGTCCACGCCGCTTCACCTCTAATTGTTTCCATAACTCTTACAGCAACGGTATAGTTATCTTCTTCAAACCAATCACTTGTTTTTGTGTACATTTGCATAGTATTAATCGGTGCCGGATTGTTTCTCGAATATTCGCCCTTTTCTGCAACAGGAGCTGAACTTCCGACTTCAACCTGATGCAACTGATCGTTCCATTTAACTGGAACATGAAGCACTTCTCCTATTGCTTTAAGGGGCAGATATGTACTGCCGTCAATTGCGACTATCGGTTTGTCTGAAACAAATTCGCTTCCGTTTACCATCACCTTAAAACTCGCTTGTTCCGCAACATAACTAGCTGCAAATGTACCAATTGCACCGAAAATCATAGCACCTGCTAAAAATCCACAAATAAATTTTTTCATTTTACATTTCTCCTTTTGCTTATAAATTTTTACGCACTTTTTGTCACTTGTGATATGCTCTCCCTCCTTTTTGTTAATTAAACAAAAAAGTGCACAGCCAAAACTGTGCACCAAAAAACACACAGCTCCGGCCGCCAAGCCAACATACTCTCATCACAAGTGCATATCTTAACAGAGCGTGTATTTTTTACGTTTCTAAAATACACACCTGTGATAAAGAATATTCAATTGGCTTGGCAATTATTATTTTATCACATTTTTTTGCCATTTGCAAGTGTTTTTTGTCATTTATCAAGTTAATTCTCAATTTACCGTATATTCAACTAAAATTATATCCTCTCCAACTTTTGTTATTTTGTTCCACGGAATAATATAATCCCCTTTTGCCTTGCCGGCAATAAGATTTATTATTCCCGACGGACCGGGCACAATTATTGCTTCAATCGTCCCCTTTTCAAAATTTATATCCACATCGCTCACAAATCCGAGACGTTTACCGTCGTTTACGTTTATTACCTCTTTGTTTCTGAAATCTGCCGCTTTATTCAAACTTTCACCGCCAAAATTTTATATTTACAGTATAATTATACGTTGACAAGCGCAAAAAAATGTTATATAATAGTAATATTACATATTTAATAATCCGAGGAGGATTAACGTGAAAAATCACGTTAATGCCTCCGGCGGGATTTAATGCACCGCCGAATTTTCGTGCCATTACGGCACGAAGCGGCGATGTGCATAATTTCCATTATACGCCTCTTCTGCCCACGGAGCGATGCGTATTTATTTAATTACTGTTTGTGGGCAGAAAGGCTATGGAAATTACCATGACAGTACAAACTCTTACAGACGGGCTTAATATGAAAGTTCTTACAACCGGCAACATGGACGCCGAAATTGAAGACTGCTATCTTTGTGATATGCTCAGCTTTGTTATGGCAAAGGCTAAAAAGGGCGATGCATGGATTACTGTGCAGACAAATATCAACGTTATTGCGGTGGCTTCTCTTGCAGAATGTGCCTGCGTAATCGTGCCTGAGGATATTCCTGTTGAGCAGCCTACAATTGACCGTGCAAACGAGCACGGGGTTGTTATTCTTTCCACTTCAAAGACTGCGTTTGAAACCGCATATTTTATTGGAAAAAGCATTTTGGATTAAAGGAGATTTTTGCTTTGGAAATTTATCAGATAGAAGGGCGCAATCCTGTTAAAGAAGCCATTTCTTCAGGCAGAAGCATAGACAAGCTGTTTGTCTTGAAAGACGGTGACGCACGTTTGGGCAGCCTGGTGCGCCTTGCAAAAGAAAAAAAGCTGGTTGTGTCAGAGGTTGACCGCCGCAAACTTGACGAAATGAGCAAAACCGGTGCACATCAGGGAATTATTGCTGTTTGTGCCGCTGTTACCTACGTTTCTGTTGACGATATTTTAGATGATGCCCGTGAAAAGGGCGAAAAGCCTCTTATTGTAATTTTAGACGGTATAACCGACCCTCACAACATGGGGGCAATTATCCGTAGTGCCGCCGCTTGCGGAGCCCATGGTGTTATTATTCCCAAGCATCGTAGTGTTGGCATTAACGAAACTGTTGAAAAGGCTTCTGCCGGCACGGTTTCTCTTATAAAAATTGCAAAGACGGTAAACCTTTCTTCTACCGTTGAATATTTAAAACAGCAGGGTGTGTGGATTTTCGGCACAGCTCTTGAGCCTCACAGCCGTACACATTTCGACAGCGATTTAAAAGATTCTGCCGCACTTATTGTTGGCAGTGAGGGTAGCGGAATGAGTCGTATTTTAAAAGAAAAATGCGACTTTTTAATAAAAATTCCAATGTCTCCGGCGGTACAGTCTCTCAATGCTTCTGTTGCCGCAGGAATAGTTCTTTTTGAAGCCGTAAGACAAAGGGGGTCCTTTTTAAATGACTGACACAAACAAAGTTCAGGTTAATTTGCAGGTAACAAAAAACGACCTGCTTATTCTGGCACTTACCGGTATTTTAGGTAGTGTGCCTAAACTTATATCACTTATATTTTCAATAGCTTTGCCGATAATTATGATTTATTTGCGAAATATTGCAGAGATAGGTCTGCTTGTTATGGCATTGTCTGTTGTTCCGCTTGCTCTTCATATTAATCTGATTTTCCGCGTTTTGCCCAAAAATGCAGAAGCTGATTACAAAGGCGGTTCATACTACGGCAGAACTCCTCTGCTTACTGTAGAAAAAGATACGATTCACATCGAAAAATCAACGGGTGCAACATCGGATATTACCATTGATAATCTTCATTCCATATGGGAAACACCGGGATATTTTTATTTTTCGATTACAAAAAACAACACAATAATTCTGCCAAAACGTCAGCTTGACAGCGAGCAGAAAAAATTTGTCCATTCGGTGCGTATGTCAATGCCCCGCAAAAAACGTCGCAATCCGGAAAATCCCACCTTTGGCAAGCTGATTGTGTCCGGCTTTGTGACGCTTGTTACGGTTTTCGGGCTAACAATTTCAATAATGTCACTTCTGGGACTTTTCAAAAGATAAGGATTTATTAACGTGAAAAATCACGTTAATGCCTTCGGCAAAATTTTATTGCACCGCCGAATTTTCGTGCCGGAAGGCACGAAGCGGCGATGTGCATAAATTTCCATTATACGCCTCTTCTGCCCACAAAGAAATGTGTGTATGATTTTAATTGCTATTTGTGGGCAGAAAGGCTATGGAAATTTTTATGGAAACTTACAATTTTTATGCCCTTGCCTCCCGTATGAAATATATCCACCGCTGGGGACTTATGAAAAACACTCTGGATGAAAATGTTCAGCAACACAGCTTTGATGTTGCGGTTATTGCCCATGCACTTGCCGTTATCGGCAACAGCATGTTTGGCAAAAATTACAATGCTGACCGTATTGCAGTAATTGCAATGTATCATGATATAAGCGAGATTTTTACAGGCGATTTACCTACTCCGGTTAAATATCAGAACAGCGAGATTATCTCCGCATTCAAAGACATTGAGCATGCCGCAAAAAACAAAATTTTAGAAAAGTTGCCCGAAGATATGAGAAGCACTTATAAAGATATTTTTGACGGTGAATGCGGCGAAAATGGTGTTTTGGTAAAAGCTGCCGACAAAATCAGTGCATACATCAAATGTATTGAAGAATCAAAAAGCGGCAACGGTGAGTTTAAAAACGCCGAAGAAACTTTAAAAAAATCTGTTGAAAAGATGAATCTGCCGGAGGCTAATTATTTTATGAAGCATTTTATTCCGGCATATTATCTTACACTTGACGAAATATGAACAACGAATTTATGAAACAAGCACTTTCTCAGGCACAGCTTTGTGAAAAAACAGGCGATGTGCCTGTGGGAGCAATAATAGTAAAAAACGGCGAAATTATTTCAACCGGCAGAAATCGCCGGGAAGAAACCGGCACAGCCTCTTTGCACGCCGAAATTGATGCAATAAACAATGCTTGCAAAAAACTCGGCGGATGGAATTTATCCGGTTGCACCATGTATGTGACATTGGAGCCTTGCCCTATGTGTGCCGGTGCAATTTTAATGTCTCGTCTGGACAAGGTTGTTTTTGGTGCATACGAAGAAAAATTCGGTGCCGTAGGTTCAAAATTCAACCTTTTTTACGATTATAAATTCAACCACAGCGTAAAATTTTGCGGTGGCGTTATGGAAGCTGAATGCAGCGAAATTTTACGCAACTTTTTCTCAAAAAAACGGAGTGACGTTCTTGACTAAAATTGTTCTTTCTGCAATAAACTCAAAATATGTGCATACAAACCTTGCAATACGTAAAATTTCTGCTTATCTTGTGCAAAACGGTGCAACATGCCACATTTGCGAATACAGCGGAAATGACGAAATCATGCGTGTTGCTGCCGACATTGCCGGCAGCGGTGCTGATATTGCAGGGTTTTCCTGTTATATATGGAACATTGATTATACACTTCGTCTTGCAGAAATACTAAAAAAAGCCGACAGCAACATAAAAATCGTTCTTGGTGGTCCCGAAGCATCATATAACCGTGACCGTATTTTACAAAACTGCAGTTTCGTTGATGCAATAATTGTGGGCGAAGGCGAAAAAGCCTGGCTTGATATTTATACAAACGGCATTACAGAAAAAATCATTTTCGGCGAAAATACCGATATGGACAGTATGCCTTTCCCTTATTGCTCCAAGGATTTTGCCGAGCCTGACCGTATTTTTTATTACGAAAGCTCAAGGGGTTGCCCTTTTGCCTGTTCTTACTGTCTTTCATCGGCTGACCGTCATATTAAATATAAATCTCTTGAAAATGTTTTTGCTGACCTTGATATTTTTGCAAAACACAATGTACGTCTTGTTAAATTTGTTGACCGCACGTTTAATTCTGACGAAGAACGCAGTATAAAAATTCTGGAATATATCCTCTCTCTGGACTGTCGCACTGAGTTTCATATTGAGCTTGAAGCGGCAATTGTATCAGACAGATTTATTGATATTTTAAAAAAATTTCCAAAAAACAAGTTGCGTGTTGAGGTTGGTCTGCAAAGCTCAAATCCCGACACTCTGCGTGCGGTAAACCGGTCTCCTGAAACTGACATACTGGGTGAAAACGTAAAAAAAATAGTATCGCAGACAAACGTAACACTCCATCTTGATTTAATTGCCGGACTTCCGCTTGAAACGGTGGACTTATTTAGAAACTCTTTTGATTTTGCATTTTCACTGAGTCCGCATGAACTGCAACTGGGTTTTTTGAAAGTTTTGCCGGGCACACAGATTGAAAAAGATGCCGATAAATTTGGCATTTTGTATTCTTCCTCTGTTCCTTACGAAGTTATTTCAACCTTTGATATGAGTTTTGGCGATATTTCGCATTTAAAAGATGTTGAAGCCGCACTTGATATGTATCACAACAGCGGCATTCTGAAATTTTGCGAAAATGTGTTTCTTGACCATTTTGGCAGTGCATTTGACTTTTTTGATGCACTTGCAACGTACCTGAAAGGCATCGGCGAGCTTACCACTGCACATCACAGAACAAAACTTTTCGGGTATATCTGCGATTTTGCAAAAACCCTGAATATCTGCAACAGAGAATTTCTTCTTTTGCTTGCAAAGGACTATTTTATTTCTTGCACAGGAGCCCCCTTCCCCAGCTGGCTTAAAAAAGGCGATATTTTACTCAACAAGCAAAAAATCCACGAGATTCTTTTTTGCGATGAGGTGCTTGACGGTGTGCCTTTTGTGAAAAATACAACTCCGAAAGACCGTCACAAGCACGTGCGAATTGAAAATTTATTCAATATGGTGTGGTTAATCTCAAATAAAGACAAAAATATTGTTGATATTTCCAACTATTTTTTACTGGACAATCAAAAAAAAATGTGATATAATATACTTTAAATAATATTTTTGTCAAAAAATGTTATTTGTAGTATATTTCAAAAATTTGGAAACAAATTAATATAAAAACTGGAGGAATTTAACTATGGAAAAAATTACACGTCCCGAAACTATGCAACGCATAACCACCCCGGCACTCGCTGATGCATTTATCGACGAGCAGGTTAAAGAAATCCGTGAGCAGGTTAAAGACAAAAAAGTGCTTCTCGCTCTTTCCGGCGGTGTGGATTCATCTGTTGTTGCTGCTCTTTTAATCAAAGCAATCGGCAAACAACTTATTTGTGTTCACGTTAATCACGGGCTTATGAGAAAAGGCGAAAGCGAACAGGTTATTGATGTTTTCGGCAAAGAACTTGATGCAAACCTGATATATATTGATGCAACAGACAGATTTTTAGACAAACTGGCAGGCGTTGATGAACCTGAGAAAAAACGCAAAATTATCGGTGGCGAGTTTATTGAAGTTTTCAATGAAGAAGCTAAAAAACTTACCGATGTTGATTTCCTTGCACAAGGAACAATTTATCCCGACATTCTTGAAAGTGACAGCGTAAAAGCCCATCACAACGTTGGTGGACTTCCCGAAGACATGAAAATGGAGCTTGTTGAGCCTATCAAACTCCTTTACAAAGACGAAGTAAGAGTTGTGGGTGACGCTCTTGGTCTGCCTGCTGAAATGGTTTACCGTCAGCCCTTCCCCGGTCCCGGTCTTGGTGTTCGTTGTCTTGGTGCAATCACTCGTGACAGACTTAATGCACTGCGCGAAGCAGACGCAATTTTGCGTGAAGAATTTGATAAAAACGGTCTTGCAGGCAAAGTATGGCAGTATTTTATTGCTGTGCCTGATTTCAAAAGTGTTGGCGTGAAAGACGATAAACGCTATGAAGGCTGGCCGGCAATTATCCGTGCAGTCAATACAACAGACGCAATGACTGCAACTGTTGAAGAAATCCCCTACGATGTTCTTCATAAAATCACAGCACGTATAACCGCCGAAGTTGAAGGCATTAACCGCGTGCTCTATGACCTTACTCCAAAGCCCGTAGGCACAATCGAGTGGGAATGATACCGCATCCTAAAAGCCCTTATTTTAAGGGCTTTTTCGGCACTTGTAAAAGTGCTTTGACAACACTTTGTGTTGTCAAAAACTGTAAGATACTTGTCTTGAAGGAGGATTTAAAATGAAAAGAAAAGTCATAGCTATTTTTATGGTATGGGTATGTATGTTTTCCGCGGTAAGTTGTACGCATAGGAAGCAGACGACGGGTTCGGGCATCGAACGATTTTCAACAACCCAAATTAGTAGTACATATCAAACGGACATATATTCGGATTATATTGACGCTGTGGTAGATTACTATAATGAAATAATTTCTTTATGCGACGATTTGGTTAATAGTGACTATACCACATTGATCGATTCTTCTGCTCTTGACCGTTATAAAAAAACAATCGAAGACGAATCTTTGTATATACGCCAAAATCCAAAAATTACAAAAGAGCAACAAGGAGAACTTGCACATATTAATACAATAGTTTACGCAACAGCATATCAAGTCGCGAAGTATAATAGCAATCATGTAGTGATACAGATAGTTCATGACTCAATCATTGAGAAAGGTGAAAAGGGAGAATCAATAGATGACTATTATGAGGTTGTGAAAAGTATAGAAGGAATGAGGGAAGCCCTCTACTCGTACAAAGCACATTAAAAAAGCTACACATGCAATAACCACTCTTTAAAAGGGGTGAAAGTCCTACTTTATTCTCTGTCCCACTCATACCATTTATGAATGTTTTGACAGTAGTAGATGTACAGAGTTATAAGCCACAAACGGTGATTATAATATGTATGAGAGAGAACACCATTACAACACAATAATTTTTTATTACAAATAATTTTTGATTTAACGTAAATTAAAAATGGTCAATATGACAGCTATAAGCAGATTAATCGTTCTAATCTTAAAGTGTTAAGAATGCTTAGCAACATATATGATGCACAGATGCTTCATTTTTTACACAGAAGCTAAAAACGATACCTGCTGATAGATGAACAGTTGGTGTTGTATATGAAAGTACATAAAATGACAACCCTTTTCCTGTTGAGTGGGTGGAACGGACGGAAAATTCGTGCTGAAACAGCACGAAAATGCACTATTTAGACCCAAATTCACGTTCAAAACAAAAGTGATGTTAGCGTGGGAGTAATTTTCCACAGCAAAATTCACAACTGTAAACTAAAAGAAATTATTAATTTTAAGCAAAACTGTTCTGCTTTTTAAGGCAGAGCAGTTTTATTTTTTAAAAATTTATTTTTCTACTTGATAAATCAAAAAAAATGTGATATAATATCTGCATACCACAACTTTTTTATTACGTCACTTATTGACAACATTTACCTGACTACACCTTAATTTAGAGGGTATGCTATGTAAAAAGCGTACACTCTTGTTTCGTTATACCTCTGAATTAAGGTCTTAGGTGTAATAAAAAAGTGTGTGGTTACCTTTTAGAAACAGAGTCCCTGCGTTTTTTGGTGCGTGGCTCTGCTTTCGGGTAGGCTACGCACTTTTTATTTTAAGGGGTATGTTATGGAAACAGACAAAAAGACCTGCTGTTTTTTCGGACACAGAAAAATATCGGATGCAGACAGTATTGAAAGCAAATTGTATGAGGTTATAGAAAATTTAATTACCACAAACAACACAGACGCATTTCTTTTTGGGAGCAAAAGCGAATTTGATGATTTATGTCTCAAGGTTGTCACTTCTCTGAAAGAAAAGTATCCTTACATAAAGCGGATTTATGCAAGGTCGGCATATCCTGAAATCAGTGACGATTACAGGCGATACCTTTTGGAAATGTATGAAGAAACATATTTTCCCGAAGGGGCAAAAAACGCCGGAAGGGCTGTCTATGTTGAACGCAACTATAATATGATAGACAAATCGGACGTGTGCGTTATATATTTCAAAGATGATTATTTACCGCTCAGACGCAAAAACAGCAGACGGAACTTATTTGACTATCAGCCAAAAAGCGGCACAGGCATAGCGTATCAATACGCTGTTAAGAAAAATAGGACAATTATAAATCTTGCGAAAGATATATAAATTTACACAGCAGTTTCACAAGGTGCTGTATAAATTTTATCTTTTGAATGCATAACCGAAAGCGAGTAAACATTTTTTATATTTATACAAAAACAGCGGCAAAGCTTGCCGCTGTTTTTATTAAGATTAATTAAAATATTGTTTCTTTTCTCATTGTCCACATGCCGTTTGTGAAATCCGGAACTTCAACGGGAGCACCGCCGAGAGCTATAGATTTTTCAGAAAGAGCAGTAATGCTCATCCATGTTGCGGCATCATAAACGTCAATTTCAAAATCTTTATCTTCAAGCATCGAATCAAACACATGGTCAAATTCAAGCCAGTCCATACCGTCGTGGCTACCCTGAACACCTGTTTCCATATATTTTTTCCAGATGGGATGCAGATACTGTTCTTCGTATTTTTCTGCGTTGCCCCATTCTTTTTTCCATTCAAAATCTTTTTCGTTATCCTGTTTATCAATAAAGATTGAATCTGTGCATTCCTCGTACATAGCTTTTGTTCCGCGAACGGTAAAGCCACGGCTGTAATATCTGGGCAGAGTTGTGTCAAGTGTGAGCACAATTGTCTGACCGCCGGCACATTTGATTGTTGTTGTGATAATATCGCCCTGGTTGAAACGTGCACCAACAAGCTCGTGGTCTGCCGGTTTTTCGTCTTTTATGTACTGCTCAAGACCTGCCGCTTTTGAAGCAGTTGAAGTGAGGCTGAGCATTCTGTTTCCTCTTGTTATACCAAGAAGTCTTGCTATCGGGCCAAGCTCGTGTGTGGGATAGTTTTCACAGTTGCGGTTAAGGTAGTTGCGCAGACGGTAATGTCTGTTTTCGATTCCGCCGGAAACCTCTTCACGAAGGTCATGATGATAACCTCCGCTACAGTGCACAACCTCGCCCATAACACCGAGGTCAACCATGTTTTTAATCATAAGTTCACGTTTGCCGTAGCAGCAGTTTTCAAGGAAACCGAAACGTGTGCCGGTGCGTTCATATGTTCTTACAAGCTCCCAGCACTGTTCAATGGTGTATGCACCGCCAACCTCCATAGCAACAGGTTTGCCCTGTTCCATAGAATAAACAGCTATCGGAACATGTGATTCCCATGCACTTGTTATAACAACAAGGTCAACGTCCGGATGATTTACAACTTCTTTATAGTCAAGTGTTGTAAAAGGTGTTGTGCCCTGTTTTTCTTCAACAATTTCTTTTGCTCTTTCTGTTCTGTCTTCATAAAGGTCACAAACTGCAACAACCTCGGCTTTTTCATTATCAAGAATGATGCTGTGAAGAATACTTCTTCCGCGACCGCCGAAGCCAATCTGACCTACTCTTACTTTTTTCATAATTTTCCCTCCGTTAAGAATATA